>NZ_JBQENS010000005.1:0-286672 GCF_052044465.1 Pseudomonas sp. 22490 | reverse complement strand
CAATGTCATCAACTTTGGAAATTATCCATAAATATCATATAATTAGCGCTCAAATCAGTGCATGGGAGAAGCCCTTTTGACTACCTATACCGCATCGCTTGACACCGCCAGCCAAACCCTGGCTTGAAAATTGTACAAAAAATAACCAGCCCGCTCGATTGTCCCGCCTTCATCGCCGCCCACCGCCAGAATCCTCAAGACTTTACCCGCCGACGCCAGCTCACCTTCAAGAACCTCGTCCTGTTCCTGCTCAATCAGCCGCGCACGGCCCTGCAAACCGAACTCGATCAGTTCTATCGCGTACTCAATCAGGCGTCGACTGAGACGCAAATGGTCACTGCGCAGGCCTTCTGCAAAGCGCGCAAAAAGCTCAACCCCGAGGTATTTGAAAGTCTCAATCGCCTCCTGCAGCAACAAATTGACTGCTTCGGGCTGCGTCAGAAGTGGCGTGGGCTGAGGGTGCTCGCGGTGGATGGCTCGACCGTGCATTTACCCCTGGAGTCGACCATGGCGACCTTCTTTGGCAGTCACTCTGGCTTTCCCATGGCTCGCTTGTCCACACTCTACGAAGTCGCTGACGGTCAAACCTTGCATAGCCTGATCGTGCCCCTGACAGTCGGTGAGCGCGACTGTGCCCATCTGCACCTTGAGCACCTGCCGGCTGACAGCCTGACGCTGTTTGACCGTGGTTACCCTGGGCACTGGTTATTCGCGCTGTTCGCGCAGCAACAGCGGCACTTTCTGATGCGCCTGCCCTGTGGCTATAACGCCCAGGTCAAAGCGTTTCTACACTCTGGCCAAGTTGAAGACACACAGCTTTTCGTGGCCAACCATCCTGAAGCACGTCTGTTCTGCTCCGAGGCTGGCGTTGATCCTGCCAGCCAGATCGAGCTGAGACTGATCCGGGTCGAGTTGGCCAACGGCGAAAGCGAAGTATTGCTGACCTCGCTGCTGGATCGAGAAGCCTTTCCCGCTGAGGTGTTTGCCGAGCTTTACCACCGCCGCTGGGGCATCGAAACCGACTTCCGTCGCCTCAAACAAACCCTGACGCTGGACAACTTCAGCGGCCGCAGCGTGACCGCTGTAAAGCAGGACTTTCATGCCGCTCAACTGTTGAAGAACCTGGCGCTGTTGATGCAGCACCTGCTACAGCCGGTCATCGAACAGCGCCACAAAGGTCGCAAGCTGCGATGGAAAGTCAACTTCACCCAAGGCGTGTCACGGCTCAAAAATACCCTGGTCGAGCTGCTGGTGCGGCACTGTGCTCAGGGGCTGAGCAATGTGCTGGCCTTGATGGCTAAAAGCCTCAGTGCCGTACGCTCAGGCCGTAGCTTTGCGCGCCAACGCAAACGCGCAGCCAGCCGAGGTTGTGAGGGCTACAAACCGACGCGCTGAAGAAACACCACCGCCCAACCTCCGTGCAAAAAAAGCTGGCCACAAGCGGTCGGCATAGGCTCGTCCGGAGGACGAGAAATCTCGCCTAGACAGCCGGAACAGACGATGATCACATCACCGCCAGCCCAGCTAGACCGCCTGATTGAGCGGCAGAGGCCTGGTCATCGCCCGACGGCCATGGCGGCTGGCTGCTTCGGGGGGCTTGCCTTGGGCAGGGCTGCAGCTTAGGTTGATGACATTGGACCTGATCCTGGTCCTGCTCTCACTGATCGACATGGCTCTGGTTGGCGGCCTGTTGGTCATGGTGATGATCTCCGGCTACGAGAACTTCGTTTCGCAACTGGACATCGACGAAGGCAAGGAAAAGCTCAGCTGGCTGGGCAAGATGGATTCCGGCTCGCTGAAGAACAAGGTGGCCGCCTCCATCGTGGCGATCTCTTCGATCCACCTGTTGCGCATCTTCATGGACGCGAAGAATGTGCCGGACAACAAGCTGATGTGGTACGTGATCATCCACATGACCTTCGTGCTCTCGGCGTTCGCCATGGGCTACCTGGATAAGCAGACCCGTCACTGACGACCCTCTCCAGTGTTTCGCTCGCGCCGCCCGGCCGTTGTAAAACGGACGGGCGGCGGCGTTTCCGGCTTGCGTTGCCTGCCGCCTGGGCAAGACTTTCCTGTGATATCGGGCGGACGCCGGGAGCGGGCGTCCTTCGCATCGTCGGGGCCTGCCGGCCGGACGATGCCGGGAGTCGGGCCGGCGCTGTCGGGACCGAGGCGGTTGGCGGAAACCTGGAGGCTTCCGCTGCCTGCGCAACCTCGAGAGGTTCGCGATGAACATGCAGGATCTCGCCGGCCGGGTCCAGGCCGGACATATCGACGCCTTGCACCTGGTGTCGCTGGAGGGCGGCATCTATGTCCTGGAGGCGCAGATGGGCGACCGCGCCTATCCGGTGGAGGACGATCTCGGCCAGCCGGTCAGCCTGCGCTCCGTGGAGCATGCGCGCCAGGTACTGCGCGGGCTGGACAGGGTTCCGGTGGAGTTGGTGTGCGCCGATGTCGATGACGAGATGTGTGGACTCCTGGCCGAGTCGGGTTCGTTTATCGGCGGGCTGCCGCTGTCGATCCGCCAGGGTTGAGCACAAGCGGCTGCGCCGGTAGGGGGGAAGGGCCTTCTGTGCTAGGCTGGCCGCCCTTTTTCGACCCCACAGCGGAGCAGCGCCATGAGCGAACTCAACCTGACCACTGACGAAGCCCGTGTCAGCTACGGCATCGGCCGTCAACTGGGCGACCAACTGCGCGAGAATCCGGTTCCGGGCATGACCCTGGACGCAGTCCTGGCCGGCCTGTCCGATGCGTTCGCAGGTATCGACAGCCGGGTTTCCGGCGAGGCGCTGTCGGCCAGCTTCCAGGTGATCCGCGAGCGCATGCAGGCCGAAGCCCAGGCCAAGGCCGAAGCCGCCGCTGGCGAAGGCCGCGCCTACCTGGCCGAGAACGCCAAGCGCGAAGGCGTGACCGTGCTGCCCTCGGGCCTGCAGTTCGAAGTGCTGAGCACTGGCGAGGGCGCCAAGCCTTCCCGCGAGGATACCGTGCGCACCCACTACCACGGCACCCTGATCGACGGCACCGTATTCGACAGCTCCTACCAGCGTGGCCAGCCGGCCGAGTTCCCGGTGGGCGGCGTGATCGCCGGCTGGGTCGAAGCGCTGCAACTGATGAACGCCGGCTCCAAGTGGCGCCTGCACGTACCGAGCGAACTGGCCTATGGCGGCCAGGCCGTCGGCAGCATTCCCCCGCACAGCGTGCTGGTGTTCGACGTCGAACTGCTGGAAATCCTCTGAGGCGCATCGGCCCCAGGAAGGAGCGAAACGCCCCGTCGACGCATCGACGGGGCGTTTTTCATGGCGGCATCAGTAGCGGGCATCCAGCGGACGCTTGTCCTTCGGCCAGTCCTTGATCTTGTCCGGGAAGTCCGGGCGCGGCTGGTGCGAAAAGTACTCCGCGACGTCCACTGCGTCCTGGTCGCTGAGGCCGCCCTGGCCGAGCGGGAAGCGTTCCTGGAAGCCGATCGGCATGTTGTGCTTGACGAAGGCGGCAGCGGTGAAGGTCCGCGCCATGCCGGCGCCGATATTGAACGACTCGTCGCCCCACAGCGGTGGGAAGAGCATCTCGCCGGCACTGTTCCTCAGCCCCTCGCCATTCTCGCCATGACACACCGCGCATTGTCGGGCGTAGACCTTGCGGCCGTTCTCCGGGTCGGGCTTCAGCGCCGGGTCGACCTTGCCGACGCCGCGGCCGGCGACCTTGTCCTGCGGCCGGGTGTTGTTCTTCATCCAGTCGAAGTAGGCCACCATCGCCTGCATGTCGGCAGAGTCCGGCGGCAGAGGCTTACCGTTCATCGAGCGCCGGAAGCAGCCGTTGATGCGTTCCTCCAGGCCGATGACCTTGCCCGCCCGGGGCGCGTAGCTGGGGAAGAACGCCGAGACGCCGACGAAGGGCGAGCCGTCGGCTACGGTTCCGGCGTTCAGGTGGCAACTGGTGCAGTTCAACTGGTTGCCGACGTTCGCCGGCAGCAGCTCGCGGGTCTCCAGGTGCAGGCGCATGCCGCGTACCACCTGTTCGGCGTTCGGCGCCGCGAGCATGTCCGCCAGGCGTGGAGAGACGAAGGTCGTGGCCGGGCCGTTGCCGGCCTCGATCCGCTGGCGCAGTTTCTTCACCTGGCCGGCATCGATCGACGAACCCTGGTTGCCCCAACTGCTGCGGACGAAGCTGAGGATCTCGGCGATTTCGCGGTCTTCCAGCTGGGCGAAGCCGGGCATGGTGTAGACCCGCGAGTGGGTTGCGGTCTGCGCGGTTTTCCAACCGGTAAGGGTGATATGCAGTAGCGTGCTCGGGTTGGCCGAAGCGACCGTGGGGTTGCCGGCCAGCGGCGGGAACATGCCCGGGACGCCGCTGCCGTCCTTGCGGTGGCAGTCGGAGCAGAACTGCGCGTAGCCGAGACCGCCCCGCGAGCTGTACAGGTCGACCGGTGCTGCCAGTGGGCGTTCGCTGTCGGGCATGGGCAGGTCGTCCTTGCCGGCCGGCAGGGACTTCAGGTAGCTGGCGATGGCCAGCAGATCGTCGTCGCTGAAGTGCTGGGTGCTGTGGTGGATGACATCGGTCATGCTGCCGGACACCGTGGCGAAGCGGTTCTGCCCGGTCTTCAGCAACTGCACGGTGTCCTCCACCGTCCACAGGTTGCGCAGGCTCAGGGCTTGCCATTGTTCGACGGTTTCTCCGGCGAGGTAGAACTGCCCGGAACGACCGGCTTCGCTCATGGCTTTTTCCTGGAAGGCGATGCCGCGCGGAGTATGGCAGGCGCCGCAGTGGCCGAGCCCCTGTACCAGGTAGGCGCCGCGGTTGATCACCGGGTCCGCGTCGCTGGAGGGGATGAACGGCGCGTCGTCGAGGAACGCCCAGTTCCACAGCGACAGGCCCCAGCGCTGGTTGAACGGCCAGCTCATCGCGCTCGGCGTATTCGCCTGGGTGACGGGTTGCACGCCGTGCATCAGGTAAGCGTACAGCGCACGCATGTCTTCTTCGCTGATCTTGGCGTAGGACGGGTAGGGCATCGCCGGATAGAGATTCACTCCCTCGGCGGTCACCCCCTTGCGCATGGCGCGGTCGAACTCTTCGAAGCTGTAGCGGCCGATGCCGGTCTCCCGGTCGGGAGTGATGTTGGTCGAGTAGATGGTACCCATTGGCGTCTTCAGCTCCAGGCCGCCGGCCATCGGCGCGCCCTGCGGGCCGGTATGGCAGGCGATGCAGTCGCCGAGCTGGGCCACGTAGCGGCCTTTTTCGATGAGCGCAGCGTCCGTGGTCGGTTCGCTGGCATGGAGCAGGGGAACGATGGAGCACAGCGCGCCGAGCAAGCCGAGGCGCGGGAAAGAAGCAGGCATTTCCTCATCCTTAGGCGTAGGCCTGGGGCGGTCCCCTCGGCCACGGTCCATTCTTTTTTTCGTTATGCGGCCGTCGACAGGACGACGGTCACGCCGCTGTTGTAACGGCTTTCAGGCGAGGTCGGCTTGATGTGGATCAGGCAGGAATCCCTGTCGCGGCGAGGAGCTGCCGGCGTGCTCGGGCGAGGCGTTGCGGAAAGACCGGGACATGAGGAAAGTGACTCCGGGAAGGTCGTCCGTGACCTTCCCGGAACCGGCCGGAGGCGCCTTTGCCTCCGTTCGTGCGATCCGCCTCCCGGGCAGCGGCGCACGGATGACGCGTCCTGGCGTCATCGCAAAGGCTCAGCGCAGGGCGCGGGCGTAGCAGAAGAGGAACAGGTTGCGTACCAGCTCCTTGAGGATCAGCGGTTCGCTCGAGTTCAACTCGTGCAGGTCCAGGCCGCCCTGGTCACGCAGTTCGTCCAGCGCGTCTTCTTCCAGGACTGCGCAGATTTCCCCGGTTTCCCGGTGCAGGATCCGCAGGTAGGGGTGTGGCCGATCAAGCCAGGCATCGATCAAATAAGTCATGGCGCTCATCTCCGTGACAAGACTGTGAGATGAGAATAATTCTTATTATCGTAATAGCAAGTCTTGATCGTGCCTTTCGTCGCAAAACGAAAACGCCGCCGTGAAAACGGCGGCGTTCGTCACAAGTCGAGCCCGGTTCAGTGGGTACGGGCGACAGCGAATTCGCTGAGTTCGACCAGGGCGGAGCGGTATTCGTTGTCCGGCAGCGTATCCAGGCAGGCGATGGCGCGGGCGGCGTAGTCGCGGGCGAGGTTGGCGGTATAGTCCAGGGCGCCGGCAGCCTCGACGGCGGCACAGACGCTCTCCAGGTCCTGGCTGCCGCCTTGCTGGATGGCCTTGCGTACCAGCGCGGCCTGCTCCTCGGTGCCGTCGCGCATGGTGACGATCAGCGGCAGGGTGGGCTTGCCTTCGGCGAGGTCGTCGCCGACGTTCTTGCCGAGGGTCGCAGCGTCGCCGCGGTAGTCGAGCAGGTCGTCCACCAGCTGGAAGGCGATTCCCAGGTAGTCGCCGAAGCGGCGCAGTGCCTCGGACTGTTCCTCGCCGGCCTGGCACAGCGCGGCGGCGCTGTGGGTCGAGGCCTCGAAAAGCATCGCGGTCTTGCCGCGGATCACTTCCATGTAGGTCTCTTCGGTAGTGCTGGCGTCGCGTACCTTGGACAATTGCAGCACTTCGCCCTCGGCGATCACCCGGGTGGCCTGGGATATGATGCGCATGACCGGCATGGAACCCAGCTCGACCATCATTTCGAAGGAGCGGGCATAAAGGAAGTCGCCTACCAGCACGCTCGGCGCGTTGCCCCACAGGGCATTGGCGGTGGAGCGGCCGCGGCGCAGGCCGGAGGCGTCGACGACGTCGTCGTGCAGCAGAGTGGAGGTGTGCAGGAATTCGATGGTGGCGGCCAGCAGGCAGAGGTCGTCGCCCTTGTAGCCCAGGGTCTTGCCGGCGAGCAGGACCAGCAGCGGACGCAGGCGCTTGCCGCCGGCGGAGATGATGTAGTCGCCGATCTTTTCCACCAGGGGAACGCGGGAGGTGAGTTGGCGACGGATGATCCCGTCGACGGCGGTGAAATCTTCCGCCACCACGCGGTAGAAGGCCTGGGGTTGCATCAGTGACAATAGCTCCACAAAGATTGCGCGGCATGCTAGGTGGCAGGGGGGGGACTGTCAAGGAAAGGCCCGTGGCACTTGCCTCGGCCTGGACCTTTCCGTACAATCGCGGGCCCTGAACTTCCTTGGCATACCCTGCCTTACGCAATTGCACGGGCGTCCGATCCGACCCCATGCAGCCATGCCGGCCGATTCCTACTTCTATAAAGCGTCGGGTGAGCAGGTTTAACGGAGATACACATGTACGCAGTGATTGTTACCGGTGGCAAGCAGCACAAAGTCACCGAAGGCGAATTCCTCAAGGTCGAGAAACTCGACGTCGCTACCGGCGAAGCGATCGATTTCGACCGCGTCCTGCTGGTTGCCAATGGCGAAGACGTGAAAATCGGCCTGCCGGTCGTCGAAGGTGCGAAGGTTACCGCTGAAGTGGTTTCCCACGGCCGTCACGACAAGGTCCGCATCATCAAGTTCCGCCGTCGTAAGCACCACATGAAGCGTCAGGGCCACCGCCAGTGGTTCACTGAAATCAAGATCACCGGCATTCAGGCCTAATTCCTTTCTGGAGGATATGACTCATGGCACACAAAAAAGCTGGCGGTTCTACCCGCAACGGCCGCGACTCAGAAAGTAAACGCCTTGGCGTGAAACTGTTCGGCGGCCAGGCTGTAAAGGCTGGCAACATCCTGGTTCGTCAGCGCGGCACCAAATTCCACGCCGGTTACGGCGTTGGCCTGGGCAAGGACCACACCCTGTTCGCGAAAGTGGACGGCGTGGTCAAGTTTGAGACCAAAGGCGCCTTTGGTCGCAAATACGTGAGCATCGTTGCTGCCTAAGCAATAGCTCGCTGAAAAAGCCCTGTCTCGCGACGGGGCTTTTTTGTTTCTGCGCCGGCTTCCGGCCATGCCCTGCTTTCGGGGCATCCTGTATCCTATGTTTTTTTCTGTTAACCCGCCCTCGTGGTGGGAGGCGTATCCATGAAATTCGTCGATGAAGTATCAATCCACGTGAAAGCCGGTGACGGCGGCAATGGCCTCATGAGCTTTCGTCGCGAGAAGTTCATCGAAAAGGGCGGTCCCAACGGCGGCGACGGTGGCGACGGCGGTTCCATCTACCTGGAAGCCGACGTCAACCTGAACACCCTGGTCGACTATCGCTACACCCGCCGTTTCGATGCCCAGCGCGGCGAGAACGGCGGCAGCAAGGACTGCACCGGGGCCAAGGGCGACGACCTGATCCTGCCGGTGCCGGTCGGTACCACCGTGATCGACGCCAATACCCAGGAAATCATCGGCGACCTGACCGAGCCCGGTCAGCGGCTGATGGTCGCGCAGGGCGGCTGGCACGGCCTCGGTAACACCCGTTTCAAATCCAGTACCAATCGGGCGCCGCGCCAGACCACCCCGGGCAAGCCGGGCGAGGCGCGTGACCTCAAGCTGGAACTGAAGGTGCTGGCCGACGTCGGCCTGCTGGGACTGCCGAATGCCGGCAAGAGCACTTTCATCCGCGCAGTGTCCGCGGCCAAGCCGAAGGTGGCCGACTATCCGTTCACCACCCTGGTGCCGAACCTCGGCGTGGTCAGCGTCGGTCGCTACAAGAGCTTCGTGGTCGCCGACATTCCCGGCCTGATCGAAGGTGCCGCCGAAGGCGCCGGGCTGGGCATTCGCTTCCTCAAGCATCTGGCGCGGACCCGCATCCTTCTGCATCTGGTGGACATGGCGCCGCTGGACGAAAGCGATCCGGCCGATGCCGCCGAGGTCATCGTTCGCGAGCTGGGTCGCTTCAGTCCGGCGCTGACCGAGCGCGAGCGCTGGCTGGTGCTGAACAAGATGGACCAGATCCTCGATCCGGCCGAGCGCGAGGCGCGCAAGCAGGCGGTGATCGAGCGGTTGGGCTGGGAAGGCCCGGTCTATGTGATCTCCGCCCTGGAGCGCGATGGCACCGAGGCGCTCAGCCAGGACATCATGCGCTATCTCGACGAGCGTACCCTGCGCCTGGAAGAAGATCCGCAGTATGCCGAGGAACTGGCCGAACTCGACCGGCGTATCGAGGACGAGGCGCGGGCCCGTCTGCAGGCCCTGGACGATGCGCGCGCGCTGCGGCGTTCGGGTCTGAAGAACGCCGGTGCGGTGGATGACGATGATTTCGATGATGAGGAAGACGACGGCGACGGTCCGGAGATCTTCTACGTTCCCTGATGGCGTGATACCCCGCCGGGCGGGCCGGCGGGGCTGAAGAGTCGAAGCCTGGGCTTCTAAGGTTGAGGGTATGCGGGACAAGGTGACTGGCGCGCGGCGCTGGGTGGTGAAGATCGGTAGCGCCCTGCTGACGGCCGATGGCCGTGGGCTGGATCGCAATGCCATGGCCGTTTGGGTCGAGCAGATGGTGGCGCTGCATTGCGCCGGCATCGAGCTGGTGCTGGTGTCGTCCGGCGCCGTCGCCGCCGGTATGAGCCGCCTGGGCTGGGTGTCCCGACCTAGCGCGATGCACGAACTCCAGGCCGCCGCCTCGGTGGGGCAAATGGGGTTGGTGCAGGCCTGGGAGTCCAGCTTCGCCCTGCATGGCCTGCAGACCGCCCAGGTGTTGCTGACCCATGACGACCTCTCCGACCGCAAGCGCTACCTGAACGCCCGCAGCACCCTGCGGACCCTGGTCGAGCTGGGCGTGGTCCCGGTGATCAACGAGAACGACACGGTGGTCACCGACGAGATCCGCTTCGGCGACAACGACACCCTGGCGGCACTGGTGGCCAACCTGGTCGAGGCCGACCTGCTGGTGATCCTTACCGATCGCGACGGGATGTTCGACGCCGATCCGCGCAACAATCCCGATGCCCAACTGATCTACGAGGCGCGTGCCGATGATCCGCAGCTCGATGCGGTGGCCGGCGGCAGTGCCGGCGCCCTGGGGCGCGGCGGAATGCAGACCAAGCTGCGGGCGGCGCGCCTGGCGGCGCGTTCCGGCGGGCATACGGTGATCGTCGGCGGGCGTATCGAGCGTGTCCTCGACCGCCTGCGCGCCGGCGAACGCCTCGGCACCCTGTTGACCCCTGATCGCAGTCGCAAGGCGGCGCGCAAGCAATGGCTGGCCGGCCACTTGCAGATGCGCGGCACCCTGGTGCTGGACGATGGGGCGGTGAAGGCGGTGAGCCAGGATCACAAGAGCCTGTTGCCGGTTGGGGTCAAGGCGGTCCAGGGCAGCTTCCGTCGCGGCGAGATGGTGGTCTGTGTGGACCAGGGCGGGCGCGAAGTGGCACGCGGCCTGGTTAACTACAGTGCGCTGGAGGCGCAGAAGATCCTCGGTCAGCCGACGGATGCCATCGAGGCCTTGCTCGGCTACGTGGATGGGCCGGAGCTGGTGCATCGCGACAATCTGGTTCTGGTCTGAGGAGAGGGCGAATGCGCAAGCTCGCGGGGTTGCTGGGTGGTCTGCTGCTGTTGCCGGCGCTTGCCGGGGCGGAGGAGATCGGCGAGGTTTCCACGGTGTTCAAGTGGGTCGGGCCGAACGACAAGATTGTCGTCGAGGCTTTCGACGATCCCAAGGTGCAGGGCGTGACCTGCTATCTGTCGCGCGCCAAGACCGGTGGGGTCAAGGGCGGCCTGGGGCTGGCGGAGGATCGCGCCGAGGCGTCGATCGCCTGTCGCCAGGTGGGGCCGATCCAGTTCAGTGGCGAACTCAAGGATGGCGAAGAGGTGTTCAAGCAGCGCACTTCGCTGGTGTTCAAAAGCATGCAGGTGGTGCGCTTCTTCGATCGCAAGCGCAATGCCTTGGTCTATCTGGTCTACAGCGACCGGGTGATCGAAGGTAGTCCGCAGAACGCGGTGACGGCGATTCCCCTCATGCCATGGCCGACCGCTCGCTGAAGCGAGCGAGTCGCGGGCAATAAAAAACCGGCCATTGGCCGGTTTTTTATTCGAGCAAGGCGTGCCTTAGGCGGCAGCGGTGCTGAGGGCCTTGATGTGGCCGCTCAGACGGCTCTTATGACGAGCAGCCTTGTTCTTGTGGATGATGCCTTTGTCAGCCATGCGGTCGATCACCGGTACAGCGGCGGTGAAGGCGGCCTGGGCTTTTTCCAGGTCCTTGGCGTCGATGGCTTTCACGACGTTCTTGATGTAGGTGCGCACCATGGAGCGCAGGCTGGCGTTGTGGCTGCGACGCTTCTCAGCCTGTTTGGCGCGTTTTTTGGCGGAAGGTGTGTTGGCCACCGTCGAGCTCCTCGAAAAAAACTGGGTAAATAGCGAACAAATTAAGGCCGCGAATAATGCCGTCGCCTCCAGGGGTTGTCAAGGGGCTGCACATGCGGCCGGAAAGATCGGCGACGGATGTCGCCTGCTTTCTTGCGGGTGATTTATTCCGGCGCGCATTCTACACTCGGCGCGCCCTTGCGGACCGCCGTTCGGCGGCGAGGGCGTACTCGCGCGATGAACCGGCCCGGCCGGTCGCGGTCTTGGACAGGATCAATTTCGACATGCCGGCAGCCCGACATCCATGAATCTTCTCAAATCATTGGCGGCGGTGAGTTCCATCACCATGCTGTCGCGGGTCCTCGGCTTCGTCCGCGATACCATCCTGGCGCGGATCTTCGGTGCCGGCCTCGCCACCGACGCCTTTTTCGTCGCCTTCAAGCTGCCCAACCTGTTGCGGCGGATCTTCGCCGAGGGGGCGTTTTCCCAGGCTTTCGTGCCGATCCTGGCAGAGTACAAGAACCAGCAGGGCGAGGAGGCGACGCGGACCTTCATCGCCTACGTTTCCGGCTTGCTCACGCTGGTGCTGGCGCTGGTCACGGCGCTCGGCATCCTCGCCGCGCCCTGGGTTATCTGGGTCACCGCGCCGGGCTTCGCCGATACCCCGGAAAAGTTCGCCCTGACCACCGACCTGCTGCGGGTGACCTTTCCTTATATATTGCTGATCTCGCTGTCGTCCCTGGCCGGCGCGATCCTCAACACCTGGAACCGCTTCTCGGTGCCGGCCTTCGTGCCGACCCTGCTGAACGTCGCAATGATCGGCTTCGCGCTGTTCCTCACGCCTTATTTCGATCCGCCGGTCATGGTGCTGGGCTGGGCGGTGCTGGCCGGCGGCCTGTTGCAGCTCCTCTATCAACTGCCGCACCTGAGGAAGATCGGCATGCTCGTGCTGCCGCGCCTGAACCTCAGGGACAGCGGCGTCTGGCGGGTGATGAAGCTGATGCTGCCGGCGATCCTGGGGGTCTCGGTGAGCCAGATCTCGCTGATCATCAACACCATCTTCGCCTCGTTCCTGGCAGCCGGTTCGGTGTCCTGGATGTACTACGCCGACCGCCTCATGGAGCTGCCTTCCGGCGTATTGGGCGTGGCGCTGGGGACGATCCTCCTGCCGATGCTGGCGAAGACCTATTCGAACAAGGATCGCCATGAGTACTCGCGCCTGCTCGACTGGGGCCTGCGCCTGTGCTTCCTGCTGGTGCTGCCGTGTTCGCTGGCCCTGGCGATCCTCGCCGAACCTCTGACCGTCTCGCTGTTCCAGTACGGCAAGTTCACCACGGTGGACGCGGCGATGACCCAGCGCGCGCTGGTCGCCTACTCCGTCGGCCTGCTCGGCATCATCCTGGTCAAGGTTCTGGCGCCGGGCTTCTATGCCCAGCAGAACATCCGTACGCCAGTGAAGATCGCGCTCTTCACCCTGGTTTCCACCCAACTGATGAACCTGGCCTTCATCGGCCCGCTTCAGCATGCCGGCCTGGCCCTGTCCATCGGCCTGGCCGCCTGCCTGAATGCCGGCCTGCTCTACTGGCAACTGCGCAAGCAGCGTCTGTACCTGCCGCAACCGGGCTGGGCGAAGTTCCTGGTCAAGCTGGTGGTCGCGGTGCTGGCGATGTCGGCGGTGCTGCTGGCCACGATGCACTGGCTGCCGGCCTGGGAGCAGGGCGCCATGCTGGAGCGATTCCTGCGCCTCGGCCTGCTGGTGGTTGCCGGTCTCCTGGCCTATTTCGGTATGCTCGCGCTGCTGGGTTTCCGCCTGCGCGACTTTTCCCGCCGGGCGGTGCTGTGAAGCGCGTCCGGGCTGGCGGCGGGATCATGCCGTTTTGCCTGTTGTCCGGCGCCCGGTACGCGTATAATCGACCACTTTCTGAGCAATAAGCGTGCTATGCAGCTGCTTCGCGGACTACACAACCTGCAGCCCCTGGCCGGGGGCTGCGTCGCCACCATCGGTAACTTCGACGGCGTCCACCTCGGGCACCAGGCTATCCTGGCGCGTCTGCGCGAGCGCTCGCTGGAGCTGGGCGTACCCAGCTGCGTGGTGATTTTCGAGCCGCAGCCGCGCGAGTTCTTCTCCCCCGATTCGGCGCCGGTGCGCCTGACCCGCCTGCGCGAGAAACTCGAGTTGCTGCGTGGGCAGGGCGTCGACGTGGTGCTCTGCCTGGCCTTCAACCGCCGCTTGCGCGAGCTGTCGGCAGCCGAGTTCGTCCGCCAGGTCCTGGTCGATGGACTGGCGGTGCGGCATCTTGAAGTGGGCGACGATTTCCGTTTCGGCTGCGACCGCTCCGGTGACTTCGCCTTCCTGGTGAACGCCAGTCGCGAGCAGGGGTTCACCGTCGAGGCGGCCACCACCGTCGAACTGGACGGTGTGCGGGTGAGCAGCACGCGGGTCCGCCAGGCCCTGGCCGAGGGCGACCTGCATCTCGCCGAGCGCCTTCTGGGGCGTCCCTTCAGCCTGAGCGGACGGGTCCTGCATGGACAGAAACTCGGCCGGCAACTGGGCTCGCCCACGGCCAACATTCAACTGAAACGGCGCAAGGCGCCGTTGAACGGGGTCTACCTGGTCAGTACGCTGGTCGATGGCCAGCGTTGCCAGGGGGTGGCGAACATCGGCACCCGCCCTTCGGTGAACGGCGACGGCCGTCCCCATCTGGAAGTGCACCTGCTCGATTTCGCCGGCGATCTATACGGCCGGCATCTGCAGGTGACCTTCCACCAGAAGCTGCGCGACGAGCAGCGTTTTGCCTCCCTGGAGGCACTCAAGGCGGCGATTCTCGCGGATATCGCCGCCGCCCGGGCCTACTGGCTGGGCCAACCGCTTGATTGAAGAGATCCTGAACAGGCCCTGAGATGACCGACTACAAAGCGACGCTAAACCTTCCGGAAACCGCCTTCCCAATGAAAGCCGGCCTGCCCCAGCGCGAGCCGGAAACCCTGAAGTTCTGGAACGACATCGGTCTGTACCAGAAGCTGCGGGCCATTGGCGGCGACCGTCCGAAGTTCGTCCTGCACGATGGCCCTCCGTACGCCAACGGCAGCATTCACATCGGTCACGCGGTCAACAAGATTCTCAAGGACATCATTGTCCGCTCCAAGACCCTGGCGGGCTACGACGCGCCCTATGTGCCGGGCTGGGATTGCCACGGCCTGCCCATCGAGCACAAGGTCGAGACCACCCACGGCAAGAATCTTCCGGCGGACAAGACCCGCGAACTGTGCCGCGAATACGCGGCCGAGCAGATCGAAGGGCAGAAGGCCGACTTCATCCGCCTGGGCGTGCTCGGCGAGTGGGACAACCCCTACAAGACCATGAATTTCGCCAACGAGGCGAACGAAATCCGCGCCCTCGCGGAAATGGTCAAGCAGGACTTCGTGTTCAAGGGCCTGAAGCCGGTCAACTGGTGCTTCGACTGTGGTTCGGCGCTGGCCGAGGCCGAGGTCGAGTACGCCGACAAGAAGTCGCCGACCATCGACGTCGGCTTCCCGGTGGCGGATGCCGACAAGCTGGCCGCGGCCTTCGGCCTGGCGGCCCTGGACAAGCCGGCGCAGATCGTCATCTGGACCACCACGCCCTGGACCATCCCCGCCAACCAGGCGCTGAACGTGCATCCGGAGATCGACTACGCGCTGGTCGATGCCGGCGATCGCTACCTGGTGCTGGCCGAGGCCCTGGTCGAGTCCTGCCTGGCGCGCTACCAGCGCGAGGGCAAGGTGGTCGCCACCGCCAAGGGCGAGGCGCTGGAACTGATCAACTTCCGCCATCCGTTCTACGAGCGCCTGTCGCCGGTCTACCTGGCCGACTACGTGGCCCTCGATGCCGGCACCGGTATCGTCCACTCGTCGCCGGCCTACGGCGAAGACGACTTCTATACCTGCAAGCGCTACGGGATGAGCAACGACGACATCCTCAGCCCGGTGCAGAGCAACGGCGTCTACGTCGACTCGTTGCCGTTCTTCGGCGGCCAGTTCATCTGGAAGGCCAACCCCAACGTGGTGGCCAAGCTGGAAGAGGTCGGCAGCCTGCTGGCCCACGAAACCATCAATCACAGCTACATGCACTGCTGGCGGCACAAGACGCCGCTGATCTATCGCGCCACCGCGCAGTGGTTCGTCGGCATGGACAAGCAGCCCAGGCAGGGTGCTTCCCTGCGCGAGCGAGCGCTGGAAGCCATCACCCAGACCGAATTCGTCCCGGGCTGGGGCCAGGCGCGCCTGCACGGAATGATCGCCGGGCGTCCCGACTGGTGCATCTCGCGCCAGCGCAACTGGGGCGTACCGATCCCGTTCTTCCTGCACAAGGCCAGTGGCGAACTGCATCCACGCACCGTGGAGCTGATGGAAGAGGTCGCGCAGCGAGTCGAGAAGGAAGGCATCGAAGCCTGGTTCAAGCTCGACGCCGCCGAGCTGCTCGGCGAGGAGGCCGCGCAGTACGAGAAGATCAACGACACCCTGGACGTCTGGTTCGACTCCGGCACCACCCATTGGCACGTGCTGCGTGGTTCCCACCGGATCGGCCATGCCAGCGGCCCGGTCGCCGATCTCTACCTGGAAGGTTCCGACCAGCACCGTGGCTGGTTCCACTCCTCGCTGCTGACCGGCTGCGCGATCGACAACCATGCGCCGTACCGCCAGTTGCTGACCCACGGTTTCACCGTCGACGAGTCCGGCCGCAAGATGTCCAAGTCGCTGGGCAACACCGTGGTGCCGCAGACCGTCATCGATACCCTGGGCGCCGACATCCTGCGCCTGTGGGTGGCTTCGACCGATTACTCGGGCGAGATCGCGGTATCCCAGCAGATTCTCCAGCGTAGCGCCGATGCCTACCGGCGGATCCGCAATACCACGCGCTTCCTGCTGTCCAACCTGAACGGTTTCGATCCGGCCACGGATCTGCTGCCGCCCCAGGAAATGCTGGCCCTGGATCGCTGGGCGGTCGACCGCGCCCTGCTCTTGCAGCGCGAGATCGAAGAGGCGTACCGCGAGTACCGCTTCTGGAACGTCTATTCCAAGGTGCACAACTTCTGCGTACAGGAGCTGGGCGGGTTCTACCTGGACATCATCAAGGACCGCCAGTACACCACCGGCGCCAACAGCGTCGCCCGGCGCTCCTGCCAGACCGCACTGTTCCACATCGCCGAGGCCCTCGTGCGCTGGATCGCCCCGATCCTGGCGTTCACCGCCGAGGAAGTCTGGAAGTTCCTGCCCGGCGAGCGCGCCGAGTCGGTAATGCTCGCCACCTGGTACGACGGCCTCAGCGAACTGCCGGCCGACGTGACGCTGAATCGCCAGTACTGGGAACAGGTCATGGCGGTGAAGGCCGCGGTCAACAAGGAGCTGGAGAACCAGCGCGCGGCCAAGGCCGTGGGCGGCAACCTGCAGGCTGAGGTCACCCTGTATGCGGAAGACGCGCTGCAGGCCCAATTGGCCAAGCTGGGCAACGAGCTACGCTTCGTCCTGATCACCTCGACCGCGACCCTGGCGCCGCTGTCGGCGGCTCCGGCCGACGCGGTGGACAGCGAAGTCGCCGGCCTCAAGCTGAAAGTGGTCAAGTCGACCCACGCCAAGTGCGGTCGTTGCTGGCACCATCGCGAGGACGTCGGTCAGCACGCTGCGCATCCTGACCTGTGTGGTCGCTGCATCGAGAACATCGAAGGCAGCGGCGAGGTTCGCCACTATGCCTGAGGTCGATCGTTTCGGGCGCTTGCCCTGGTTGTGGATCACCGTGCTGGTGTTCGTCCTCGACCAGCTCAGCAAGGCGTTCTTCCAGGCCGAACTGAGCATGTACCAGCAGATCGTGGTGATCCCCGATCTGTTCAGCTGGACCCTGGCCTACAACACCGGTGCCGCCTTCAGCTTCCTGGCCGACAGCTCGGGCTGGCAGCGCTGGCTGTTCGCCCTGATCGCCATCGTCGTCAGCGCGATCCTGGTGGTCTGGCTGAAACGCCTGAAGAAAGGCGAGACCTGGTTGGCCATCGCCCTGGCGCTGGTGCTCGGCGGCGCCCTGGGCAACCTCTACGACCGCATGGTCCTTGGCCACGTGGTGGACTTCATCCTGGTGCACTGGCAGAACCGCTGGTACTTCCCGGCGTTCAACCTGGCCGATAGCGCCATCACCGTCGGCGCCGTCATGCTGGCGCTCGACATGTTCAGATCGAAGAAATCCGGAGAAGCCGCCCATGGCTGAGTCGACCCGCATTGGCCAGGAGAGCCGCGTCACCCTGCATTTCGCCCTCAAGCTGGAGGACGGCAACGTCGTCGACAGCACCTTCGACAAGCAGCCGGCCTCGTTCAAGGTCGGCGACGGCAACCTGCTGCCGGGCTTCGAACAGGCGCTGTTCGGCTTGAAGGCTGGCGACAAGCGGACCCTGAGCATTCTTCCCGAACAGGGCTTCGGCCAGCCGAATCCGCAGAACGTGCAGATCATGCCGCGCGACCAGTTCCAGGACATGGAGCTGGCCGAGGGCCTGCTGGTGATCTTCAACGACGCGGCCAAGACCGAACTGCCGGGCGTGGTCAAGGCGTTCGATGAGCAGCAGGTGACCGTCGACTTCAATCATCCGCTGGCCGGCAAGACCCTGGCCTTCGAAGTCGAGATCATCGACGTCCAGCCGGCCTGAACCGTCGGTCGCTGCGCCCTTCCCAAGCGGGGAGGGCGGTAGCAAGGTTCATTCGTCCAATCACCGCGTCGCCCACGAGACCGCCATGCAAATCAAACTCGCCAATCCCCGCGGCTTCTGCGCCGGCGTGGATCGCGCCATCGAGATCGTCAACCGTGCCCTCGATGTCTTCGGCCCGCCGATCTACGTGCGTCACGAGGTGGTGCACAACAAGTTCGTCGTGGACAACCTGCGCCAGCGCGGCGCCATCTTCGTCGAGGAACTCGATCAGGTGCCGGACAACGTCATCGTCATCTTCAGCGCCCACGGCGTTTCCCAGGCGGTCCGCAAGGAAGCCGAGGGGCGCGGCCTGAAGGTTTTCGACGCGACCTGTCCGCTGGTGACCAAGGTGCACATGGAAGTGGTGCGCTACAGCCGCGACGGCCACGAATGCGTGCTGATCGGGCATGAAGGGCACCCCGAGGTGGAAGGCACCATGGGCCAGTACGATGCCAGCAACGGTGGTGCCATCTACCTGGTGGAGGACGAGGCCGACGTCGCCGCGCTGGAGGTGCGCAAGCCCGAAGCCCTGCACTACGTGACCCAGACGACCCTGTCGATGGACGACACCTCGAAGGTCATCGATGCCCTGCGCGCCAAGTTCCCGCAGATCCAGGGACCGCGCAAGAACGACATCTGCTATGCCACCCAGAACCGCCAGGATGCCGTGAAGGAACTGGCCGACCAGTGCGACATGGTCCTGGTGGTGGGCAGCCCCAACAGTTCCAACTCCAACCGCCTGCGCGAACTCGCCGAGCGGATGGGCACGCCGGCCTACCTGATCGACGGCGCCGAGGACATGCAACGCGGCTGGTTCGACGGTGTGCGTCGCATCGGAATCACCGCAGGCGCTTCCGCGCCGGAAGTGCTGGTGCGCGGCGTGATCGCCCAGCTACGCGAGTGGGGGGCGTCGGAGGAGCAGGAACTGGAGGGGCGGGAGGAGAACATTACCTTCTCGATGCCCAAGGAACTGCGGGTCAAGGCTTTGTGAACCGTGCGCAATGAAAGAGCCCCTCTTGTAGAGGGGCTCTTTCGTTTCAGCGCCAGCAGTCGTTGACGGTGCTGTTGTTGCCGGTCTTGCCGGCTGCGCCGCGTTCGCCGAGCTGATTGAGGGTCAGCTTGCCGCAGGTCTTGTCGCGGGTCTGCGAGTTGATCGGCGTGGCGGTCAGGGTATAGGTGGTGCTGGTGGGCGTCGCTATGGTGAGATTGTACAGGTTGTTCGGCGAGTTGGCCGAACTCATGCCCAGCTTGGCCACGTCCTTGGTGTAGCCGACCCCGGGGTTCTGCGAGTAGTAGCGTTCCTGGCGCGCGGCCGCGTCCGAGAGCAGGGCCTGGCCCTCGGTGCGGTTGGAGCGGATCACGTAGTTCTGGTAACTGGGAATGGCGATGCCGAGGAGGATGCCGATCACCGCCACTACCACCACCATTTCCAGCAACGTGAAGCCCTTCTGTCTTGTCCTCATCGGGGCTGCTCCTCCCCGTCCTGGCGGGGCTGTTCTTTCTCGATCATCTCGGCCAGCTCCTGTTCGCTCATCTGTTTGTGAATGTAGATATCGGTGATGGTGGACCACGGCTGGCTGACGGTGCCAGAGTAGGACACCACGGAGCCCGGCTTGACCTGAAACAGGCTGGGCATGCCGTTCCTGACGGTGCTGTTGGGCAGGCGGTAGAGCCGGTGGTCGATGTCCACCAGGTTCTTCTCGACCTGGACTTCGAAGACCACGCCAGCGCCTTCGAAGGTCTGGGGATCTTCGGCCCAGCAGAGGCCGGGAACGGCCAGGGCCAGCAGCATAGGCAGCACTTTCATATCAGTTCTTTCCTTCGATGGGGCGCCAGTTCTGGCGGCCACGGGTGTTCGGACCGGGGTTCACGGTCAGGCATTCGCCCGAGGAGCAGACTTCCGGATTGCCCTGTTCGTTGGTGCTCAGCGTCAAGCCTCCCAGGCCTTTCTGCTCGGTACCGGATACCGCGACGTTCTGCTTGTTGTAGCTGTAGTCGGATTTCGAGTCCACGACGCCCTGGCGTGCCAGGTCGAACACGGTGAAGCTGGTGCGACCGCCGGTATAGGGATCGAGGCCATAGGTCCAGTTGCTGGCGCCGTCGGCACAGGGGTCATCGTTCGGGGTGATGGTTTGCAGCAGCACCACCTGGCCGATGGCGATCATGTCCTCGATCAGCATCTCGCCCTTCAGGGTGCCGTTGACCATGAAGTCCAGATACCAGCCGGACTGCTTGGTGCTGCCGTCATTGTTCAGCCAGTTGACCGGGTTCTGACTGGCGATGCGAATGGTGCGAGCGGTCGAGGCGAAGGTCGAGTCGGCCTGGAGGTCCAGGGTCTGCTGCTGCAGGTTGCCGCGCGTCAGTCGGGGTGTGCTGCCCGCGGCTTCGCCCTTGGTTTGCTGGTCCCAGATGCCGTAGAGCGTCTGGGCGCGGCTGGTATCGGCCCGGGCGTCGCTGTTCTCGAAGTACTTGCCGGTACCGAAGATCACGATGTAGCCCTTGCGTGTCGGATGGCGAACCAGCGAGGGCGCGGCGGTGATCGCTTGCGCCGCGCCGGCGGAGTCGACCGCCGAATAGAGCGGCTGGCCACCGAAAGACACCCTGAAGCTCGAGGCCACCGCCGGGCCGTCGTTGGCTCGGCTGAACGGATCGTCCTGGTTGACCTTGCCGGCGATCAGGTCGAAGCGCCAGAGGTTGCCTTGCAGGTCGCCGGCGTAGGCGTAGTCGGCTACGCCGTCGCTGTTGTTGTCTGCCAGGCGAGGGCTGGATAGACCGTTGGGTACGCCGGTCCTGCCGGTGACTTCCAGTTTGCGGGTGATGGCCCCGGTCTCCAGGTCGATGATCAGCAGCGCGGCCTTGTCGTTCAGGCTGGAATAACCGTTTCCGGTGACCACGGCCCACTTGCCGTTGTGCAGCCGGGCGACCGTGGGTTTGGGGAAGCTGTAGCCAAGGTCGGGCTCCTGGTCCACGCCGATTTCCCAGAGCAGCTTGATGTTGGCGGGGTCGGTCACGTCGAGGGCGAACAGACCCTTGCCGCCGGCGCGCAGGCTGCCGATCAGCACGGTATGCCAGGCGCCGCCGAAGAAGGCGTCGGCGACCACCGGCGAGCCGTCGACGTAGAACTGGTGGGCGCCGCCCTGGTAGCCGCGGGCGGTCAACTTGTGGAGCTTCTCGAAGACCGCGCTTGGGATGAAGGCGAAGGTCTCGTTACCGTCGGTATCGAAACCGTGCAGCATGCCGTCGTTGGCGCCGACGTATACCCGCGGGGCACGGGTTTTCTGTGCTTCTGCGAACGTGGAGTAGTTGCCGCTGGGCTCGATCGGCTGGGCCAGGTAGGTCAGGTACTGGGCCTTGCCGACCGTCGCCGGCGAGGAGTTGATGATATCGCCGAGGATCGAGTTGCGGGTGCGGAAGTTGTCGCTGTTCTCCTTGCTGCGATCGCCACGCAGGAAGGCCACTCGGTCCTGGCCCTTGGTGTCGGCGACATCGTTGCGGTCCGGATCGCGGTTCAACTGCCGCTGCTGGTCGGCGCTGAGGCTGCCCCAGGTGAACTCCTTGAGGCCCGAGGTACCGGATCCGGCCATCATGATCTTGCGGCCAGCTCCACCGTTGGGCATCGCGTCGAGGATACTCTGCGCGCTCCACAGCTTGGTCTGCACGGTGGCCTTGTCCTGGGTGGTCAGGCTGTAGCGGGTCAGGTCGCCAGCCCAGTTCTTGTCGCTGGCGAAGCTGGTCTGGTAGGCGAAGCGGGTCAGCTTGTCGCCAGTGTCGTCTTCCTGCAGGGACGAGCTGATGGCGGGGCGGGATGCCGGCAGGTCCTTGCCCGAAATTCGGTTGAGGATGTCCTGGAAGGCCGCGACCAGTTGGTCCGGCGAGTCGGCGCTGAAGAACTCGCCCCGGGAATTCACTGCGGCGTGCCACAGGTCATAGACGTTGTTGCTATGGTTATTCGAAGCGTTCGGCCAGCTGAGGCGCCCGGCGGCGATTTCGTCATAGCCGCCGGAGTAGGTGGAACCCTCCCACTTCGGGCTGGTGAGGCTGGTGGTCAGGCCCAGGCCCAGGGTATAGGTCACCATGTGCTGCCAGGTCGCCGGATCGTTGCGCGGATTCCAGTACTCCGCCGAGGGATTGGCCTGGTCCGGGTAGGGAATGTACGGCTTGATATTGTCGTCGATATCCGGCCGGGCATCGGTGGCCCAGTAATGGAAGGCCTGGTCGGCCAGGGTATTGGACGCAGCATCCCTGTAAGGCGTCTGGCTGCTGTAGCTCTTGCCATCGGGGAGGCTACGACTCGTGCTGTCGGCATTGCCTACGCTGGCCGAGTCGTTGTTCCAAAGACCATCGGTCATCAGAATGTGATAGCTGCCACGGCAGCTGTATTCCGGCGAGGTCTGGGTACCAGGTCGATAGGCATAGGGGCCGTTGACGCCGGTCTTCTTGAGAAACTCCCCTGCTCGAGTCATGGCCTGACGCAGCGGAGTACCACCTCCGACCGACAGGTTCTCCAGCCAGTTGAAGAAGTTCACCCGATGTTGCCCGGTGAAGTCTCTCAGGTAGTTGTTGTAACAGTTACTGGAGCCACTGCCGATCAGGCACGAGGAACTGTTCAGTAGTTGCCAACTGATCCGGGCGTTTTCAGGCAGGCTGTAGAACGCCAGGTTAGCGGCGGTCTGGGTGGCCAGGGCGCGGGTACGATAGAAGGAGTACCAGTTGGCGAAGTTCTGCTGCTGGGCCGCGCCGCTGATTTCCACACGGGTGTAGCAACTCGAAGTGGTGAGGCTGCAACCGCGGCCCCCGCTGTATTGGTAGTAGAAGGCAGGAGCCCCGTACCAGTCGATGCTGGACTCGGTGCCTGCTCCCGATCCGCCCTGGTACTGCACCGTTGGCCTGTAGTCACGGGAAAGGTTTACCCGGCCTTCCTGAGTGAAACCGTTGCGCCATGCCGCGGTGAAGCTGGGCTTGGAATAGTCCTGCACCTGGATCTGGCCATTGGAAAGGGTCACCTTTTTCGGCAGCTTGTACTGGGTATTCGGGTCGAAGTACATCGGGTTGTAGCTGTTCGACGCGAAATAGACGTTGTTGCGGCTGTTGACCAGGCTATCCGGTGCATAGGCATAAGCCATACTGCCCGAGTCGTCGAGAGTCACCAGCATGTTCGGGGCGACGCCCTGGATCAGCATCAGCGGCTGCTGGCTGACCGACAGGGCGGCGGCGTGGGTGGTCTGGGCGGAGAGCAGGACGGCGCCGCTGAGCGCGGCTGCCAGCGAGGTCTTGCCGATCTGGTGGAGTACCGATTTCATGCGAGGCTCGATCAGTTGGTATAGAGACGGGCGAGAACGGTCTGCAGGACGGTTTCGCTGTTGGTCTGGTTGCGCGCGACGCTATTGGTCTCGTAGTAGAAGGTGCCGATGCCGCGCATCAGGTTGCCGTATTCGGGGCTTTCCGCTTCGTTGACCTGGCCGCCCGAGGGAATGGGCAGGTTGTTCCACTGCACGCTGTAGAGCGTGCCCGCGGTGGTCGCGCTGCTGATGTCGCTGCCGCGGTAACTCATCCAGGTATTGGCGATGCCCTTCAGCACGCCGACCGGATTCTGGTGGGTGTCCGCCAGCTTCAGGTTCAGCGCGGCGAGGTCCAGCAGGCAGGGGCGGGCCACGTTGTCGGCCGTACAACCGGTGCCGGGCTCCGGCGGACGCAGGGTGTTGACGAAGCGCCGCTCGCCTTCGCGGAGTCCGGACTCGGCGGCGTTCTGCAAGCGAGTCTGTTCGATGACGTTGCCGGTGATGCGGCTTTCCAGTACCACTTCGCGCATGCTCGAGACCGCCAGCAGGGTGACGATCACCAGGATCGCCAGGGCGATGACCAGCGTGGCGCCGCGCTGTTGTGCAGGGAAGTTGTTCATGGCACGAGATTCCTGAGTGTCTGGCTGCCCTTGGCGATCTGGTAGAGGCGGTCCTTGTCGTTGCCTTGCAGGCTGGTCTTGGACGAGGGGTAGAGCGTGATCCAATCGTCCAGGGTCTTGCTGTCGCCCTGGCGCAGGTTCTTGTCGCTGGCCATCAGCGCGGAGTAGCGCAGGGCACGCACCGGACGGTCGGCGATGTTGGCCTGTTCGACGAAGCTTTCCACCTCGCGTTTGCCGGCCATGGTCGGGCCGACGCCGTACTCGAGCTTGAAGTCGACCAGGCCGCTGACGATCTCCTGGCCTTTTTCCTTGATTGTCTGCGCGGAGCAGGCGAGGCTGCCGGGGACATCGGCGGTCGCGGGAACGAACAGAACGCGTGCGGTGATGGCCTGGGCGGTAGCGAAGGGATCGCTAGGGGTGGTGATCGAGTTGCCTTCGCAGTCGTAGGCTTCGCCTGGCGCCGGTTGATAGCGGTAGCAGAATCCGCTCTGGCCGGCCTTGACCACGGCGGGCACCAGGGTCGAGCCGGCTTTGAATGCCTCGCAATAGGCGGTTTTCTGCTGCGCCGGGAAGGCAAACTCGTTGGGGTCGTCCGCACGCCTACGGAAACCCACCTTGGCCAGTTGCTGGTCCAGGAACATCATGGCGAAGCGTCCGTTTTCCTGGTTGCCTGCCTGGCCTTGCTGGAACAGGTAGTTGCGCTTGTTGTCCAGGTAGATCTGGGTAATCCCGAGAATCAGGAAGCTGCTGATGGCGAGGGCCACCAGTAGTTCGATCATGGACAGGCCCGATTGCCGTCGGGAGCGGTTGTTCATGCTCATGGCTCGACCCTGAGGGTGTAGTAGCAGAGGGAGGTGTCGGCGCTGCTGTCGGCGGCGTTGACGCAGGCGCCTTGCTTGCCGCGCCAGGCAAGGCGGATTTCCAGCATGGAGCCCTTGCCGTCGCAGTCGCCCGGCTTTGAGCTGCGGCAGATGTAGTAGTCGCTCTTCAGCAGGTCGCCAGCGCCTGGCAGTTCGTTCTTCACCTGTTCCGCCCAGCATCCCAGGCGGTCCTTGATCGCGTCGGGCAATGGCGTGCAGGAGGACGGCGCGGTGGGGAACGCCGACCCCTTGGCCTTGAAGAAGTCGGATTGCGTGGCCATCTGGTCCTTGACGTCGTACAGCGCCTTCGGGCTCGCCCGCATGCTTTCCAGCAGGTTGCTGCCGAGCATGGCTGCCTTGTTGCGCTCGACCGAGTCGGCGGTGTACTGGATGGTCTTGCCCTGCATGGCGATCATGCCCAGCACGCCGATGCTGATCAGCAGCAGGGCGACCAGCACTTCGATCATGCTGAAGCCGGATTGGTGCAGCGACCTGTGTCGCGATTTCAATAGCATGACTGGGGCGCCTTGGAGGAAGGTTCGAGTTGGATCCGGCCGGCCTGGCTGATGCTCAGCACGCGGCCCCCGTCGGTCTTGCCGTTCTGGCAGATGGCGAAGGTTCGTTCCGTTGGCGGTACGAGGGTACCGTTGGCCGTGAAGGTCAGATGTTCCACGGCGCTCTTTTCCTTCGCTGTCAGCGTGGCGGCACGGAAGCCGTCGTGTTTGCGCAGGGGCGCGGCGATCGAGCCGGAGGCCAGGACACCTATGCTCAGGCCCTTGCCCCAGTCCTTGTCTTTCAGCGCCTGGATGCTGATCGCGCGCCTCTGGGACACGGCTTCGCTGCGAGCGTACTGCAGCATCGCATTGAGTTCCTCGGCGGCGCTCTGCAGTTCGTTGCGTTCTGTCAGCTGCTTGAAGTTCGGAATGGCGAAGCTCGCCATGATGGCCAGCAGGACGACGATGATCAGCAACTCGATCAGGGTGAAGCCGGTCGAGTTGGAACGATATGACATGCGGTTGCTCCAGGGGGTCTACGCCTGGAAAGCATGCCAAACGGGCCTGGGAGCGTCTTGCGGTCGTTGACGGTCGGCCCGTGGGGCAGGACAACTGGTCCATGATCATCCGGAAGTGCTGCATAGCTCACGTTTCTCCCGGTTCTCCCTGGCGCTCGCGGTACGGAGCCGGCCCTGCCGGTTGAGGATCAGTTGCCAGGCAACGGTATGCCTTCCGCAGAGCAGAAACCGCCCGTTGTGAATGTTGAGCTGGCCGCTGGGGAGGAACCTGAGGCGGTTCGAACGGTTCCAGCGGAGCCTTTCCTTCTTTGCAAGCGCGCGTCCCACGAGAAGCCGTTCCCCACCGTCTTCCGCAAGCAGCCAGCCCTCTCCCCAGTCGCTGCCGCAGTGACGGCCATCGGTCGACGGACAGAGCGTCACCGGGCGCTGGTAGGCGACGGCATGGGTTCTGCCCAGCTGGATGCTCGCGCTCAGCTCGTGCAACACACTTCGCTCGCGATTGCCGTCCAGCCAGGCTGCCATCCCGGGCAGCGCCAGGCTTCCCAGTATTCCCAGCAGAACCAGCGCAAACAGCAGCTCGGTGAGCGTCAACGCTCTCTGCGACCTTTCGACCATGGCAGGCGGTCCTTTTGCTCGTATCATTCCGCGACGGTCGTATCTCGCCGGATTTTCCCCGTTGCCTCAATCAGCTGCGGGATGAGGCGTATGACCGACTTTTCTGCAACCCCTGTGTGATCGTGGAGGCCCTGGTGTCGGAAAGAGTTGTGGTAGTGGGCGCTGGCGTCATCGGCCTGTTGACCGCCCGGGAGCTGGCGCTCGCCGGACTGCGGGTGACCCTGGTGGAGCGGGGCGAGAGTGGGCGTGAGGCATCCTGGGCGGGAGGCGGGATCGTCTCGCCGCTCTATCCGTGGCGCTACAGCCCGGCGGTGACCGCCCTGGCGCACTGGTCGCAGGACTTCTACCCGGCCCTGGGGCAGCGTTTGCTCGACGAGACCGGGCTCGATCCCGAGGTCCATACCGTTGGCCTGTACTGGCTGGACCTGGACGACCAGACCGAGGCACTGCAGTGGGCACGCAAGCACACCCGGCCGTTGAAGGAAGTGCCGATCGAGGAGGCCTACGCGGCGGTGCCCGGGCTGGGCGCCGGCTTCCAGCGGGCGGTCTACATGTCGGGCGTGGCCAATGTGCGCAATCCTCGCCTGGCGCGCTCATTGCGGGCATCCCTGCAACAATTCGCCAATATCGAACTGCATGAGCAGACGGAGGTGCGCGGCTGGTTGCGCGACGGCGATCGAGTGGTCGGCGTGGCGACCTCGCGTGGCGAGATCCGTGGCGACAAGGTGCTGCTGGCGGCAGGCGCCTGGAGCGGCGAGTTGTTGAAGCCGCTTGGCCTGGAACTGCCCGTGGTACCGGTGAAAGGGCAGATGATCCTCTACAAGTGCGCGGCGGATTTCCTGCCGCGCATGGTGCTGGCCAAGGGGCGCTACGCGATTCCGCGGCGCGACGGCCACATCCTGATCGGCAGCACCTTGGAACATTCGGGCTTCGACAAGACGCCGACCGACGAGGCGCTGGAAAGCCTCAGGGCGTCTGCGGCAGAACTGTTGCCGGAACTGGCGGACATGCAGCCGGTGGCCCACTGGGCAGGGTTGCGCCCGGGCTCTCCCGAAGGTATCCCCTATATCGGTCCGGTGCCTGGCTTCGACGGGCTCTGGCTGAATACCGGGCACTACCGCAACGGGCTGGTCCTGGCGCCGGCGTCGTGCCGTCTGCTGGCGGATCTCATGAGCGGGCGGGAACCGATCATCGACCCGGTCCCCTACGCCCCGGCTGGTCGCCTCTGAGGAGCGAAAACCAAAAGGCCTGTCTTCGGACAGGCCTTTTCACTTTCAGTCGATGCCCAGCTTTTTCAGGCGGTAGCGCATCGAGCGGAACGTCAGGCCCAGACGCTGAGCCGCGGCGGTGCGGTTCCAGCGGGTCTCCTCGAGCGCCTGCATGATCAGCTTGCGCTCGATGTCTTCCAGGTAGTCCTCGAGGTTGTCTATTTCGCTCAGGCTCGCGGCGCCTTCCTGGCTGGCACCCGGCGCATCGGCCAGGCGCAGGTCGTGAGGCTGGATCTGGTCGTCTTCGCACAGGGTGTAGGCGCGCTCCAGCATGTTTTCCAGCTCGCGGACGTTGCCCGGGAAGCGGTAGTTCTTCAGCTTCTCCTGTGCGTCGCCGGTCAGCCTGGCGGCCGGCAGGCCGGTGTCGCCGGCCAGGCGCTTGAGGATGCGTTCGGCGAGCAGCGGGATGTCCTCGCGGCGTTCGCGCAGCGGCGGTACGCGCAGCTCGATGACGTTGAGGCGGTAGTAGAGGTCCTGGCGGAAGCGCCCGGCGCCGACTTCGGCGGCGAGGTCCTTGTGGGTGGCGCAGAGGATGCGCACGTCGACGGCGACCTCCTGCTGGCCGCCGACCGCGCGCACGGCCTTTTCCTGGATCGCCCGGAGCAGTTTGACCTGCATGGCCATCGGCAGGTCGGCGACTTCGTCGAGGAACAGGGTGCCGCCGCTGGCGGCCTGGAACAGGCCCTGCTTGTCTTCGATAGCGCCAGTGAAGCTGCCTTTCTTGTGGCCGAAGAACTCGCTTTCCATCAGTTCGGAGGGAATCGCGCCGCAGTTCACCGGCACGAACGGCCGCTCGATACGTGGCCCCTGCTCGTGGATCAGGCGCGCCACCAGCTCCTTGCCGCTACCGGACTCGCCACTGATGTAGACCGGCGCCTGGCTGCGCGCCAGCTTGCCGATCTGGTTGCGCAGGGCGCGCATCGGCGGCGACTCGCCGAGCAGGCGGTTGTCCACCGGCGCTTCCTCGGCTTCCGGGTTGCGCAAGCGCAGGGCGGTTGCCACCAGCTCCCGCAAGCGACCGAGGTCGACCGGTTTGGTGAGGAAGTCGAAGGCACCGGCCTTGAGCGCCTGGATCGCGGTGTCCAGGCTGCCGTACGCGGTGATCATGGCCACCGGGGTTTGTGGATGGCGCTGCTGGATGTACTGGACCAGATCGAGGCCGCTGCCGTCCGGCAGGCGCATGTCGGTGAGGCACAGGTCGAACGGCTCGCGGGCCAGCAACTCGCGGGCTTCCTTGACGTTGCGGGCGCTGCGGGTGTCCAGCTTCATGCGGCCGAGAGTGATTTCCAGCAGTTCGCGGATATCCGGTTCATCGTCGACGATCAGGGCTTTTTGTCGGCTCATGCGTGCGGCTTCCGTCAGCTGAGTTTGCGCGGGTGGGCGAAGGTGATGCGGAAGCAGCCGCCGCCTTCCTCGCGATTGCGGTAGTCGATCCGTGCCTGGTTGCTCTCGCAGAGCTCGCGGGAGAGATAGAGGCCCAGGCCGGTGCCTTTGCTTTCTGTAGTAAAGAAGGGTTCGAACAGGTTGTTCAGTTTGTCCGCCGGTACGCCGGGACCGTCGTCGATGATTTCCAGCACCGGCAGGTCGCTCTCCGGGTCGCGCGCGAGGCTCAGCCAGACCTGGCCGCGCCCGTGCGCCTGGGCGCTGTAGCGAAGACCGTTCTGCACCAGGTTGCTCAGCACCTGGTTCAACTGATGTGGGTCCATGCGGGTCTGGATGTCGCCGGCACCGAGCTGCAGGTGCAGTTGGCTGTCGTTGCGCAGCCTGCCGGGGTATTCGTCGACGAACCGCTGAAGCCACTCCTTCAGGTCGAGCTGCTGCGGTTCGGCCTGGCGGCGACGGGAGAGCTGCAGGACGTTCTCGATGACCAGGTTCATCCGCTTCGACTGGTCCTGGATGATCTGCGTCAGGCGTCGGTCCGGGGCATCCAGTTCCTCTGACTCCTGCAGCAGTTGGGCGGCGTGGCTGATCGCGCCCAGCGGGTTGCGGATCTCATGGGCGATGCCGGCGGTCAGGCGGCCGAGACCGGCCAGCTTCATCTGCTGCGCCTGCTGGGCGATCTGCGAAATGTCTTCGAGGAAGATCAGCACGTGCTGGTCGTCTTCGCGGTTGAGGCTGATAAAGCTGGGTTGCACCGTCGGGCCATCCGGCACCACCTTGAGCGTCGGCGGACGGAGGCTGGGATTCAGGCGCCATTGCTTCATGCAGTGCATCAGCATCGGGCTGTGGCGGCCCAGGCTGGCGCCCTGCACGTCGTCCTGCCTGAGCAGGCCGAGGGCGGCCTGGTTGGCGAGGAGGATGGCCTGACGGCTATCGACCACGAGGATGCCGGTGCGCATGCGCTGCAGGATCAATGCGTTGAGTTCCTCCAGGTTGGCGACCGTCTCGGCGCGTTCTTCGGCCAGCGTTTCGGTCTGCTCCTGGCGCCGCACCAGAGCCTGGATCACCAGCGCGGCGGCGAAGCACAGGGTGCCGAGGCCGCCGGCCTGGACGTAGTGGTTGGTGGCGTCCGGACTGCTCAGGCTGAGGAAGAAGGTCAGGTAGAGCAGGCCGAGGCTGGCCGCCGCCGCGATGACCAGGCCGATGCGCCCGCGCAGCAGGATGTTGGCAATGGCCACCGCCACCACCAGCAGGCTGCCGATGCCGCTGGGCACGCCGCCACCTGCGTAGAACAGGCCGCAAAGCATCAGCACGTCGGTGAGCGCGAGGATGAAGATCGGCAGCAATTGCCGCGACGGCGGCAGGAACAGCGCGACCAGGATGTTGAAGACCAGGTAGCACCAACTGCCGACATGGAACAGTTCAGGGTGGACGAGCTTGAGGACCTGATCTTCCAGTTCGCTGGAGATCAGCAGGACCAGTACCAGGCCGATGGTCAGGCGGTACAGGTGGTACAGACGGAGGATGCGTTGCCCCTGCTCCTCGCTCAGCCGTAGCCGTTCAGCGCGCACGGTCGCCCTGGTCCTGGCGCAGGTGCGCCTGGCTGCAATACCAGCGTTGTTCGTGGGCGAGGGCGTTGGCCTGCGGCACGTGGACGCCGCAATGGGCGCAGCGGACCATCGGCGATGCGCTCGGCTCGTCCTGCGGACGTTGCTGCTGGCGCGGAGTGGGACGGGTAAAGCGACGCCAGAGCCAGAACGCGATGGCGATCAGGGCGATCCAGAACAGGAGGCGGAAAAGGCCCATGGTGATCTCGGAGGCTGGAGAAAGCTGCAGTTTAGCCAAGCCGCCGGCTCGATCCCAGCCGGGAAGGTCCAGGCTGTGCGGCGTTTGGCGCTGGGAGAGGCATGGCGGCGGGCAAAAAGAAGGGAGGCCTGCGCCTCCCTTCGGTGTTTCGTGCGATCAGTCGAAGAGACCGAAGGTCATGTAGCTCCACCAGGAGCGGCCGGAGTCTTCGTCGTCATCGCTCTCCGGCTTCTCGTCGTCGGCGCTGTGATCCTGGTTTTCCGGCTTCAGTTCGGCGGGGATCTCCCGCTCGGCATCCTCGTACTGCTTGATCACGTCCTTGGCGGCCTGGGTTTCCATGTGCGGCGGCGGCTCGCCGCCTTCGATCAGGCCCAGGGTGGCCTTGGCCAGCCAGGAGCGGGTGTCGGCCTCGCTTTCGCGGGCGACGAACTCGCCATCCTTGAGGCTGGCGTTATCCGGATAGTTGAGCTTGAGGGTTTCCAGGCTGGTGCTGGCCAGGTCGTCGAGACCCAGGCGACGGTAGGCTTCGACCATGATCGCCAGGCCATCGCCGACGGCCGGGGTTTCCTGGAAGTTCTCCACCACGTAGCGACCGCGGTTGGCGGCGGCGACATAGGCCTGGCGCTTCAGGTAGTAGTGGCCGACGTGCACTTCGTAGGCCGCCAGCAGGTTGCGCAGGTACACCATGCGCGCCTTGGCGTCCGGGGCGTAGCGGCTGTTGGGGAAGCGGCTGGTGAGCTGGGCGAACTCGTTGAAGGAGTCGCGGGCGGCGCCCGGGTCGCGCTTGGTCATGTCCAGCGGCAGGAAGCGCGCCAGCAGGCCGCGGTCCTGGTCGAAGGAGGACAGGCCCTTGAGGTAGTAGGCGTAGTCGACGTTGGGGTGCTGCGGATGCAGGCGGATGAAGCGTTCGGCGGCGGCGCGGGCGGCTTCGGGCTCCATGTTCTTGTAGTTGGCGTAGATCAGCTCGAGCTGGGCCTGCTCGGCGTAGCGGCCAAAGGGATAGCGCGATTCGAGGGCTTTCAGCTTGGTGACGGCGCTGTTGTAGCTCTTGTTGTTGAGGTCGTCCTGCGCCTGCTGGTACAGCTGGCTCTCGCTCAGGTTCTCGTCGACAGTCTCCTTGTTCGAGGAGCAGGCTGCGGTGAGGGCGAGGATGGCGATCAGCAGCAGGTGTTTCACTTGCATGGCGGCTTGCGTCCCTGGGACGGTCGGCTTGGCCTCAACCGTCTGTTATGATTGGCGCCCCAGGCACCCCCTGGGACAAAGACCCCGTATTTAACCACAGCGCGTAGCCGATTCCAAAAGCCGCGCTGAGCATCGTCTCCTACTCATGTCCGATATGATTCAACGCGCGGCCGAGGTGCCGTTCGAGCTGGGTGGCCAGCGTCTCGACCAGATCGCCGCCCAGCTTTTTCCCGAACACTCCCGCTCCCGTCTGGCCGGCTGGATCAAGGACGGACGCCTGACCGTCGACGGCGCCGTGCTGCGCCCGCGCGACATCGTCCACAGCGGCGCGCAACTGGTCCTGGAGGCCGAGCAGGAAGCCCAGGGCGAGTGGCTCGCACAGGACATCGAGCTGGAAATCGTCTACGAGGACGAGCACATCCTGGTGATCGACAAGCCCGCCGGCCTGGTGGTCCATCCGGCTGCCGGCCATCAGGACGGCACCCTGCTGAATGCCTTGCTCTACCATGTCCCGGACATCGCCAATGTGCCGCGCGCCGGGATCGTCCACCGCCTGGACAAGGACACGACCGGCCTGATGGTGGTGGCCAAGACGCTGGAGGCCCACACCAAGCTGGTGGCGCAACTGCAGGCACGGTCGGTCAGCCGCATCTACGAGGCGATCGTGATCGGCGTGATCACCTCCGGCGGCACCATCGATGCGCCGATCGGACGGCATGGCGTGCAGCGGCAGAAGATGGCGGTGGTCGACGCCGGCAAGGTGGCGGTCAGCCATTACCGCGTGCTGGAACGCTTCCGTGCGCACACCCATACCCGGGTCAAGCTGGAGACCGGGCGTACCCACCAGATCCGCGTGCACATGAGCCATATCGGCTATCCCCTGGTCGGCGATCCGGTCTACGGTGGGCGCTTCAGGATTCCCCCGGTGGCCAGCCAGACCCTGGTCCAGACTCTTCGCGAGTTCCCCCGGCAGGCGCTGCACGCGCGCTTCCTCGAACTGGATCACCCGGCCACCGGCGTGCGCATGAAGTGGGAGTCGCCGCTGCCGGAAGACTTCCTCTGGCTGCTCAGCCTGTTGCGCCAGGATCGCGAGGCGTTCGTCGGATGAACGCCTGGCTGACCCCCGACTGGCCGGCGCCGGCCCGTGTGCGGGCCTGCGTGACCACGCGCAGTGGCGGGGTCAGCCAGGCACCCTTCGACAGTCTGAACCTTGGCGCCCACGTCGACGACGATCCGCGCGCCGTGGAAGAAAACCGCCGACGCCTGACCGAGCGTCTGGAATGCCGGCCGAGCTGGTTGGACCAGGTGCACGGAGTGACGGTGGTGGAGGCCGACCCGAGCCGGGTGCTCAGGGCCGACGCCAGCTGGAGCGCGATGCCGGGCGTCGCCTGTACGATCATGACCGCCGACTGCCTGCCGGCGTTGTTCTGCGACCGCTCGGGCACCCGCGTGGCGGCGGCCCATGCCGGCTGGCGCGGGCTGGCGGCGGGCGTGCTGGAGGCGACGGTGGACAGCCTGGGCGTGCCCGGCGACGAACTGCTGGTCTGGCTGGGGCCGGCGATCGGCCCGCAGGCCTTCGAGGTCGGCGGCGAGGTCCGCGATGCATTCGTCGCTGCGCACGCCGAGGCGCGCTCGGCTTTCGTACCTAGCGCCAATCCGGGCCGCTTCATGGCCGACATCTACCGACTCGCGCGGATCCGCCTGGGCGCCCATGGCGTCACCGCCGTGCATGGCGGTGGCTTCTGCACCTTCAGCGATACCGCGCGCTTCTATTCCTACCGCCGCTCGTCGCGTACCGGCCGTTTTGCCAGCCTGGTCTGGCTCCAGGACTAGGCCCGCGCAGGTTATCCGGCGGCAACTGACCGATGTCACGGTCCGGTCGCTTGAACCGCGGAAAATCGCCCTTATCTACTGAGTCATCTCGGCGGGCTTTTCTTCATCAGGGACACCCATCGTTCCGGCCCGCTCTATAGAAGGAAGGACGACCCATGCGAATAGACCGTTTGACCAGCAAGCTGCAACTGGCGCTCTCCGACGCCCAGTCCCTGGCCGTTGGCCATGACCATCCGGCCATCGAGCCGGTGCACCTGCTTTCCGCCCTGCTCGAGCAGCAAGGCGGTTCGATCAAGCCCCTGCTGATGCAGGTCGGCTTCGATATCGCCGCCCTGCGCAGCGGCCTCAACAAAGAACTCGACGCGCTGCCGAAGATCCAGAGCCCGACCGGCGACGTGAACCTGTCCCAGGATCTCGCACGCCTGCTCAACCAGGCTGACCGCCTGGCCCAGCAGAAGGGCGACCAGTTCATCTCCAGCGAGCTGGTATTGCTGGCCGCGATGGACGAGAACACCAGGCTCGGCAAGCTGCTGCTCGGCCAGGGCGTGTCGCGCAAGGCGCTGGAGAATGCCGTGGCCAACCTGCGTGGCGGCGAAGCGGTGAACGACCCGAACGTCGAGGAGTCGCGCCAGGCGCTGGACAAGTACACCGTCGACATGACCAAGCGCGCCGAGGAAGGCAAGCTCGACCCGGTGATCGGTCGCGACGACGAGATCCGCCGGACCATCCAGGTCCTGCAGCGGCGGACCAAGAACAACCCGGTGCTGATCGGCGAACCCGGCGTCGGCAAGACCGCCATCGTCGAGGGCCTGGCCCAGCGCATCATCAACGGCGAAGTGCCGGACGGCCTCAAGGACAAGCGCCTGCTGGCCCTGGACATGGGGGCGCTGATCGCCGGTGCCAAGTTCCGCGGCGAGTTCGAGGAACGCCTGAAGGCGGTCCTCAACGAACTGGGCAAGCAGGAAGGCCGGGTCATCCTGTTCATCGACGAACTGCACACCATGGTCGGCGCCGGCAAGGCGGAAGGCGCCATGGACGCCGGCAACATGCTCAAGCCGGCTCTGGCGCGCGGCGAGCTGCACTGCGTCGGTGCTACTACCCTCGACGAGTATCGCCAGTACATCGAGAAGGATGCCGCGCTGGAGCGCCGCTTCCAGAAGGTGCTGGTGGACGAACCGAGCGAGGAAGACACCATCGCCATCCTCCGTGGCCTCAAGGAACGCTATGAAGTGCACCACGGGGTGAGCATCACCGACGGCGCGATCATCGCCGCGGCCAAGCTGTCGCACCGCTACATCACCGATCGGCAACTGCCGGACAAGGCCATCGACCTGATCGACGAGGCCGCCAGCCGCATCCGCATGGAGATCGACTCCAAGCCGGAGGAACTGGATCGTCTCGACCGTCGCCTGATCCAGCTGAAGATCGAGCGTGAGGCGCTGAAGAAGGAAGACGACGAAGCCACCAGGAAGCGCCTGGCCAAGCTGGAGGAGGATATCGTCAAGCTCGAGCGCGAATACGCCGACCTCGAGGAGATCTGGAAGTCCGAGAAGGCCGAGGTGCAGGGCTCGGCGCAGATCCAGCAGAAGATCGAGCAGGCCAAGCAGGAGATGGAGGCGGCGCGGCGCAAGGGCGACCTCGAGAGCATGGCGCGCATCCAGTACCAGACCATCCCGGACCTGGAACGCAGCCTGCAGATGGTCGACCAGCACGGCAAGACCGAGAACCAGTTGCTGCGCAACAAGGTGACCGACGAGGAAATCGCCGAAGTGGTTTCCAAGTGGACCGGTATCCCGGTGTCGAAGATGCTCGAGGGCGAGCGCGAGAAGCTGCTGCGCATGGAGCAGGAGCTGCATCGGCGAGTGATCGGCCAGGACGAGGCGGTAGTCGCCGTGTCCAACGCCGTGCGCCGTTCGCGCGCCGGCCTCGCCGATCCGAACCGGCCGAGCGGCTCGTTCCTCTTCCTCGGCCCGACCGGGGTGGGCAAGACCGAGTTGTGCAAGGCGCTGGCCGAGTTCCTCTTCGATACCGAGGAGGCGCTGGTGCGGATCGATATGTCCGAGTTCATGGAGAAACACTCGGTGGCCCGCCTGATCGGCGCGCCTCCGGGCTACGTCGGCTTTGAGGAAGGCGGCTACCTGACCGAGGCGATCCGCCGCAAGCCCTACTCGGTGGTGCTGCTGGACGAGGTGGAGAAGGCCCATCCGGATGTATTCAACATTCTCCTCCAGGTGCTCGAGGACGGACGCCTGACCGACAGTCACGGGCGTACGGTGGACTTCCGCAACACCGTGGTGGTGATGACCTCCAACCTCGGTTCGGCACAGATCCAGGAGCTGGCCGGCGACCGCGAGGCGCAACGTGCCGCAGTGATGGACGCGGTCAATGCACACTTCCGTCCGGAATTCATCAACCGGATCGACGAAGTGGTGGTATTCGAGCCGCTGGCTCGCGAGCAGATCGCCGGCATCGCCGAGATCCAGCTCGGTCGCCTGCGCAAGCGCCTGGCCGAGCGCGAGCTGAGCCTGGAACTGAGCCAGGAGGCGCTGGACAAGCTGATCGCCGTCGGCTTCGATCCGGTCTATGGCGCACGCCCGCTGAAGCGGGCCATCCAGCGCTGGATCGAGAACCCGCTGGCGCAACTGATCCTGGCCGGCAAATTCGCGCCGGGTGCCAGTATCTCGGCGAAGTTGGAAGGAGACGAGATCGTCTTCGCCTGACCTCTTCGTGGACGGACAGGGAAAGCCCCGCTTCGGCGGGGCTTTTTCATGGGCGTCCGGTGGGAGTGAGAGCGCTGCCGCATGCAGTGGAAGGGCCGTTTTGCCGCTCGTGGAAAAAGAAGAAAAACTTTTTGGATCAGAGGGTTGACATGCCCGCGTGCATCCGTAAAATGGCGCGCCTCTGAGACGCGAATCCAGCAACACCGGAAGCGTCCAGGGTTGGAAGAAAGACGTTCCGCGATAGCTCAGTCGGTAGAGCAAATGACTGTTAATCATTGGGTCCCTGGTTCGAGTCCAGGTCGCGGAGCCAACTTCCAATCGGGGTATAGCGCAGTCCGGTAGCGCGCCTGCTTTGGGAGCAGGATGTCGGGAGTTCGAATCTCTCTACCCCGACCACCTCATACTTGGGTCGTTAGCTCAGTCGGTAGAGCAGTTGGCTTTTAACCAATTGGTCGTAGGTTCGAATCCTACACGACCCACCATATTCAAGACGAAAAAGCCCACCTGCGAAGGTGGGCTTTTTCGTTTCTGTACCCTTATTTTCCGAATGCTGGCCTGTGGGAAGGAGGAGGGGCCGCTCTTCCAGCCCTGTTTCTCCGACGCCTGGCCTTCCCGCATGGCATTCATCGAGCGTCTGGAGGCGGCGGGCCCTGAGGCCCGGCCGCTCCATCGAACAGGAAGCCTCCCGGTACGGGTACCGGGAGAATCGATTCACAGGTTGTAGTGGCGACCTATCATTGGAACGGTCGCCGCAGCCCCGTATACCGAGTTCCAGGACTGCCAGCCAAAATTGATGCCGATCAGTCCGCCATGGATCTGGTTGGGGATTTGTGGCTCCAGCCTGCCGCTGGCCGAAGAACCCATGACATTCCCCTGGTTCCAGGCGACCAGGCCGCCCAGCAGACCCGAGCCTCCGACCTTGCCGGAAGCGGAAGCGCCGCTGATGGTGGCGGTGCTGAAGCCCACCAGCCCGCCAATATAGCTGTCGTAGCCCGCCGTCACATCGCCGCCGGCCGAGGCCCCCAGGATGAGAGCCTGCCAGCCCTCCAGGGAGCCGACCAGTCCGCCGGCCCTGATCCCGGCGCCTCCGCTCACCGCACCGCTGGCCTTGGCGGAGCGGATCGAGGTGTTTTCACCGCGGCCGACCAACCCTCCCAGGTTGTGGCCGGTCTTGTCGTTCACGATTCCATGACTGCTGGCGAGCATCAGCGAACCTCGCAGGTCACTGCCGATCAACCCGCCGATGGCCCTGGAACCACTGGCGCTGACGTTGCCCGAAGCCGAGACGTTCGTCAGCGAGGCGGCATCGTTATAGCCGACGAGTCCGCCGACGCGACTGCCCTTGCCCCCAGTGACATTGCCGGATGCCGCCAGGGTGCTGTGGTTGCCGCCCCGGTTGTGGCCGATCAGCCCTCCCACGTCACTGTTCGCCCCTGCGTTTACCCACCCGGAGGCCTTCAGGTTGGAATGATTGCCGCCGAGGTTGGACCCTATCAGGCCACCCAGGGTTTTGCCGCTGCCGTCGGTGACTTCGCCACTGGCGGAACCGTTGATGACGGAGCCGTACAGGTTTTCTCCGAGCAGACCGCCAACCGCTTCTGCTCCGCGGGTAGCGACATTGCCCTTGGCGGAGGCATTGACCAGCGAGGCATTGGCGTTGAGACCGATCAGGCCGCCGGCCTGGAGCAGCGACCCACCACTCAGGTTGCCGCTGGCACTGACGTTGGCCAGGTTGCCTGCCTGGTTGTGGCCGATCAGGCCTCCCAGGTAGCGACCGGCTTGCAGGCTGACATCGCCATGGGCGCTGGCGTTGTTGATGGCCGCGTTCAGGTTCCGGCCGATCAGCCCGCCCAGTGCTTCCGCGTCTGTGCCCCGGACCTTGCCGCTGGCCGTGGCGTGGGCGATACCACTGTTTACGTTGAGGCCGATGAGCCCTCCGTACAGGCCGTGCTGTCCGTTGCCTGAGACGTCGACGGAGGCGGATACGTCCGCCAGTCCGCCGGCGGAGCTGTATCCGACCAGTCCTCCCAGGTTCATCCCGTGACCGCTCAGCGACAGCGTTCCCTGACTGCCGCTGCTGCGGATGAGGCCGCCGCGGTTCCTGCCTACCAGGCCCCCCGCGCCGTAGTGGCTGGCATGGTCCTTCAACTGGCCGGAGATGGCAAAATCGGCCCGGCTGTTGGAGATGCTGGCCACGCCCCTGGCTGTGCTGATGTTTTCGGCTGCGAGTCCGCCCAGAGCATAGGTGTGGCGGTTGCCGACCAGCGTGCCGCTGGCGCTGGCGTTGTCGATGCTGCCCAGGTTCAGCGCGACCAGCCCGCCGAGGCTGTTCAGCTGCGAGGCCGCGGCGATACGGATGTCGCTGGCGTTCACATTGTCGATGCGACCGAGGTTGACGGCGGCCAGGCTACCGACCTGGACGTTGTAGTGGGTGGCCTGTGCTCCATCGGCGGAAATGCGTTCCAGGTTCAGGTTGCGGAGGGTGCCCCGGTTGACGCTGAACAGGCCGGAGTAGGCGCCGGTGCCGTAGACGGCGAGATTATCGATGGTGTTGCCCAGGCCGTCGAAGGTACCGCCGAAGGCGCTGGCGTTGCCTATCGACAGGAAGCTGGAATGGCCGCCTGCGATTCGATTGCCGAGGACATAGCTGCCGCCCAGGTCCCTATCGATGCCGCGCAACTGCTGCAGGTCCTGGATCACGCTGTAGTCCCGCCCATTGGCGCGGAATCCTGCGTTCTTGCCGGACAGGGTGATCCGGGCGCCTTCGGCCAGGGCATAACCCTTGTCCGAATTGAATTCGACCCGGGCTCCCTGGCCGGTGAGAGAGAGGCTGTCGTCGATACGGAGAGGGCGCTGCCCGGCATTGAGAGTAAGGCTGGCGTTTTCTCCCTGGGCCGTCAGCGCGCCATTGATCCTGAGGTCCCCGCGCTCGGCGGTTAGCGTCAGGCCGTTGCCGCTGTCCCAGGACAGCGGCGCGCCGACATGCGCGTTGCCCCGGGTGGCGACCACTTCGACGTTGCTTGTGGAAAGGTTGCGGGCCAGGGTATCGGCATGCAACGTCGGGCCTTTTCCCGCGCTGCTTGGATTCGCCAGGCCGGAACCGACATTCTCGCTACTCCGGGCCTGAACGGTACGTGACCTGACGTTGGTGGCGGAGTTGCCGAAGACCTTGTTACCGCCGGTCTGGACCTGCACGACATGCACATTGCCGGCGTCGGCGGCGATATCGGGTAGCGTCTGGACCTGGACGATGCTGGAGCCATTGGCGCCTGGGCTCAGGTTGGTGAGAGTCTGGGTCTGGACGACATCGATTCCGCTGACGCCGGGGCCGATGTTGGCACCGCTCTGGCTCTGCACGATTGTGACGCCATTGACGCCCGAGCCGATGCTGGGGCCGCTCTGGCTCTGCACGACGCTGATGCCACTCGCGCCTGAACCGATATTTGCGCCATTCTGGCTTTGCACAACGGTGATGCCACTTGCGCCAGAACCGATATTGGCACCGTTCTGGCTCTGCACGACAGTCACGCCATTGACGCCCGAGCCGATATTGGGGCTGTTCTGGCTCTGCACGACGCTGATGCCACTCGCGCCGGCGCCGATATTGGCGCCATTCTGGCTTTGCACGACGCTGATGCCACTGGCGCCCGAGCCGATGTTGGCGCCGCTCTGGCTCTGCACTGCGGAGGTACCGTTGGCGCCGGCGGCGAGGTCGACGGCCGGCTGCTGCTGAACGATGGTCACGCCGTTGCTATCGGACGCATTGGCCCCGGCTGGGCCCTGCGCTACATGGACCTGGCCGGAACCATCACCGGCAGCGTTTGCCTGGCCGACAGCGGCTACGCTGACCTCGTGCGAGAGAATCCTCCAGGTGCCGGTTGCGCCCTGGTCGGCATGGGTGTCCACCTGCGCGGTTCGCTGTATCTCGACGTTCGCGCCCTGGTTCAGCACCAGGCCGCCATTGCCTCCGCCGATGGCGCTGGCGTCCTGCTTGCCGGCCACCCGCACGGTACCCTGTTCGCCGCCGTCGAGGACGATGCGTCCTTCCGCGCTGCGTAGCGTCCTGGCCTCGAGAGTGCCCTGGTTGTTGACGACGGTCTTGAGCAGGCTGTCGGCGCTGCGGGCGCTCATCAGCACCTGGCCGCCATCGGCGCGGATGAGGCCGCCGTTGTGTGCGAGAGCGTCGACCGAGCCCTTGTCCACCTGCAGGTTGAGCAGGCCGTCGCCGTCGAAATTGAGGTTGATGCCCTGGCCTGCGCCCAGGGCCACGTCGCCGAGTTGCGCCTGGATCACGCCGTCGTTGCTGACCCGGGCGCCCAGCAGGGCGATGCTGCCGCCTTCGCTGGCTTGCAGGCTGCCGGCATTGCTTACGGTTGCGCCGGAGTCGCCGGAGAACTGGTAGTTGCCGGCGAGGAAGTCCCTGTCGGCCAGGTCCAGGGTGGAAGCCACCAGGCCGCCTACGTTGACCTGGGCGGACTTGCCGAAGACCACGCCGTTGGGATTGACCAGGAAGACCTTGCCGTTGGCATCTATCCGCCCCTGGATATCGCTGCCGTTGCGGCCGATCACCCGGTTCAGGGCGACGGCGTCCTGGCCCGGCTGGTGGAAGCTGACCCGCTCATCGGCACGGACGCTGAACTCGTTCCAATTAGTGATCAGCTTGTGGCTCTGCTGGTCGATGACCATATGCCGGCCATCGGTGGATGTCTGGAATCCGGCATCGCCTGAAACGACCGTGGCGCCGCTGGGCAGGGCGAAGGCGGGGGCCTGGCAGAACAGGCCGAGCAGTGACGCTCCGGCGACTACGAGCGCCTTGCCGCGTCCGCTCTTGCTGCGCCGACGGGTACCTTCGCTTGCGACGTTCCAACAGCCTGTGGCCTGGTTCCAGACCAGCGTATAGCTCTTGTTCATGGCTTTTCCTTTCAGTGGGGCCCGCCGGCATGGCGGGCGGGAGCTTGCTCAGAAGTAGCGGGTCGCTTGCAACCACAGCCGGGGAGTGCGCTCGGGCTCGATGTTGTTTTCCTGGCTCAGTGGCCAGGCGGCGGTCAGGCTGACCTGGTGATCCGTTCCGTACCAGGTTGCGCCGCTGCCGACGGCGGCCATGCGGTTGCGATTGCCTTCCGTGGTGTTGGGGTGCTTGAGGAATTTCACCGCGCCCTGGTCGACGAACGAACTCAGCTGCCAGCCCGGAGCCAGGCTGTAGCGCAGCTCCGCACTGGCTTGCCAGCCTTCGTCGCCGTAGCCCTTGTAGCTGCCCAGGGGGAACGCCCGAACGCCGTAGGGGCCGCCCATGTCGAACTGTTCCGCGCTGTCGAGGTTGCCGCCGCTCCATTGGGCGTTGAGTTGGGCGAACAACTGCAGGCGGTCGCCCAGGTGCTGCAGGCGTACGGCGTTGAGCATGATCTTGTCGAAGCTGCCGGCGGTACCGATGGTGTAGCGGTCCAGCAGCCGCTCTTCGCCGGAGTCGATGGCGAGTTGGCCGTGGGCATAGGCCAGCGAGAAGCCGCTCTGTCCACCGCCGAACAAGCGGTCCTGGGCGTTTCCGCTGATGCTGGCGGTCCACAGGCGGATCTCCTTGCGGCTATGCCTCCCGGTACGCTCCTGGTCATCGCGAAGTCGTTTGTTTTCATATTGCAACTGGGTGGACAGGCTTAAGCTGCGGCTACGCAGCAGGGGCTGGCTGACGAACAGACTGTCGGTAATGGCCCGGCCATGGGCGTCCAGGCGCGAGAAATCGCGTACCAGTCGATAGGTCGTCTCGGCGTGGGCCAGTCCGATGCGCGTGCCTCGGGAACCAAGGGGCAGTTGATAGGCTGCACGGTAGTAGCGTTGGTGCCGGTCGCTGCCCAGCAGGCTCAGTCTCGCCTGGTCGCCCAGTCGCAGCGGGCTGTTGAAGTCGAGGGTGGTTCCCAGGCGATATTCCCCCATGTAGCGGCCGCCATAGTTGTCTGCCTCCAGCCTGCCGCCGACCAGCGGGCCGGGGCGGGCCTCGACGCGCAAGTCCGTGGTTCCCTGCGCCTGGCCCGGCAGCAGGGTGCCTTTGGCCTGGAGGCCGGGAATGTCGCTCAGGAGCAGAAGCGCACGCTCCAGCTCCGAGCCCTGGACCGCGGTATCTCGTTCGAGTGCGCTCAAGGGGCGGAGTAGAACGCGGTCCAGCGTTCGGGACGTGTTGTGCAGTTCGATCCTGCCGTAGCGTCCCTCGAGCACTTCGATGCGTACCGTTCCATCCTGGATTTCCTGTGCCGGGAGGTAGGCGCGCGCCAGCACATATCCCTTTTCCTGATAGAAATCGCCGATGCGGGCGGCGGCGGCGTGCAATTGGCTCAGATTGAGTTCCTGGCCCGGCAGGTCGTGCAGGAGCGCCAGCAGGCGTCGATCGTCGAACTGCCTGTTGCCGCTGAGTTGGAAGCGCTTGACCAGCACCGTCGGGCCGCCCTCTTCGGCAGCCCGTGATACGCCGTCCTCGGGGCTGGGGCGCTCGGCGTCCAGTTCCACCGGCGCGGGCAGGTTCAGGCGTCGGCTTTCCACGTCACGCAGCGCCTGCCCCGCATCCGGGGCGGCATTGGCAAGGCAGGACGACAACATGGCCATTCCCATGAGGCCCGTACGGAGCAGCGGTCCGGCCCTGAGGGATGGAACGATCGAAGTGGAACTGCCGGAAGGTTTTGGAGAGGGAGGTGGGAAAGAAAGGCTAGCCTGGTTACGCGGAAAAGCTGGATGCATGGTCAATCGGCCCGGAGCGCGGTTCTTGCAGGGAAAAGAAGCCGATATCCGCAGGCATGTGCAGAACGATCGGTTTCAAGGCGGAGAATCGAGTGGGCGATAGCCTGGGGCGAGGCTGAAACGGCGACAATCGTAGTTTTCTGGCGTTGGCCGGTAGAACTTCTTGGTTTTCGTAGGGGACTGGGAGGACTGCTGTAGGAAAAAACTCCGGTGATAATGGGCTCGGCTGCGGAAGCGGCGGAAACAGTGGGGCGGAGTAGCGGCTGAGCGCGATTCCGTATCGCGACCGTGGCGGTCATGATCAAAGGGCCTGTCCGACTATCGCCCGCCGTTCGGTCTGGCGGCTGGAGCATGGGCAGGACGCAGCGCTAGAATGCCGTTCTCGGTTTAAGGGCCCTCTCAGGCTGAGCATCAACGGAGTGTGTCTTTCGGTTCTTTTTCGTGGCGTTCACCCATGACCGGCACCAAGCCCACAACGCCCGTAGCCCGCTATTTCCACCAAGAGGCGCAACGGCGCGGCTATGTGCTGGACGCAGCCCAGGGCAATGCCATTCTTCATCTCGATCGATTGGCGGAGCGCTTGCGTCGAGGTCCGTCGCTATTCCGGCAAGCGCCGCGCAGCCTCTACCTGTGGGGGCCGGTCGGGCGCGGTAAGAGCTGGCTGATGGATGGCTTCTTTCGCAGCGCCGATTTGCAGGGCCTGCGCCGGACGCATTTCCATGCGTTCTTTCGCCGGCTTCATGACGGCATGTTCCGCCGCCAGGGGCGGCCCGATGCCCTGGGCGGTGCGCTCGACGAACTGCTAGGAGATTGCCGGCTGCTTTGCTTCGACGAATTCCATGTCCACGACATTGGCGACGCGATGCTGATAACACGCCTGTTCAGGGAGCTGTTCCGCAGGAAGATCACCCTGGTCTGCACCTCCAACTACGCGCCGCGGCAACTGCTGCCCAATCCGCTCTACCACGAACGCTTCCTGCCGGCGATCCGGTTGATCGAGACGCGCATGGAAGTGCTGGAAGTAGCCGGCGCCCGGGACTACCGGACGATTTCGCCGCGGCAGGAGATCGCTTCCGGTTATGCCAGCGGCGGGTATTGCTGGCCAGCCTCATGCGCTTGCCTGGACGAGCTGGGCTTGTCCGCGCCCGAGCCCTCGCAACGCGTGACCCTGCAAAGCGGCGCGAGGACGTTGCAGGCGCGCGCGGTGTGCGGCGACCTGGTGTGGTTCGCCTTCGCCGACCTTTGCGAGGCGCCAACCGCGGTGATGGACTACCTTGCCCTCGGCGAACGCTTCTCTACCTGGGTGCTGGAGGGCGTACCGCCGATGGCGCGCTGTTCGGTCGCCGCCCAGCAGCGCTTCATCAATCTCGTCGACGTCCTTTACGACAATGACCGGCGTTTTTTCCTGAGTGCCGAAAAGGCGCTGCCGGACCTGGTCGAGGGCAGCGACCTGCCTGCGGACATGCAGCGTACCGCCAGTCGGCTGGCGCAGTTGCGCCAGCTTCGCTGTTGAAGGAACGCCCCGCGCCGACGGCAAACGGGGCGTAATGGCTCAGTGCAGCTTGAGGCGTGGCTCGGTGCTGCGCAGGCGGCCGCTAAGCATCAGCATCGCAGTGCGCAGCGGACCGTACAACGCCATCTGGTGCATGCGGTATAGCGATACGTAGAACATCCGCGCCAGCCAGCCTTCGAGCATGACGCTACCCATCAGATTGCCCATCAGGTTGCCGACCGCGCTGAAGCGCGACAGCGAGATCAGCGAACCGTAGTCGCGGTAGTGATATTCGCCCAGCGGCTTGCCTTCGAGACGGGCACGCAGCGATTTCACCAGCAGCGAGGCCTGCTGGTGCGCGGCCTGGGCGCGTGGCGGCACGTTGCGCGGTTGCTCTCCCGGTTGCGCCGGCTGGGGACAGGCGGCGCAGTCGCCGAAGGCGAAGATGTCGTCGTCGCGGGTGGTCTGCAGGGTCGGGCGGACCACCAGTTGGTTGATACGGTTGCTTTCCAGGCCGTCGAGTTCCTTGAGGAAGGCCGGAGCCCGGATGCCCGCCGCCCACACCTTGAGCGTCGCCGGGACGAATTCGCCGTCGCCGGTCCAGAGGCCGTCCGCATCTACCTTGCTCACCGCGGAGCCGGTCATCACCCGTACGCCGAGCTTGCTCAGGGTCTGGTGTACCGGCTGGCTGATACGCTCGGGCAGCGCCGGCAGCACCCGCGGGCCGGCTTCGACCAGGCTGATGTGCAGGTCTTCCGGGCGGATCCGGTCGAGCCCGTAGGCGGCCAGCATCTGCGCGGCGTGGTGCAGTTCCGCAGCCAATTCGACGCCGGTGGCGCCGGCGCCGATGATGGCGATACTCACTGCGTTGTTGTTCGCGTCGTGCCCGGTATGCGCACGCAGGTACTGGCCGAGTAGTTGTCGGTGGAAGCGTTCGGCCTGGGCGCGGGTATCGAGGAAAATGCAGTGTTCCGCAGCGCCCTCGGTGCCGAAGTCGTTGGTGGTGCTGCCGACGGCGATCACCAGGGTGTCGTAGGCGATGTCGCGCTCGGGAACCAGTTCAACGCCATTCTCGTCCACCAGTGCGGCCAGGCGGACCCGCTTGCCGGCGCGATCCAGGCCCTGCATGCGGCCGAGCTGGAATTCGAAGTGGTTCCACTTCGCCTGGGCGACGTAGTTCAGCTCGTCCTCGGAGGAGTTGAGCGAGCCGGCAGCGACTTCGTGCAGCAGGGGTTTCCAGATGTGGGTGAGGTTGGCGTCGACCAGGGTGACCTGGGCCTTGCCGCGTTTACCCAGGGTGCGGCCGAGACGGGTGGCGAGCTCCAGCCCGCCGGCGCCGCCGCCGACGATCACGATGCGATGGGACATGTGGATATCTCATAGTGGGAATTCCGTGAGGCGGTCGTCGGGAGCGTGGCTCGACCGGACGACTCAGGCCAGGTAGCTGAGGAGGCGGCTGAGCAGGCCCAGGCCGATGACCACGGCGAGCAGGACGAACATCAGGAACCACGGGCGGAACGGCGCACGCTCGACCTGGTGCAGCGGCGAGGCGAGGTACTGCTCGACCTTCTGCTGGTCTTCGGGGCTCAGTCGGCTGGACATGGCAGGCCTCCGTTTTCGATGTCGGTCATTCTAGACAGACAGGGGGCTCGATCACCAGCGGATCGTCGAGGCGGATCACTCCGCTGCCGATCACCCGCGCGGTGATGCCGCCCTGTTCGCGCACGCTCTTCAGTGTGCGGTGGTCGATGTGCTTTTCCAGGCGTCCGCAGGGTTGGTACCAGCCAGTGGTTTCCAGCAGCGCGCCGCCGAGGCGGAAGCGACGGTCCTTCAGGCTGAGCAGGTTGATGCCGGCGACGGCGATGTTGCGGCGCATCTCGTTGGGCAACAGCGGCCTGCCCAGCAGGGTACCGAGGGCCTCGATGTGTTCCCACTGCACCAGGGTGACCTGGCGCGGCGGGTGCGGGTGGTCGCCTGTCAGTCCCAGGCCGCGCCGTGCCTCCACCGCCTCCAGTTCCTGGATCGGCGCGCGGCTGCCGGAGCGCACGCCGATCCACTTCACCCGCCCTTCGCTCACAGGCCTACCCCGGCGTCGAACAGGATGCTGCGGCCGAGGTTGGCGCGCAGGAATTCGGGGGCGCCGGAGTGAGCGAAGAGCACCCGGGCAAAGGTCGGACCGACCATCGACAGCGAGCGCCAGCCTTGGCGCAGGTATTCGGTGGGCGGCGGGAAGGGCGTATTGAAATCGGGCACCGCGCGCTTCAGGTTGACGAAGGCCAGCAGGTCCAGTTCGCCGTGGTCGATGCCGCGCTCGCTATAGTTGTGCGCCTTCTTGCGCAGGGTTGGCGCCAGCCGTGCCTGCAGCTCGGCGGCGGCGATCCGTTGTGGCCGCTCTTCGCGGCGGATCAGTTGGCGCAGGCTGACGGCCTGGCGGCGACGGGTCAGTTCCTCGCGCCACTCCTCGTTCAGCCGGCGACCTTCATCGAGGACGAAGAACACCTCGAAGCCGGCACCCTTGAACAGGACGTCCGGCGGCTGTTCCCCGGGGGCGGCGAAATCCTCCTGGCGATAGGGCACGTTGAGGGCCTCGAGGAAGCGCTGGCAGACCCAGCGCTCGCGGTCCCATTTACGTGCGTTGGAGAGGAAGTCGTTGGCTTGTTCGGCCTGACGGGTGAGCAGGCGCAGATAATCCGCTTCGTTCATGGGCTCAGCTTAGTCTGCCGGCGGGCCCGCTTTCCAGCCCACAGGCGCTCCGGCCGCGACAATCCGTCCCGGAGCGCGCCAGCGGCGAGGCTCGGTGTACACTGCCGTTTCCCTTGGGCCGGAGCCGTTCCGATGCAACTTCGCAGCGTCATCGCCGCCGATCACCCGGCACTCTTCGCGCTATGGTCGCGAACGCCAGGTATCCGCCTCCGTGCGGAGGACGCCTATCCCTTCTTCCTCGCCTACCTTCAACGCAACCCCGGGCTGAGCCTGCTGGTCGAAACCGAAGGGGAGGTGATCGCCTGCCTGATGGCCGGGCATGACGGTCGCCGTGGTTACCTCCAGCACCTGGTGGTCGATCCCGGTTATCGAGGGCTGGGGCTGGCGCGGCAGATGCTCGACGAGGTGTTGGCGCGTCTGGCGAGGGAGGGGATCGGCAAATCCCATGTCTTCGTCCTGGATGCCGCCGAGGAGGCACAGGCATTCTGGCGAGCCCAGTCGGGCTGGGAGCGGCGCAAGGACATCCAGGTATTTTCCACTCGGGAGGGACACGCGTGAAACGATTGCATTGGGTTCTGCTGGGCATGCTGCTGCCCGGCCTGGCGCTGGCCGTGGAGAAGGGCTCCACCCTGGAGCCCTGGACGTTGCAGGACCAGTTCGAAAAGGCGCACTCGCTGGACGACTCCACCCGGGTCCTGCTGGTGGCGCGGGACATGGACGGCTCGAAGCTGGTCAAGGCGGCGCTGGCGGAACGCCCAAAGGGTTACCTGGAGGCGCGCCACGCGCTGTTCCTGGCGGACATCAGCCGCATGCCGGCGCTGATTTCCCGGCTTTTCGCGGTGCCGGCCATGCGTGACTACAGTTATCCGGTGCTGCTCGATCGCGACGCGGCCATCGCTTCTCGCTATGCCTCGGACGAGGGCAAGGTGCTCTGGGTCAGGCTGGAGCAGCGCCGCGTGTTGGAAACCCGCCAGTTGGATTCGCCGGTGGCCCTGCGCATCGCCCTGGAACAACTGCAGCCGTGATCGCTGCCGAGTTGCTGTCGGCGGAAAGCCTGGAACTGGGCTGGGCCATCTATGCGCCGGTGCTGCTGCTCGCCGCCTGGCGCGCGCCCTGGGTCGAGCTGGTCAGCGATACCCGCCGCCAGCACCTGGTGTTCGGTACCATGCTCGGGCTGTTCCTGCTCTGGCTGGTGCGCCGGGACTTCGAATCGGGGCTGTCCTTCCATTTCATCGGCATGACCGCCGTCACCTTGCTGCTCGACTGGCCGCTGGCGATCGTGGTGGGGTTGGTGGCGCAACTGGGCTTGTGCCTGCTCGGCCGCCAGGATTGGCTGGCGATCGGCGTCAACGGCGTGCTGCTGGTGGCGATCCCCGCGCTGATCGCGGAGCTGGCGGCGTTGTTCGTGGAAAAGCGCCAGCCGCGCAACCTGTTCGTCTACATCTTCTGCTGCGGTTTCTTCCCGGCGGCCCTCACCGCGGTGGTGGTCCTGCTGCTCGGCCTTGGCGTGGTCTGGATCGACGGCCTTTTCCCGATGCCGCCCTGGCTGGAGGACTTCGCCGGTTACCTGTGGCTGATCATGTTCCCCGAGGCCTTCATCAACGGCACGGTGATCACCGGCCTGGTGGTCTACTACCCGGAGTGGCTGGAAACCTTCAATCGCACGCGCTACCTGCAGGCGCCCTGGAAGGACGAAGAGCGCAAGCCCTGATGACCAGTCATTCGCCAGGTTCATGGCGGGCGGCGGCTGACTTGCGTCAGTGTTTCGGACGAAGCCGGCCGCGATCCTGCCGTTTTCCCAGGTGAGGAGCGGAACATGGGTGTCCATGAATGGGCCCGAGAGGGCCTGCGAGAGTTGCTGTCGAAGAGCGACGAGGCGGACCGGGCAATGCGCCTGCGCGCGTTGCTCAGCGCAATCGTCGAACTGAACCGGGCGGAGCGCGATGCTGGCGACCTGGCCAGCGAACTGCAATTTCTTGCGGAGAATCTCGACGACCAGCGCGACTACGCTTTCATGCGTCCCTGAAGGAACGGGCCAGCCGGATTGGCTGGCCCGTTGCGTTCAATGCTCGCGAGGCGGCAGGTCGGCGGAGAAGATGTCGTCTTCCAGGGTGTCGCCGGGGATCGCATGTTCCTCGGCGGCCCAGGCGCCGAGATCGATCAGCTTGCAGCGGTCGGAGCAGAAGGGGCGGTACTTGTTGTCGCTTTTCCATTCGACGGGCGCGCCGCAGGTCGGACACTCCACGGTCAGGGGCTGGCTCATGCTCGGCCTCCTCGCAAGGTCAGGTAGAAGGCGTGCAGTCGTTCGACTTCACGCTGCAGGTGGGACAGGTCGCCGTCGTTGACCAGCACGTCGTCGGCGTGCTTCAAGCGCTCGTCGCGCCGGGCCTGGGCCTGGAGGATCGAGCGCACCTGCTCCTCGGAGACCTTGTCGCGAAGCATGGTGCGCTGTAGTTGCAGATGTTCCGGGGTATCCACCACCAGCACGCGGTGGGTCATCTGGCGCTGGCCGGACTCCACCAGCAGCGGCGAGACCAGGATGGCATAGGGCGATTCGGCCCTGGCCAGGTACTGGACGATCTCCGCGCCGATCAGCGGGTGCAGCAATTGCTCCAGCCAGCGCCGTTCCTCCGGCGCCTGGAAGATCCGCTCGCGCAAGGCGGCGCGGTCGAGCTGGCCATCGGGCAGGAGGATGCCGTCGCCGAAGCGTTCGACGATCTTCGCCAGGGCCGGACGCCCCGGCTCCACCACCCAACGGGCGGCATGGTCGGCGTCCACCAGGTGGACGCCGAGGGAAATGAAATGCTCGGCGGCTGCGCTCTTGCCGCTGCCGATACCGCCCGTGAGGCCTAGTATCCAGGGTTGGGTCATTTGAATCCGGCGAATTGCAGATAGGTCCGGGTTATTTGATCACCCCAGAGCAAAGCAATCCACCCGGCAATCGCCAGATAGGGACCGAAGGGGATCGGCGTGCCGCTTTCGGCGTTGCGCAGGCGCAGCATGATCACCCCGAGGATCGCCCCGACCAGCGACGACAGCAGGATGGTCAGCGGCAGTATCTGCCAGCCGCCCCAGGCACCGAGCATGGCCAGCAGCTTGAAGTCGCCGTAGCCCATGCCCTCCTTGCCGGTCACCAGCTTGAACAGCCAGAACACCGACCACAGGCTCAGGTAGCCGAACACCGCGCCGAACAGCGCATCGTCGAGGCTGGCGAAGAGGCCGAAATGGTTGGCGATCAGGCCCAGCCAGAGCAGCGGCAGCACCAGCACGTCCGGCAGCAGTTGGTGATCGGCATCGATCAGGCTCATCGCCAGCAGGCCCCAGGTCAGCAGGAGCATCGCGCCCGCCTGCCAGGTGAAGCCGAAATGCCAGGCGACGTAGCCGGAAAGCAGCGCGGTGGCCAGTTCCACCAGGGGGTAGCGTTTGCCGATGGCGGCCTTGCAGGACGAACACTTGCCGCCCAGCGCCAGGTAGCTGGCCAGCGGGATGTTTTCCCAGGGGCGGATCTCGTGGCCGCAGCGCGGGCACGCCGAATTCGGCAGCACCAGGTTGTAGGTCGCCTGCTTGGGTTCCGGCTCCAGCCCGAGCGCTTCGCGGGCTTCGGCCTTCCAGTTGCGCTCCATCATCTTCGGCAGGCGATGCACGACGACGTTGAGGAAGCTGCCGACCAGCAGGCCGAGGAGGATGGTGCACAAGACAAAGGCCAGCGGATGGCTGGCCAGGTAGTCGAGGAGGGTCATTTAGACGACGTTGCCCAGCTGGAAGATCGGCAGGTACATGGCGATGATCAGGCCACCGACCAGGACCCCGAGGACCGCCATGATCATCGGTTCCATCAGGGCGGTCAGGTTGTCCACGGCATTATCCACTTCCTGCTCGTAGAAGCCAGCGACCTTGGCCAGCATGTCGTCCAGCGCGCCCGACTCCTCGCCGATGGCGGTCATCTGGATGGCCATGCTGGGGAAGATGTTGGTGGTGCGCATGGAGAAGTTCAGCTGCATGCCGGTGGACACGTCCTGCTTGATCTTGCCCACCGCGTCCCTGAACACCACGTTGCCGGTGGCGCCGGAAACCGAGTCGAGGGCTTCCACCAATGGCACGCCGGCGGCGAAGGTGGTCGACAGCGTCCGCGCGTAGCGTGCCACGGCGGATTTGTAGAGGATGGCGCCGACGATAGGCAGCTTCAGTACCGTGCGGTCGGTGGCGTCGCGGAACTTCTCCGAACGCTTGTAGGCGTGGTTCAGCAGGAAGCCGGCGCCGCCCATCATCAGCAGTACCAGGAGCCACCATTCCTGGAGTACGTTGGAAATGTTGATGACCATCATGGTGAAGGCTGGCAGTTCGGCGCCGAAGCCCTCGAACACCGACTGGAACTGCGGCACCACCTTGATCAGTAGGATCGCCGAAACGATGATGGCGACGACGATCACCGCGATCGGGTAGGTCATGGCCTTCTTGATCTTGGCCTTCAGCGCCTCGGTCTTTTCCTTGTAGGTGGCGACCCGGTCGAGCAGGGTTTCCAGGGCGCCGGATTGTTCGCCGGCGTCCACCAGGTTGCAGTAGAGCGAGTCGAAGTACTGCGGCTTCTTGCGCAGCGAGTTGGCCAGGCTGTTGCCGCCGGCGACTTCCTGCTTGATCTCCTCCACCAGCTTGCGCATGTTCGGATTGTCGAAGCCTTCGCTGATGATGTCGAACGACTGCAGCAGCGGCACGCCGGCGGCCATCATGGTGGACATCTGGCGGGTGAACAGGGCGATGTCCATAGGCTTGATCTTCTTCCCCGCCCCCAGCAGGGAGATGCCTTTCTTGCGGACCTTGACCGGCGTGATGCCCTGCTTGCGCAGTTGCGCCTTGACCAGGGTCGGGTTCTGGCTGGACAGCTCGCCCTTGACCTTGGTGCCTTTCTTGTCAGTGCCTTCCCATACGAAGACACTGGTCTTTAACGCTTTGTCCGCCATGGATTAATCCTTGGTCACGCGGTTGACTTCCTCCAGGCTGGTGATTCCCTGCATGGCTTTCAGCAGGCCTGAGGTGCGCAGATCGTTGAAGCCTTCTTTGCGGGCTTGCTCGGCGATCTCGATGGAGTTGCCTTCTTCCATGATAATCCGCTGCAGGGCGGGGGTGTTTTTAACCACTTCATAAATACCGACGCGACCTTTGTAACCGCCTTTGCAGTTTTCGCAGCCTACAGGCGAATACAGCTTGAAGGTGCCGATCAGCTCTTCCGGGAAACCTTCGTGAAGCAGGGTTTCCTTCGGCACGTCGTGTTCTTTCTTGCAGTGCGAACAGAGTTTTCGCGCAAGGCGCTGGGCGATGATCAGGTTCACCGAGGTCGCCAGGTTGAACGCCGGCACGCCCATGTTCAGCAGGCGGGTCAGGGTCTCGGCGGCGCTGTTGGTGTGCAGGGTGGACATCACCATATGCCCGGTCTGCGCCGCCTTGATGGCGATCTCGGCAGTCTCCAGATCGCGGATCTCGCCGACCATGATCACGTCCGGGTCCTGGCGCAGGAAGGCGCGCAGCGCCTGGGAGAAGTCCATGCCCTGACGCGGGTTGACGTTGACCTGGTTGATGCCTTCCAGGTTGATCTCCACAGGGTCTTCAGCGGTGGAGATGTTGATGTCGGTGGTATTGAGGATGTTCAGACCGGTGTACAGCGAAACCGTCTTGCCCGAGCCGGTGGGGCCGGTGACCAGGATCATGCCCTGTGGCTGCTTGAGCGCGGCCAGGTAGAGTTCCTTCTGGTCCTCTTCGTAGCCCAGTGCGTCGATGCCCATCTGCGCGCTGGAGGAGTCGAGGATCCGCATCACGATCTTCTCGCCCCACAGGGTCGGCAGGGTGTTGACGCGGAAGTCGATCGACTTGGTCTTCGACACGCGCATCTTGATCCGCCCGTCCTGCGGCTTGCGCCGTTCGGAGATATCCAGGCCGGCCATTACCTTGAGTCGCGCGGAAATGCGGCTGGCCAACTGGATCGGCGGCTTGGCCACTTCGTGGAGCATGCCGTCGGTACGGAAGCGCACCCGGTAGGTCTTTTCGTAGGGCTCGAAGTGCAGGTCGGAAGAGCCGCCGCGGATGGCGTCGAGCAGCATCTTGTTGACGAAGCGCACCACCGGGGCATCTTCGGCATCGTCGCCGCCGTCGTCCTGGCTGGCGCTTTCCGCCTTGCCGACATCGACCCCGTCGAGATCGATGTCACCGAGGTCGCCGAGAGCGTCCATAGCGCCCTCGTAGAGCTTCTCGATGGCTACGCCGAGCTTGTCGTCCTCCACCAGCAGGGCTTCGGTGGTGAGACCGGTGCTGAACTGGATATCGGTGACCGCCTGGTGGTTGGTCGGGTCGGAGAGACCGATGAACAGTTTGTTGCCGCGTTTCCACAGCGGCAACACACGGTGCTGGCGGACCAGGCGCTCGCTGATGACATCCTTCGGAATGCTTTCCCGATCCAGGCTGTTCAGGTCGCAATAGGCGATGCCGAACTGCTCGGCGGCCACCTCGACCAACGCCCGGCTCTGCACCAGCTTGGCCTGGACCAGGTGGCTGACCAGCGACTGCTTGTTGCGCGCGGCCTGCACCTGGGCCTGGCGGGCGGTCTTTTCGTCGAGGAGTTCGTTCAGGACCAGTTGCTTGGCAAGGCCGCTGAGAGGCGTGGAATCGTTCATTGGGGAACATCTGAAGAAGGCTTGGAGCGAGACTTATAACGCAGATGCCTGGGGCTGCCAAACCGACGATTCCGAGATGCCAAAAAGTGTCACATATTGCCGGCAGGGGAGAGCGGAACACTTTCGAAGTCCCCGCAAGAGTTGCGAAAGGAGGGCGTTTGAAAGGTTGGCATGCAACCTGCTTTGAAGGGGGAAGGCGTTTGGCCTATACATACCACATGGAGATATTCATGAAAGCTCAGAAGGGTTTTACTCTGATCGAACTGATGATCGTGGTTGCGATCATCGGCATCCTGGCCGCCATTGCCATCCCGCAATACCAGGACTACACCGCCCGTACCCAGGTGACCCGTGCCGTGAGTGAAGTCAGCGCGCTGAAGACCGCTGCGGAGTCGGCGATTCTGGAAGGGAAGGAGATTGTTTCCAGCGCGACTCCTAAAGATACCCAGTATGACATTGGCTTCACCGAGTCTACTTTGCTAGATGGTTCTGGTAAGAGTCAGATCCAGGTAACGGACAATAAAGATGGCACCGTTGAGTTGGTCGCTACCTTGGGTAAATCTTCTGGTTCCGCCATCAAAGGGGCTGTAATCACTGTTTCGCGTAAAAATGACGGAGTCTGGAACTGCAAAATCACCAAAACTCCTACAGCTTGGAAGCCCAACTACGCTCCGGCTAATTGCCCGAAATCCTAATCGGTTTTTTGAGTTGTTTTGAGTGTGAAGGAAGCGCCCCGCATTGCGGGGCGTTTTCATTCTGGAGCCCATGTGATGCGAATTTGGCTAGCCTGGGAAAGGATGGGTAAGGCGTCGCGTACTATTCTATTATTGCTGATAAGTATTCTTCTGCTTTCTCCCGTTGTTTACTGCGGGGTTTCCAAGAACTGGCATGATCAGCAGCGAATACTCCAATTGGTGGTGTTGAGTGGATCGTCACTCCTGCTGCTCTTTTCTTCTCGTCTGTCATTTGCCAGAAGGATGGTTCAGGTAACACTGTTGGTTATCTTGGGTCTAGGCAGCGTTTCCGCATTTCTCTCCGCCAATCCTTCCTGGGCATTCAAGGAATGGTCGGTATTCGCCGGCCTGATGCTGTTTTCCTTCAATATATCCGCCAGCCCAGAGTGGGTTCGCCGTATCGCCCTCTGGGGGGTGGTCGTGTTGGGAGGGTTCTTCTGCTACCAGTTCCTGCTTTCCTATCTCGCGGCCTTCGTCAGCGGGCTCCGTGAGTTGAATCCCAGGGTTCTGCTCAGCGGCTTTTCCAACGTCCGGACCATGGGGCAGTTCCAGGCCATGCTGCTGCCGCTGATGGCTGCGCTGGGGTTGTACCTGCGAGAGACCGGGCGGTTCAGATTGTCCTGGCTTGTCATGCTGCTGCTGGCCATCCAATGGTGCATCTCCTTCGCCTTGGCTGGACGCGGGCTCTGGTTGGGTTTCGCCGTCGCGCATCTCGCGCTTTGCTGGATCGGCCCCGTGGGGCGCCGCTTTTTGATCGTCCAGTTGTCCGCGGCATTCGTCGGGTTGGCGCTCTATTTCCTGTTAATGGTTGCCTTGCCGACCTGGCTAGGTATCGACATGACCCTCATGTCCGGTATGCGCAGTGGTCTGTCTCTGCGCGACGTGTTGTGGCGAGATGCCTGGGGCATGTTCGTAGCCCATCCTTTGCTTGGGGTCGGGCCCATGCATTTCTCGGCGGTGCCGAACAGCGTCGGTGCCCACCCGCACCAGATGCTGCTGCAGTGGTTCGCTGAATGGGGCGGGGTCGCTGGCCTTCTGGTGGTTGGACTGATGACCCTTGGTCTGCTTCGCGGCGCGCGTTACCTGCGTGAACAGGGCGATCCGATGGATGCCGGACTGTGGCTGGCCCTCGTTTCGGTCCTGGTCCTGGCCCAGGTGGACGGCGTGTTCGTCATGCCCTTCACCCAGACCGTATTGGCCTTGCTGGTAGGCATCGCCATGGCACGCTGGTCGAAGCCGGTCGCGCCGTCCCCCGCACAGCGCTGGCTCTGTCGGGGCCTGGCTGTCGTTGTCATTGTCGTGCTGGGGCGCGTGCTGCTGCTCGAGGTGCCGGGGCTGACCGCGGCCGAGGAGCGCTACCTGGAAATCCACGGCGGCGGTGAGGCGCCACGTTTCTGGATTCAGGGTTGGATTCCCATGTGAGGGGGAATATCGGTTGAAATCCGGCTGTGCCGAGTGATACCTTCCCCGCGCCGCCGGATTAGCTCAGTCGGTAGAGCAGCTCATTCGTAATGAGAAGGTCGGGGGTTCGATTCCTCTATCCGGCACCAGTCGCAATAAAAAGCCCCGCTTCGGCGGGGCTTTTTATTACCTGCGATTCGTTCAGAGGGTGAGGCGCATGGACAGGTCGACGGCCCTGACATCCTTGGTCAGGGTGCCGATGGAGATGTAGTCGACGCCGGTCTCGGCGATGTTGCGCAGGGTGCCCTCGTTGATTCCGCCGGAAGCTTCCAGCTTGGCACGGCCGGCGGTGAGGGCGACGGCGGTGCGCATGTCGTCCAGGCTGAGTTCGTCGAGCATGACGATATCGGCGCCGGCCTCCAGCGCCTGGCGCAGTTCATCGAGGTTCTCCACTTCCACTTCCACCGGCTTGCCGGGTGCTATGCGCCGGGCTTCGGCGATTGCCCGATCGATACCGCCGCAGGCGGCGATGTGGTTTTCCTTGATCAGGAAGGCATCGTAGAGGCCGATGCGATGGTTGTGGCAACCGCCGCAGGTGACCGCGTACTTCTGCGCCAGGCGCAGGCCGGGCAGGGTCTTGCGCGTGTCGAGGAGCTTCACCGCGGTGCCGGCGACCAGGTCGGCGTAGTGCTGGCTGCGGGTGGCGGTACCGGAAAGCAGCTGGAGGAAGTTCAGCGCGCTGCGCTCGCCGGTGAGCAGGGCGCGGGCCGGACCTTTTAGCTGGAACAGCATCTGGTTCGGCTCGACTCGCTGGCCGTCCTCCACCTGCCAGGTCACCAGCACTCGGGGATCGACCTGGCGGAAGACCTCGTCGACCCAGGCGCGGCCCGCGATCGTCGCGTGCTCGCGGGTAATCACCCGGGCCTCGGCCTCGCGCTGTGGATCGATCAAATGAGCGGTAAGGTCGCCGCCGCCGACGTCTTCCGCCAGGGCGGTGCGGACGTTGGCCTGGATTTCGCCTTGGAGGTCGGCAAGGGTGAGGTTAGGCATGGCGGGCTCCTGTACGAGATCGGGCGATTATACGGAGCGCAGCGGACGGCGTCTGTGCCTGCCTGGGCGCCGGTCGGGACGGCCGCCATTCATCGGCCTTCGCTTGTGTGAAGAGAGTCATGTCTATAGGAAAACCCTCTATCTAGATTTGAAAGTATCTCTATAATGAATGTAGATACTTGTTTTTGACGCCTGGAAATTGACGTTACGGACGACGCCAATCGATCCTCTGTGCCCGATTTTTGCCATTCCATGCGCGGCCGCGAGGGTGGCAGGAGAGTCCCGATGCAGAACGATGCCAATGTGGTGCACCTGACCAGGGTCGCTTCCGAGCCGTCGCCGAACGCCGGAGCGGGGCGCCTGCCGGTCATCCTCGTGCAGGTGCGCGACAAGGCGGCGTTGCAGCTGAAACAGGCGTTGCAGGCGTTGTTCGACAACGCCGACGACACCCTCTTCGAAATGGCCGACCGAGCCACCAGCAACCTCGAACAGAACGCTTTCTTCGAAGCCATGCGCGACCTGCGCCTCAAGCGCAAGAGTATCGAGCGGGTCTACCTGCAGAAGGTCTTCGAGGAGTTCTCGGCGCTCAACCAGGTACAGTCCGGCAAATCCGTGCCGACCCTGGATACCGTGTCCTTCGATAGCCTCAGCCTGGTACAGAACGAGGAACTGGAGGAGTCCGTCGCGGTGGACGCGATGGTGGCGCGGGTGATGAGCCGCGATGCCACCGCGCTGGCCCACCTGAGCACCCGCCTGAACACCCTGGTCGGGCGGAAGGTCGACGAGAAGAGCAATCCCCTCGCTCCGCGTCCGCTGACCGCGGCTTTCCTCGATGCCTGCCAGGGGCTCGGCGTCGAGATCAAGGTCAAGCTGATCATTCTCAAGCTGTTCGAGAAGTACGTCCTGGCCCATTGCGACCAGTTGTACGCCGAGGCCAACCAGATCCTGGTCGCTGCGGGCGTGCTGCCGGAACTCAAATCCGCACTGCCGCGGCGTCAGCCCGCTGTCCGTCCCGAAGCGGTACGCGATGCCGGGACCCTGCAGGCACAGGCTGCGCTACTCGACGGCGGCCAGCAGGAAGTCTTCGGCGCGCTGCAGGAACTGCTGGCGCAGGTCCGCGACAATCCTTCCTTCTACCGTCGCGAAACGCCTGAGAATGCCGCGCCGATTTCCAGCAACGACCTGATGCGCCTGCTTTCCCACCTGCAACAGCACTTGCCGGGCCCTGGCGCCGCGGAGTTCGACGTCCGCGACGGGGTCGACCAACTGCTCCAGCGGGTCAGCCACAAGAGCGGCCGTTCTCGGGTGGTCGGCCAGGTGGACGATGACGTCATCAACCTGGTGTCGATGCTGTTCGAATTCATTCTCGATGACCGCACCCTGCCTGATTCGCTGAAGGCCCTGATCGGTCGGATGCAGATCCCGATGCTCAAGGTGGCCCTGCTCGACAAGACCTTCTTCAGCCGCGGTAGCCATCCGGCACGTCGCCTGCTCAACGAGATCGCATCCGCGTCGCTGGGCTGGGCCGAACACAATGATGCCCGGCGCGACAGCCTGTACCAGAAGATCGAACAGGTCGTGATGCGGCTGTTGAACGACTTCGTCGACGACCCGGCGATCTTCGCCGAGTTGCTGGAGGACTTCATTGCCTTCACCGGCGACGAGCGCCGCCGCAGCGAGCTCCTCGAGCAGCGCACCCGCGACGCCGAGGAAGGCCGCGCCAAGGCCGAACTGGCCCGGCAGGACGTGGAGCAGGTGCTGAACCAGCGACTGCTCGGCAAGGTCCTGCCGGAGGTGGTGGTGCGCCTGCTGCGGGATGCCTGGAGCAAGGTGATGCTGCTGATCTGCCTCAAGCATGGCAAGGCTTCGGCCGAGTGGCGGGAGGCCCTGGATACCATGGACGAGTTGATCTGGAGCGTCGGCCCGCATGACGATCCGCTGTCCCGCCAACAGTTGCTGGAGCGTGTGCCTGGCCTGCTCAAGGCGCTGCGCGAGGGATTGGCCAGCGCAGCCTTCGATCCGTTTTCCACCGGAGAATTCTTCAGCCAGCTGGAAACCCTGCATGTCCAGGGTCTGCAGCGCGACAAGCGCGGCGAGGCGGCTGTCGCGGACAGCCCCCTGCTCGACGAAGCGAGCCCGGGCACGGCCGCGGAAAAGCCCCGGGCGCCGGTCATGCTGCGGGTGGTCGAGGAAATCGTCCTGACCTCGCCGGACGCCGCCCCGGCGCCTGTCGAGAGCGAAGTGCGCCTGCCGGACAACGACGAGGCACTGCTGCGGGTCGATGCGCTGCGTGTCGGCAGTTGGGTGGAGATCCAGGAGGACGCCGAGCACAAGCTGCGCTGCAAGCTGGCGGCAGTGATCCGGCCCACCGGTCGCTACATCTTCGTCAATCGCACCGGGATGAAGGTTCTGGAAAAGACCCGCATGGGCCTGGCGGTGGAGTTTCGCCGGCAGGCGGTACGCCTGCTGGACGATGCCTTGCTGTTCGACCGGGCCCTGGAGTCGGTGATCGGCAACCTGCGGCGCCTCAAGGGCGCCTAGCCGCTTCTCGAGGACCCGGCGGATGCCGGGTCTTTTCGTTCTTGCGGGTAATACCTTTCCTCGACGCATGTCGAAGCGGCCGATCCAGAGCCCGCCTGATCGTCATTCCGGCGCCGCTGGATTAGAGTGGGGGCTCGTTCAGGAGCCCGTATGCATTTCGATTCCGTTACCGGCTGGGTCCGTGGCGTCCGCCACTGCCCTTCACCGAATTTCAACCTGCGTCCGCAAGGGGACGCGGTGTCGCTGCTGGTCATCCACAATATCAGCCTGCCGCCGGGACACTTCGGCACCGGCAAGGTCCAGGCGTTCTTCCAGAATCGCCTGGACCCGAACGAACATCCCTATTTCGAGGAGATCCGCCACCTGACGGTTTCCGCGCATTTCCTCATCGAACGCGACGGCGCCATCACCCAGTTCGTCTCCTGTCACGACCGCGCCTGGCATGCCGGGGTTTCCTGCTTCGACGGTCGCGAGGCGTGCAACGACTTCTCCCTTGGCATCGAACTGGAGGGGACCGACACGGAACCGTACACGGACGCGCAGTACACTGCCCTGGCCGGGCTGACGCGGCTGTTGCGCGCGGCCTTCCCGGCGATCACCCCGGAACGCATCCAGGGCCACTGCGATATCGCCCCGGAGCGCAAGACCGATCCCGGCGAGGCTTTCGACTGGTCGCGCTACCGCGCCGGATTGACCTATTCCAAGGAGGAAACATGACGTTCCTGGTGTTGCTGCTGGCCCTTGCGCTGGAGAAGTTCTCCGGCTGGCGCCGGCGTATCCAGCGCGATGGCGCCTGGCTCGCCTGGCTGGGCCTGGTCGAGGACCTGCCCTCGGTGTCCCGCCGCTCCTGGCTGGGGCTGCTGCTCGCGGTGGTCCTGCCGTTGCTGCCGCTGGCCCTGCTGCTGACATTGCTGCAGCCGCTGGCCTATGGCTGGCTGAGCCTCCCGCTGCATCTTCTGGTGGTGGTCTACAGTCTCGGCCGCGGCGACGTCATGGCCGACCTCGGGCCGTTCCGCGACGCCTGGCGGCGCGAGGAGGCCCAGGCTGCCTTCCATGTCGCCGAACGCGATCTGGGGATCCTGGGCGGCAGCGAGAGCGAACTGATCGGCCGGGTGCACGGCCATCTGCTCTGGCAGGGCTACCAGAGCTTCTTCGCGGTGATCTTCTGGTATGCCTTGCTCGGCCCGGTGGCGGCCCTGGCCTATCGCCTGCTGGCACTGGCGCTGGAGCACGCCCGCCAGCCGGCGTTGCGCGAACAGGCGGCGCGCGTCCGGCATATCCTCGACTGGTTGCCGGTGCGTGCGCTGGTGCTGAGCTTCGCCCTGGTCGGCAACTTCCTCGCGGTTATCCGCGTGCTGCTGCACTGGCTGCTGGCCTGGGACATCTCGGCGGCCGCGCTGCTGGGCAAGGCCGGACGGGTCGCCAGCGATGTCGAAGCGGTCGAACTGGGTGCCGCCGGCGTCGCCAGCCTGGATGCGCTCTGGCAATTGCTGGTGCGCGCGGCCGTGCTCTGGTACGCCGTGTTCGCCTTCTGCGCGCTGTTCCTCTGAGCGCAGCGACGGGGAATCCGCCTGCGATTCCCCGTTAACCTTAAGTTACAGAACACCAGGCCGATATCGGGTACACAGGTGAACGTGTCCGCATGATTTCGAAAGGCCATTACCGAGCGGACTCCGTGCGTCAATGTCGCCACGCGGCGGCATCTCTCAGAACGATAAGAACAATCAGGAGACGTCTGGGTGAAGACCGTACTCTATCCCGCCATCGCGCTGATGAACCGGCTCAGCTTCGGCATGAAGTTCGGCCTGATCAGCGTGCTGTTCTTCCTGCCGCTGCTGATCACCAGCTTCTATCTGGTGCGCGATGCCTATCGCCAGTTCAGCGACACCCGGATCGAACTGCAGAGCTTGACGCTGCTGGGTAGCGGACTTCAGATCCGGCGTGGCCTGGAGTCCCTCAACGATCTGTTGCAGATCAATGCGGTCATCGGCCAGTCCGGCAAGGCCGGCGATCTGGAAGCGCGCATCGCGGACGTCCAGAAGGGGCTGCGCGGGCGGCTCGAGGCGCTGGCGCCGCTCAGCGAGGATGGTGCGGCGGTAGCCGAATTCGAGGCCCAGCGCGACCGGTTGCTCAACGGCTTGCAGGCCGTGGAGGCCGAAGGGTCCCTGCAGGGCAAGGGCGCACGGGCGGAGAAGCTGCTCGGTAGCGCACAGGTATTCATCAAGTTGCTCATCGCCCAGGCCGGGCTCAGCCAGGACAGCCAGCGCCAGGTGCGCCAGCTCAGCGAGCTGGTCGGTTCGATAACGCCGGAGGTGACGGCGGCCATCAGCAAGGGGCGCGCCATCGGCGCCTACTCCCTGGGCCAGGGTTTCCTCAATTCGTCCTCCAGCGCGCGGCTCGACGAACTGCTGCTGGAGTTCGAGAAACTGCATGGCGAGTATGGCCTGAAGCTGCAGGAGTCCCTGGCCGGCAGCCCACAGCTGCTCGAGGAGGCCGCCCAGGCCAGTCGCGAGACCCTGAAGAGCCTGGGGCAGTTGTTCGAGGACCGGGTGATCGTGGCCGAGACGCTGGATACCCCGTGGACGCAGTTCTACGATCAGGTCAGCGCGGCGATGGACAAGACCTACCAGCTCGACGACGCCGTTCTCGGCTATCTCGATACCCAGTTGCAAAAGCGCCTGCAACAGGTGCGCACGCAGATGCTGTTGCTAGTCGCCGCGCTGGCCGTGGTTTTCGCCGCGATCCTATACCTCTACGGCGGTTTCTACGTTTCCACCCGCGCCACCCTGAAGGATCTCGGGCGAATGATGGAGCGCGTCGCCGGCGGCGACATGACGGTCAGCTTCCAGGCCCGCAGCCGTGACGAGCTGGGCGAGCTGGGACAATCGTTCAACGAATCGGTGGCGAAGATCCACGACCTGATCGAGCGGGTCAGCCAGACCGTCGGCGAGGTCGAGCGGCAGACCCTGCGCGTCGAGTCGGTGTCGGCCGAAAGCAACCAGGCGGTAGCCGGGCAACGCAGCCAGATCGAGCAGGTGGCCACGGCGATGAACCAGATGGCCGCTACCGCCCAGGAAGTGGCGCGCAGCGCGGCGATGGCGGTGAGCAGCGCGAACAGCGTGAACCAGGAAACCCTCAGCGGGCGCAGCCTGGTCGAGTCGCAGGTGGGTAGCATCCAGCGCCTGGCCGGCGAGATCGACCAGTCGGTGGCGGCGATCAATCGCCTGGCCAGTGACAGCGCCTCGATCAGCCAGGTGCTGGATGTGATCAAGGGCATCGCCGAACAGACCAACCTGCTGGCGCTCAATGCGGCGATCGAGGCCGCTCGTGCCGGGGAGCAGGGGCGCGGTTTCGCGGTGGTGGCCGACGAGGTGCGCACGCTGGCCAAGCGCACCCAGCAGTCCACCGCCGAGATCGAACAGATGATCCTGCGCCTGCAGGGCGGCGTCGATGCGGCGGTGAAGGCGATGGGCAGCAGCCACCATACCGCCGATGGCACGGTCAACGAGTCGGCGCAGGTGCAGCAGGCACTGGAGAATATCCTCGGCGCGGTGGGCATGATCGTCGACCAGAACCAGCAGATCGCCGCCGCCGCCGAGCAACAGACCGCCGTGGCCCACGATATCGACCAGAACATCGTCGAGATCAACCAGGCCGGCGAGCGCACCGCGGAAGGCGCCAGCCAGACCGAACGGGCCAGCCGCGAACTGGGCGCCCAGGTGACCCAGCTGAAACGCCTGATCGGCGCGTTCCGGGTGTAGGCGCAAGGCCTGCGCGGGACGTTTTTCGTCCATCCGATTGAACGCCGGGCGGACGGGGACATTCCACTGTCATGCACATGGGGTAAAGGCTGAGCAGGTCAATCCGGCGGTGCGACAGGCGGAGGCGAAATCGCGGCATTTTTTTATTGATCTCGCGTCCCCTTGGTCCTAAAGTTCGCGCCCGAACGTCCATGCTGGAAACGATCCATCCGGCTCAAGTACTGACGACGAGAGATCGCCTTGTGGCAAGGCGACGTCCGCTGCTCAAGCGGCCAGGTCGTCGCGCGGGACACGCGCGCGACCTACCAGGATGAACAGGCGGTGGCTGCCGGCAGGCAGGTGATACTCGGCGACATGCCTTGGGAAGTAGGCGAACCAAAGTGGGGAAACGGATTAGACGTTCAGCTTCACCCCTACGAATCCATGTGTTTTGCCATTGGGAGTCCCAACCATGTCCATCAAGGTCGAGGATTATTTCGCCCCTGAAACCTTCCAGCGCATGAAGGCCTTCGCCGACAAGCAGGAAACCCCCTTTGTAGTCATCGACAAGCAGACCATCGCCGATGCCTACGACCAACTGACCGACTGCTTCCCCTTCGCCAGGATCTACTACGCGGTGAAGGCCAATCCCGCTACCGAAATCACCGAGCTGCTGCGCGACAAGGGTTCGAACTTCGATATCGCCTCGATCTACGAACTGGACAAGGTGATGAAGACCGGCGTCGGTCCGGAGCGCATCAGCTACGGCAACACCATCAAGAAATCCAAGGACATCCGCTACTTCTACGAGAAGGGCGTGCGCCTGTTCGCCACCGACTCCGAAGCCGACCTGCGCAACATCGCCAAGGCCGCTCCCGGCGCCAAGGTCTACGTGCGTATCCTCACCGAGGGCTCGACTACCGCAGACTGGCCGTTGTCGCGCAAGTTCGGCTGCCAGACCGACATGGCCATGGACCTGCTGATCCTGGCCCGCCAGCTGGGCCTGGAGCCCTACGGCATTTCCTTCCACGTCGGTTCGCAGCAGCGCGACATCTCGGTGTGGGACGCGGCGATCGCCAAGGTCAAGGTGATCTTCGAGCGCCTGAAGGAAGAAGACGGCATCGTCCTGAAGATGATCAACATGGGCGGCGGCTTCCCGGCCAACTACATCACCAAGACCAACGACCTGGAAACCTATGCGGAGGAGATCATCCGCTTCCTCAAGGAGGACTTCGGCGACGACCTGCCGGAAATCATCCTCGAGCCGGGCCGTTCGCTGATCGCCAATGCCGGCATCCTGGTCAGCGAAGTGGTGCTGGTCGCCCGCAAGTCGCGGACCGCCGTGGAGCGCTGGGTCTATGCCGACGTCGGCAAGTTCTCCGGACTGATCGAAACCATGGACGAGTCGATCAAGTTCCCGATCTGGACCGAGAAGCAGGGCGAGATGGAAGAGGTGGTGATCGCCGGCCCGACCTGCGACAGCGCCGACATCATGTACGAGCACTACAAGTATGGCCTGCCGCTGAACCTGGCGAGCGGCGACCGCCTTTACTGGCTGTCTACCGGCGCCTACACCACCAGCTACAGTGCGGTGGAGTTCAACGGCTTCCCGCCGCTGAAGGCGTTCTACCTCTAGCGCAGTCGCCTCTGCTACGAAGAGCCCCGCCTCGGCGGGGCTTTTTCATGTCGCTCTGGAAGCCTCGCGGCGCTCGTGTCAGCCTTGTTCGACAACCCATGACAAGGACGCCGACATGACAGGCAATGGTGTTTCCCTGGTGACCCTCGGGGTCGCCGATCTGGCCCGCTCCTCTCTCTACTACCAGGCGCTGGGCTGGCAGCCCTCTTCGGACGGCAACGAGCAGGTGGTATTTCTCAAGGGCCGCAACCTGGTCCTCGGCCTCTACGGACGCAGCGCCCTCGCCGAGGATGCGCAGGTGGAAGATCGCCCGACCGGCTTCGCGGCTATCACCCTGGCCTGCAACTGCGCCTCGCGGGACGAGGTGGACCGTCTGTTCTCCGCAGCTACGGCGGCCGGCGGGCAGGCGACCAAGATGCCGCAGGAAGTGTTCTGGGGTGGCTACTCCGGATATGTCGCCGACCCGGATGGACACCTTTGGGAAATTGCCTACAACCCGTTCTGGCCGTTCGACGAGCAGGGCAACCTGGTCTTGCCCTGAGGGCGCTACGGATGGAAAAACGCCCCGCTCGGCGGGGCGCATTCCTTGGCGGCGGTCAGCCTTCGTTCGGCTGGCGGGACGGTGCGCGCGGCGTCGTTGGCGCGGGTCGTCCGGCCTGGGCTACCTGCTGCCCGGCGTCGGCCTTGTCCAGCGGCAGCTTGTCGAAGTCGCGCAAGCCATTGTGGGCATAGGGGTTGCCGATCCAGCGGACTTCATGCTGGAAGTCGTTGCTCACCAGGCTCTTGGTCGGATCGAAGAGGTCATAGTTGAGGCCGGCGAGGTCGGACCAGGTATGGATCAGGTCTTCGCTGCTGTAGCGTCGGTCGACCAGGGCCTGCAGGTCGCGCGGATGGGTCTGCTGCCAGCTGGGCGAAGTCCAGACCAGGAAGGGCACGGTGTACATGCCGCGGGTCGGGTCGCCTTCGTTGCGGCCGAGACGGTCGTGCGGGGCTTCGTCGAAGACTTCCTCGCCATGGTCCGAGAGGTAGACCAGGAAGCCGTTCGGATCGCTGTTGGCGAAGCCCTTGATCAGGCTGGAGACCACGTAGTCGTTGTACAGCACGGCGTTGTCGTAGCTGTTGTAGACCTCCACCTGGTCGTCGCTGAGGGCCGCCGGGGCGCCCTGGCGGTCGACGAAGCGAGCGTAATCGGCGGGATAGCGGTACTTGTAGTTCATGTGGGTGCCGAGCAGATGGACCACGATGAATTTCTTCGGCGCCGGGTCGTCCAGCACCTTGGCGAAGGGCGCCAGCACCGCGCCGTCCAGCTGGCTGGCGTTCTGGCTGCGCTGGTTGTTCAGGTAGAACTGCGCATCGGTCTGCTGGGCGAAGGTCGTCAGCATGGTGTTGCGCTTGGTCATGGTCTGCTGGTTGGTGATCCAGAAGGTCTTGTAGCCGGCCTGCTTCATCAGGTTCATCAGCGACGGATCGGTGAGGAAGCGGTCGGGATGCTCCTGGTCAGCGAACGTCAGCACCTGCTGCAGCACCTCGATGGTGTATGGCCGCGACGCCACCACGTTGTTGAATACCGTGAGGTTCCGGTTCGCGGCCTTCAGTGCGTCCAACTGCGGGGTCGTTTCGCGTGGATAGCCGTAGAGGCTCATGTGCTTGCGCGACGTGGATTCGCCGATCACCAGGACCAGCGTGCGCGGCGTATCGCCATTGGCATCGACGAGGTTCTTCAGCGGCGGTAGGGCCGCGTTCTTTTGCAACAGCGCCTGCATGCTGCCCAGTTGCTGGCGGTATTGCTGGTAGCCGATCAGCAATTGCCAGGGCACCGCCGGTTCCATGCGCGCCTGGACCTTGTCCAGGGCTTCGTCGAAGGGCCGGCCCTGGCTGACCAGTTGCTTGTAGAACGGATAACCGATGGTCGCGACGATCAGCAGCACCGCCACCGGCAGGGCGCTGAAGCGCGGCAGGTAGACCGGGCGCAGGCGGCGCCAGAGGAGGATGGCGACCAGGCTGTAGAGCACCAGGCCGAGGGTCATCCAGGGGTTGAAGTACTGGCTGAAATATTCGCTGGCCTCGGCGGTGTTCGACTCGAACATCACGAAGATCACGCTTTGCGAGAATTCCTGGTGATAGATGCCGAAATAGCTCAGGCCGACCAGCGAGGCGGCCCACAGCACCAGCCCGATGACGGCGGCCAGCGGCTTGGTCCAGCGCGGGAACAGCAACACCGGCGCAAGCCAGATGGTGCTCAGCACCATGGCGTTGCGGAAACCGGAGAAACCGCTGTTGCCGGAGGTCAGCAGGAGCAGTTGGGTGATGCCGGAGAAGAACCAGAAGAACAGGAACAGCCAGCCCAGGCCGGCCCAGTCGATGCGATTGCGCGTAACGCTTGGTGGAGTGGGGGACACGATAGCCTCGTACGATGGACCGGAGGCGCGATCGTCGCTCGCCTCGATGAAGCGGCGAGGGTAGGGAAAGGCTTGTCAAAAAAGTGTTATGTGGGTGTGAACAAAGGGTTGGGCGTTGTTCGTCAGACGGGCAGTCGTGCGTACCCGTGACGTTCGAGCGCCTGTTCCAGAGCCTCTCGATCGGTGTCGTCGCCCAACTGCGCCGCGCGTCGGTAGTAGGCCAGCGCCAGGCTGCGGAACGGCGGGTGGGCCGACTGCTCCAGGCCATGGCGGGCACTGCGCAGGAAGTTCAGGTTGCCGCCTTCGAGGGCACGCCGGAGCCAGGTTTCGGCTTCGGCATGGCGGCCCGAGGCGCTGAGCATCGCGGCGTGGCTGAACTGGCCGCGAAAATCGCCGCCCTCGGCGGAACGTCGATACCAGTGCGCAGCTTGCGCCAGGTCGCGAGCGACCACCAGGCCTTCTTCGTGGTAGCGCCCCACCAGGTTCATCGATTTCGCGTGGCCCTGCTCGGCCGCTTGCCGATACAGCGCATAGGCGCGCGGCTGGTCCTGGGACACGCCGCGGCCGGTGGCGTGGAGATTGGCCAGGTTGTAGCGGGCCCAGTCAAGGCCGGCCTGGGCGGCGATCCGATAGTGGACGGCTGCCGCGGCTGGATCCGCCGGGCCGCCCCAGCCATGTTCAAGACAGCGAGCGAGCATATTGCGCGCCATTGCGTGGCCGCGTTCGGCGGCGATCGTGAACCAGGTCCGCGCCAGGCTCGGGTCGCGCTGGATGCCTTGGCCGTCCAGAAGGATCTGTCCGAGCAGGGCCTGGGCTTCCGTCAGGCCCTCGCGCGCAGCGCCAAGGATGGCCTGGGCAACCTCGCCCGGGGTACCGGCCAGTTGTGCGGCGAAACCTTCGGCGTCCAGCGCGTCGTGACGAAGCAGCAGGTGGCGCATGTTCAGAGTTCCGACCAGCGCCGCAGGAGATTGTGGTAGGTACCGGTGAGGCGGATCAGCGAGGGATGGTCGGGGACGTCACGGGTGAGTCGCTGGATCGACTGGTCCATTTCGAATAGCAGGGTGCGCTGGCTGTCTTCGCGGACCAGGCTCTGGGTCCAGAAGAACGAGGCGTAGCGCGCGCCGCGGGTGACCGGATTGACCTTGTGCAGGCTGGTGCCGGGGTAGAGCACCAGATCGCCGGCGGGCAGCTTCACCTGTTGCAGGCCGTAGGTGTCCTGGATCACCAGTTCGCCGCCGTCATAGTCCTCCGGGTCGCTGAAGAAGAGGGTCGAGGACAGGTCGGTACGGACCCGCTCGCGGCCGCCATGGATGTCGCGCACGGCGTTGTCGATGTGGAAGTCGAACGAGCCCCCGCCGGTATAGCAGTTGAACAGCGGCGGGAAGACCTTGAGCGGCAGGGCGGCGGACATGAACAGGGGATGGTTCCACAGGCGCTGCAGCATGGCTTCGCCGATCTCCCGGGCCAGCGGGTGGTCCTGCGGCAGTTGCAGGTTGTGCTTGGCCTTGGCCGATTGGTAGCCGGCGGTCGCCTTGCCGTCGGCCCATTCCGCCTGCTCCAGGGCTGCGCGGATCCGGGAGACTTCCTCGGCGGTGAAGATGGCGGGAATATGCAGCAACATGGCGCTGTCCATGAAGGCGAAATGATTGCCAATGATATTGATTTGCATTGGCCATGTAAAACCGCCAAATGTTCCAGACGAGCGAGATGGGAAAAAATGTAATGAGAAAATTGTAAAGAATGTAAATTCCTGTCGAATGCGAATCCGTAATAATTGATAACAATTCTGATCTGCAATAAATTCCGCGACCTTCACAGCTCCCGGGGAGGGGTTTCGAATGTCGCGTCAGTCCACGGATACCGCCGTTTCTTCGCAACGTCTGCTGGCTTCGGCCATCGGTGTGGCCATCACCGCCATCGCCGCACCGCAGGCAGCCCACGCCGACGAGGCCGGGCAGAAAAAGACCGACAAGGACCGCGTACTGTCGCTGGATGCGGCCACCATCGTCGGCGAGCAGCAGGACGAAACCACCTACAACGTCGACCGCTCGGCGTCGAAGAAGTACACCGCGCCGCTCTTGGATACGCCGAAGACCGTCACCGTGATCCCGCAGCAGGTGATCAAGGACACTGGCGCCCTGACCCTGGCCGACGCACTGCGCACCACCCCGGGTATCACCTTCGGCGCGGGCGAGGGCGGCAACCCCGCAGGCGACCGGCCATTCATCCGTGGCTTCAACGCCGAGAGCGATACGTTCCTCGACGGTATGCGCGACGTCGCCTCGCAAACCCGCGAGGTGTTCAACGTCGAGCAGATCGAGGTCAGCAAGGGCCCGGGCTCGGCCTACACCGGCGCCGGCTCCACCGGTGGCAGCCTGAACCTGATCAGCAAGACCGCCAAGCAGGACAACTTCACCGACGCCGGCTTCACCTGGGGCTCAGACCAGACTCGCCGCACTACTCTCGACGTGAACCGGATGATTGGCGACAACGCCGCCTTCCGCCTCAACCTGATGAAGCACGATGCCCACGTCGCAGGGCGCGACGAAGTCAGCGTCAGCCGCTGGGGCGTGGCTCCGACCGTTACCTTCGGCTTCGACACGCCGACCCGCGCCACCCTGTCCTATTACCATCTCAGCACCGATGACATGCCGGACTACGGCCTGCCGCTGACCAACGTCAACCGCAGCAAAGCCAATCCGAGCAAGCCGGCCTCGGTGGATCGCGATAACTTCTATGGCCTGAAGGACCGCGACTACCGCAAGAGCACCACCGACAGCGGCACCTTCCGCATCGAGCATGACCTGAACGACAACCTGACCCTGTCGAATAGCACCCGCCTGGTGCGCACGACGCTCGACTACATCGTCAGCAACCCCGACGACAGCCGTGGCAACGTTGCCAACGGCTACGTCTACCGTTCGGCGAAAAGCCGCAATTCGACCTCGAAGGGCTGGGTCAACCAGACCGACCTGAAGGCCAACTTCGAAACCGGCTTCATCAAGCACACCCTGGTGACCGGCCTGGAGTTCAGCTACGAGGACGTGCACAACCGTCCGTACGCCATTACTTCCGGTGGCGGCGCCGGCAACACCTGCAATGCACGATTGCTCGCCAGTGGCGACTGCACCAGCCTGAATCGCCCGACTCCGGGCGACAACTGGACCGGCAGCATCACCGACGGCCTGGCCTATACCGATACCGACACCAAGACCAGCGCGGCTTATGTGTTCGATACCCTGAAGCTAAGCGAACAATGGGAGCTGAATCTCGGCCTGCGCTACGACGACTTCGATACCAAGTCCAGCGGCTACCAGACGGCTGGCCGCAACGGTCCCGCCGGCTACTTCAAGCGCGAGAACAACAGCCACTTCTGGAACTACCAGACCGGTCTGGTCTACAAACCGGCGCCCAACGGCAGCATCTACCTGGCCTGGTCGACCTCGAGCAACCCCACCGGCGAGACCGGCGGCGAGGGCCAGGCGGACATCAGCGTAGGCAACAACGGGTTGGATCCGGAGCGTAACCGCAACCTCGAACTGGGTACCAAGTGGGCCTTCTTCGACGATGCTCTGTCGCTGAACGCCGCGCTTTTCCGCACCGACAAGACCAATGCCCGGGTCGCTTCGCCGGATGTTTCCACTCTTCAGGTACTGGACGGCGAGCAGCGGGTGCAGGGCGTCGAGCTGGGCTTCAATGGCAAGCTGACCGAGAAGTGGAAGGTCTTCGGCGGCTACACCTACCTCGACAGCGAAATCCGCAAGTCGACGGTGAAGAGCGACGAAGGCAATAAGATGCCGCAGACCGCGCAGAACAACTTCACTCTGTGGACCACCTACGATCTGTTGCAGAACTTCACTATCGGCGGTGGTACCACCTATGTGGACAAGCAGTACGGCAACACTGCGAACTCTACCTATATCCCGTCCTACTGGCGCTATGACGCCATGGCCAGCTACAAGGTGAGCAAGAACGTCGACCTGCAACTGAACGTGCAGAACCTGACCGACAAGCGCTACTTCGACCAGGTCTACAGCACGCACATGGCCCACGTCGCTCCGGGCCGCACGGCATTGCTCGGGGTGAACTTCCACTTCTGACTGCCGCTCTCGCTCCCCACGAAAGCCCCATTCCCCCTGCGGGATGGGGCTTTCCCGCATCCAGGTGGGTAAATAGAGCGTAAAGAACGTTAATTCGGCTTTATCGCAACTGATTATCAAATAGAATTGCCCGCCGACGTCCTCGTGTCGTCTGGCCGGCGCTTGGCGTCGGCGTAGTCCCGTTGTTGCCGCGCGGCGGCCGTGAAGGTGATCCTGTGAAGAAAGTCTGGTTCCAGTTGCATTGGTTCTTCGGTATCAGCGCCGGCCTGGTGCTGGCGCTGATGGGCGTCACCGGAGCGACCCTGTCGTTCCAGGACGAGCTGATGCGCGCGCTCAACCCTGACGTGCTGGTGGTGCAGAAGCGCCCCGAGGGTGTGCTGCCGCTGGACGAACTGGTGCGCCGTATCGAAGGCGCCGAGCCGGGGCGGAAAGTGGCCTTCGTCTGGGTCGAGATGGACAGCGACAAGGCCGGGCGGATCTTCTATACCCCGCCGCCGGGGCAGCGCCGCGGCGAGTCGCGCTGGATCGATCCCTACACCGGGGCTTTCGTCGGCGAGCCACGCGGCGAGGGTTTCTTCAACCTGATGATGCAACTGCACCGGTTCCTCGCCATGGGCGAGTACGGCAAGCAGGTCACCGCCGCCTGCACCCTGATCCTGATCTTCTTCTGCCTGTCCGGTCTCTACCTGCGCTGGCCGCGCAAGGTTTTCGACTGGCGCGCCTGGCTGACCCTCGACTGGTCGCGCAAGGGGCGCAGTTTCAACTGGGACCTGCATGCCGTGGCCGGCACCTGGTGCCTGGCGCTCTACCTGCTGGCTGCGCTGACCGGCCTGTACTGGTCCTACGAGTGGTACCGCAACGGCCTGTTCAAACTGCTCGACGACGCGCCCGCCGGCCAGCAGGCGCAGCGCGGCAAGCCGGGCGGACGTGGCGAGCGCCCGGCCGATGCGGCTCCGCTGGTGGTCGACTACGCGGCGGTATGGAACAGCATCCGCCAGGCCGGCGGCGACCGCTTGCAGGCCTACAACCTGCGCCTGCCGCCGGCGGGCGGCCAGCCGGCGACAGTGTTCTATCGCCTGACCGACGCGCCGCACGAGCGTGCCTTCAACACCCTGACCCTGGACCCGGCCAACGGCCAGGTGAAAAGCGACCAGCGCTATAGCGACCGTTCTTTCGGCAGCCAGTTGCTGGCCAGCGTCTATGCATTGCACGTAGGCAGCTATTTCGGCATGGCCGGACGCCTCCTGATGATGCTCGCCAGCCTGGCGATGCCGCTGTTCTTCATCACCGGCTGGCTGCTCTACCTCGACCGCCGGCGCAAGAAACGCGCGGTACGGGCGAGCCGCGCCGACCTGGGCGGCAGCGCCGGCGCCAGCGGCGAGCCCTGGTTGATCGGCTACGCCAGCCAGAGCGGTTTTGCCGAGCAACTGGCCTGGCAGAGCGCCGGCCAGTTGCAGGCGGCCGGGTTGCCGGTGCGGGTCGAATCGCTGGCGCGCCTGGATGCCGGGCAACTCGCCGAGGCGCGCAAGGCGCTGTTCGTGGTCAGCACCTTCGGCGACGGTGAGGCGCCGGACAGCGCCCGCGGCTTCGAACGCAAGGTGCTTGGCCAGGCCGCCAGCCTCGATGGCCTGAGCTACGCCCTGCTGGCCTTGGGAGATCGCCAGTACGAGCAGTTCTGCGGCTTCGCCCGGCGCATGCAGGGCTGGTTGCAGGGGCAGGGCGCGCGGAGCCTGTTCGCCCCGGTGGAGGTCGATGATGGCGACGCCGCGGCCCTGCGCCAATGGCAGGAAAGCCTGGCCGAGGTGACCGGCGGTGCCGCCCCGGCGGCCTGGGAAGCGCCGGCCTTCGAGGTCTGGTCGCTGGCGCGGCGGGAGTGCCTGAATCCTGGCAGCCAGGGCGAGTCGACCTGGCTGCTGGACCTGCGTGCGCCGACCGACAGCGCCATCCAATGGCGCGCCGGCGATCTGCTGGAGATCGTCCCGCACCAGGCGCCCGTGCGTATCCGCGAATGGCTGCAGCGGCATAACCTGGACGGCCAGGCGCGGGTGGCGGTCGAGGGCGTCGAGCAGAGCCTGGAGCAGGCCCTGGCTGGGCGCCTGCTGCCGGACTCTTTCGAACACCTGGTCGGCTTGCACCCGCAGGCGCTGCTGGATGCGCTGATTCCGCTTTCCGTGCGCCAGTACTCCATCGCGTCGCTGCAGAGCGATGGCGATCTGCAACTGATCGTCCGCCAGGAGCAGCATGCCGACGGCAGCCTGGGCATCTGCTCCGGCTGGCTCACCGAGTACCTGCCGCTCGGCGCCGCGCTGACCCTGCGCCTGCGCCGCAACGCGGGCTTCCACCTGCCGGAGGATGACGTGCCGCTGATTCTCATCGGCAACGGCACCGGGCTCGCCGGCCTGCGCAGCCTGTTGCGCGCCAGCATTGCCGCCGGGCGCAAGCGCAACTGGCTGCTGTTCGGCGAACGCAATTTCGCCCACGACTACTACTGTCGTGCGGAGCTGGAGCAAGCCCTGGCCAGGGGCGAGCTGCAACGCCTGGACCTGGCCTTCTCCCGCGACCAGGCGGAGAAGATCTATGTCCAGGACCGCCTGCATGAAGCGGCGGATGAACTGCGGCGCTGGATCGACGAGGGCGCGGCCTTGTACGTCTGCGGCAGCCTGCAGGGCATGGCCGGCGGTGTCGACCGGGTGCTGCGCGAAGTGCTCGGTGAGGAGGCCTTGCAACGCCTGGCCGACGAAGGACGTTACCGACGCGACGTGTACTGAACGGATGAATGAAAAAGGCTCCCAAGGGAGCCTTTTCGTTGCCAACTGCTGGGACTGCCGGGCTTTGCGGGGTGTAGGGCGAATAACCGCAGAGCGGTTATCCGCCATTTCGGCTGGGTGTCGGCGGATGACGCCGTTGGCGTCATGCGCCCTACGGAGCTATCGGGACTTCGCGTTGTCCGTGGCGTAGGGCGAATAACCGCAGAGCGGTTATCCGCCATTTCGGCGAGGTATCGGCGGATGACGCCGTTGGTGTCATGTACCCCACGGAGCTATCGGGGCCTTGCGTCGCCGGGCCTCAGATCCACAGGATGAAAGCCAGTACCAGGGCGAAGAAGCCCCATTTCTGTAGGTAGTAGAGCTTGCGGTTGCGCTTCTTCAAACGTTTGCCCTGCAGGCGGATCTTGTAGAGGCTGTCGAAGATCCGATTGAGTCCGCCGGTCCGGTCGCCTGCGTTGTTCGGGGCGGCCGCGGCAGCCATCACGTTGCGGCTGAACCAGCGGTTGAAGGCGGTGGCCCAGCCCTGGGTCAGCGGCCGCTCGATGTCGCAGAAGAGAATGATGCGGTTGTGTTCGGTGGCGTTTTCCGCGTAGTGGATGAAGGTTTCATCGAACACCACCGCCTCGCCGTCGCGCCAGTGGTAGCGCTCGCCGTCCACCTCGATGAAGCAGGCCGGGTCGTTGGGGGTGAACAGTCCCAGGTGGAAGCGCAGCGAGCCTGCGTAGGGATCGCGGTGTCGCACCAGCTTCGAGCCCGGCGGCAGTTCGGCGAACATCGCCGCCTTGACCGAGGGAATCTGCCGCAACAGGGCGGTGGTCTGCGGGCAGAGTTGTCCGGCGGAGGGATGGGCCTCGTCGTACCATTTCAGGTAGAAGCGCTTCCAGCCGCTCTTGAAGAACGAGTTGAAACCGATATCGTCGTACTGTTCGGAACGCTTGATGTTGCCGGCGTCGTGCAGGTGCAGCGCCTCGCTGCGGATGGCTTGCCAGTTGTCGACCAGAACCTGCAGTTCGGGGAAGGTCTGCGGTGCCAGGTAAGGGCGGTTCGGTACCTTCGAGAACAGGTACATCAGGCAGTTGATCGGAGCGAGGAAGCTGGAGTGGTCGCTCAATTGGCGCGACAGCTTGTGGCGTACCCGGCCGCGGAAATGGACATAGAGGATGCTCAGCGCATAGGCCGCCAGGATGAGAACTTTCATGAATGCAAGGTCGTCGGTGCAAAAGAGGAGAATTTACTCCTGTTCTCAGTGCCTGAGTATGCTACCTGACGCTAATTCGCCAGCACTGCGCTCATTTTTCCGTAATCCTGGCCTCGAAAGGAACGCACAATGAACGACACCGGCCGGCGTATCCTGCTCAACTGCGACATGGGCGAAAGCTTTGGCGCCTGGCGCATGGGCGACGATGTCCACAGCATGCCGCTGGTTGACCAGGCCAACCTGGCTTGCGGCTTCCACGCTGGCGACCCGCTCACCATGCGGCGCGCGGTGGAGCTGGCGGTACGCCATGGCGTGAGCATCGGCGCGCACCCGGCCTATCCTGACCTGAGCGGCTTCGGCCGGCGCTCGCTGGCCTGCTCTGCCGAAGAGGTGCATGCCATGGTGCTGTACCAGATCGGCGCGCTGGACGCTTTCTGCCGTTCCCTCGGTACCCAGGTGGCCTACGTCAAGCCGCATGGCGCGCTGTACAACGACCTGGTCGGCGACGATGAGCTGCTGCGCGCCGTGCTCGACGCCTGCGCCGCCTATCGCAAGGGCCTGCCGCTGATGGTGCTGGCCCTGGCCGACAACGGCCGCGAGCTGGAACTGGCCGACGAGGCCGACGTGCCGCTGCTGTTCGAGGCCTTCGCCGATCGCGCCTACCTGCCGGACGGTCGGCTGGCGCCGCGGCGGCTTGGCGGCGCGGTGCATCACGATCCGCAGCGGATCATCGAACAGGCCCTGGCCATCGCCCGCGGCGAAGCCTTCCCCGACTACGACGGCAACCCGCTGCGCCTGACCGCCGACAGTCTTTGCGTGCATGGCGACAACCCGCAGTCGCTGGCGGTCCTCCGGCGCCTGCGCGCGGCCCTGGACAGCCTGTGATCCGCATCGAACCCGCTGGTGCCGAAGCCCTGCTGCTGACGCTCGCCGAAGAGCCCGAAGTGGACCTGTCTGTGCGCCTGGCCGAGCTGGCCAGACGTCTGCGCGGGGGGCTCGGCGAAGGCGTCAGGGATCTGGTGCCGGGCTGGACCACCCTGATGCTGCATTACGACCCCTACCGCATCGCCCCGCAGGTACTGGAAGAACGCCTGGGTCCGCTGCTGGCGGAGTGGCACGCCTGGCGCCCCGCCGAGGATGCCGGGCGCCTGCACGAGATTCCCGTCTGGTACGCCGGCGAGGACCTCGCGACGGTAGCGGTTGCCTGCGGATTGACTGGCGAAGGGGTGATCGAACTGCACAGCGCGGCCGAATACCGGGTCGGCGCGATCGGTTTCGCTCCGGGATTCGCCTACCTCGGCGGCCTCGATCCGCGCCTGGTCCTGCCGCGGCGGGCCACCCCGCGGGCGCGCGTACCGGCCGGCAGCCTGGCCATTGCCGAGGCGCAGACGGCGATCTATCCGCAGGCCTCGCCCGGCGGCTGGCACCTGCTGGGACGCAGTCCGTGGCGTCCCTTCGATCCGGCCGCCACTCCTCCGTGCCCACTGGCGCTGGGCGACCGGGTGCGCTTCGTCGCCATCGGGCGCGAGGCTTTCCTCGACCTGGGCGGGCGCGAATGAATGGTTTGCGGGTCGTCAAGGCGGGTCCGCAGAGCCTGCTGCAGGACGACGGCCGGCGCGGCTGGCAGCACCTCGGCGTATCCCCGGGCGGCCCTCTGGACCGCCAGGCGGCAGCCTGGGCCAATCGTCTGCTCGGTAATCCCTGGGGGACGCCATTGCTGGAAATCGCTTTCGGCGGCTTGGTGCTGGAGTGCAGGGTGGAGGCGACCTGGCTGGCGTTGACCGGAGCGCGCCTGGCGCTGACGGTGGACGGTCGCGAATGCCTGCCCTGGAGTCGCTTCCGGGTCCGCCGCGGGCAACGCATCGAACTGGGCTTCGCCGAGGCCGGGCAGCGTGCCTACCTGGCCTGCGCCGGCGGTTTCCGGGCGAGGCCGGTACTGGGCAGCGTCGCCTGCCAGGTTCGCGACGGGCTCGGCGGTTTACAGGGCGATGGCCGGATCCTGGCGGAGGGCGATTGCCTGCCGTGTGCCGAAGCGGGAGCGGCGTGTCCGTGGGATGCCAGCGTGCCCTGGTGTTTCCAGCCGGACTACCGGCAGCAGCGGCCCTTGCGCGTGCTGCTCGGCGGCGATGCGGCGGCCTTCGACGCAGCCAGCCGGCAAGCCTTCTTCGCCAGCGCCTGGCGAATCAGCCCGCGGTCCGATCGCATGGGTGTCCGCCTGGCCGGCAAGCCACTGCGCGGGGCGCCGCGCGCCTGGTCGCAGGGCGTGGTGGAGGGCGCTATCCAGGTTCCGCCCGATGGCCAACCCATCGTGCTGATGGCCGACCGCCAGAGCATGGGCGGCTATCCGCTGCTGGGCTTCGTCCATCCACTGGACCTCTCGCGCCTGGCGCAAAGCCCCGCGCATAGCGAGGTAACCTTCGTCGAGAGCGACCTGGCGACGCAGCAGGCCGATCTGCTGCGCTTCTACCGCTTCTTCCGCGGCTGAGCGCTCAGCCGGCCAGGTGGCCGAGCGGCAGCGGCGAGGGCGCCTTGACCGTCTTGATCGCGAAGTTGCTGCGAATGTCGCTGACCCCGGGCAGGCGCAGCAGGGTCTCGCTGAGCAGGCGTTCGTAGGCGCGCAGGTCGGGGACCACCACTTGCAGGAGGAAGTCCGACTCGCCGGAGACGAGGTGCACCGAGATCACCTCCGGCAGGTCGACCACCGCACGGTGGAAGGCCTCGGCCTGCTCCTGGCGGTGGCGTTCCACCTTGATCCCGACGAACACCGTGAGGCCGAGGCCGACCTCGTCGCGGTCGATGCTGGCCTGGTAGCCGCGAATCACCCCGGCCTCTTCCAGCAGGCGCACGCGGCGCAGGCAGGGGGACGGGGAGAGGCCGATCTCCTCGGCCAACTGGACGTTGCTCAGGCGGCCGTCGCGCTGGAGGGCGGCGAGGATGCGGTGGTCATAGGCGTCGAGTTTCATCTTGGCATATCCGGATGGATAGTCTCCAGAGAGTGGAATTTACTGCCAAATAGAATGGATAGGCTGGTGGAAAACGCAAGCACCTGCCCTGCCTTGCGGGCATAGAATCGTTATCCGGGTCACCTTCCTGGAGCCGATACGATGGACACGAGCGCTTTCCTGATTGCCCTGGCGGTGGTTTACCTGGTGCCCGGACCAGACATGCTCCTGCTGTTCCAGACCGGCGCCCGCCAGGGCCGTCGCGCGGCGCTGGTCACCGCCCTCGGCCTGGCGCTGGCTCGGGCCTGCCATGTGCTGATGGCCGCGACTGGACTGGCGCTGCTGTTCCGTACCGCTCCCTGGACCTTCGACCTGGTGCGCTTGCTTGGCGCCGCCTACCTCGCCTGGCTTGGCCTGCAGATGCTGCGCGGTGGCGGACTGGCCTTGCCGACCAGCGACGCGGGTTCCGCGCCGGTGGTCCCTCACGCCGACCGCCGGGCCTTGCTGCGCGGACTCCTGACCAACCTGCTGAACCCCAAGGCCCTGCTGTTCTGTTCGGTGCTGCTGCCGCAGTTCGTCAGTCCCGGGGCCGGTTCGCTGGCCGTCCAGTTCGCCGCGCTCGGTACGGTCCTGGTTCTGGTTGGCCTGGCCTTCGACTGCGCCTATGCGCTGGCCGGTGGCCGCCTGGGCCGCTGGCTGGCGTCCCGGCCGCGGGCACAGCGCCTGCAGCAGTGGGGCTTCGGTGGGTTGTTGATAGGGTTCGGGGTAAGGCTGGCGCTGCTGCGCCAGCTCTGAAGGGCTGCGGGGCGGCGAGCGCCCCGTGGCGCTCAGCCGAGGAATTGCTCGGCGTGGTGGCAGGCCACCTGGCGCTGGTCGAGCAGGCGCAGCTCGGGAACCTCGCTGCGGCAGCGCTCGGTGGCGTAGGGGCAGCGCTTGTGGAAGGCGCAACCCTCCGGCGGGTTCAGCGGGTTCGGCAGTTCGCCCTGGATGCGGATCTTCGGCTTCGTCGGGTCCGGGTGGATCGCCGGGGTCGCCGAGAGCAGCGCACGGGTATAGGGATGCAGCGGGTTCTCGTAGAGCTTGTCCGCCGGCCCCATCTCCGCCGGTCGGCCGAGGTACATCACCAGGACGTCGTCGGCGACGTGGCGGACCACCGCCAGGTTGTGCGAGATGAACACGTAGGCGGTGCGGAACTGTTGCTGCAGGTCCATGAACAGGTTCAGTACCTGGGCCTGGATCGACACGTCGAGGGCCGAGGTCGGCTCGTCCGCCACCAGCACCTTGGGTTGCAGCATCATCGCCCGGGCCAGGGCGATGCGCTGGCGCTGGCCGCCGGAGAACATGTGCGGGTAGCGCTGGTAATGCTCCGGCCGCAGGCCGACCTGGCGCATCATCTGCTGGACCTTTTCGCGGCGTTCCTCGCGCGACAGCGCGGTGTTGATCAGCAGCGGCTCGGCCAACTGGTCGCCGATCTTCTGTCGCGGATTGAGCGAGGCGTAGGGGTTCTGGAAGACCATCTGCACGTCGCGGCGCAACTGCCGGCGCTGGTCCTTGCTGGCGCCCTTGACCTCCTGCCCGGCGATTTTCAGCGAGCCGGAGGTGGGTTCCTCGATCAGGGTCAGGGCGCGCGCCAGGGTCGACTTGCCGCAGCCGGACTCGCCGACCACGGCGAGGGTCTTGCCGGCTTCCAGTTCGAACGATACGCCATTCAGCGCGCGCACCTGGGCATGGCCCTTGAACAGGCCGCGGGAGACTTCGTAGTGACGGGTCAGATCACGGGCGGTCAGAACGGTTTCCATCAGGCCACCTCGTTCAGCAGGTTCAACGGATAGAAGCAGCGCACCGCGCCGCGCTCGTGTGCCTCCAGGGCCGGCCGCTCCTGGCGGCAATGCTCCTGGGCATAGGGGCAGCGTGGCGACAGCAGGCAACCGCGCGGGCGGTCGTAGCGCCCCGGAACGATGCCGGGCAGGGTGGCCAGGCGGGCTTCGCCGGCACAGTGCTCGGGGATCGCCTTGATCAGCGCCTCGGTGTAGGGATGGGTCGGGCGGTCGAACAGCGCCGGCACGCCGCCGATCTCCACCGCTTCGCCGGCGTACATCACGCAGACGCGCTGGGCGGTCTCGGCGACCACGGCGAGATCGTGGGTGATCAGGATCAGCGCCATGTCCTGGTCGCGCTGCAGGTTCAGCAGCAGCTCCATGATCTGCGCCTGGATGGTCACGTCGAGGGCGGTGGTCGGCTCGTCGGCGATCAGCAGCTTGGGCTCGGCGGCGATAGCCATGGCGATCGCCACGCGCTGGCTCATGCCGCCGGAGAGCTGGTGCGGGTAGGCGTCGAGACGGCTGGCGGCGGCCGGGATCTCGACCCGTTCGAGCAGTTCCAGGGCGCGCTGGCGCAGGGCCTTGCCGCGCAGGCCGAGATGCAGGCGGAGGACTTCCTCGATCTGGTAGCCGACGGTGTAGCTGGGGTTGAGGGCGGTCATCGGGTCCTGGAAGACCATCGCCATGTCCTTGCCGACGATGCGCCGGCGCTGGCGGCCCTTGAGGGTGAGCATGTCGTGGCCGTCGAAGCGCAGGTGATCGGCGGATACCCAGCCGGGGGCGTCGATCAGGCCCATCAGGGCCATCATGGTCACCGACTTGCCGGAGCCGGACTCGCCGACGATGGCCAGCACCTCGCCCTTGTCGACGCTCAGGTCGAGGCCGTCGACCACGGGCACGGCGGTGGTGTCGCCGAAGCGTACGCTGAGGTTCTTGATATCGAGGAGGCTCATGCGGCGGTCTCCTGTGGCGCGGATACGGATGCGCTGTTCATGGTTGTGCTCCTCATGCCGCGTTCTTCAGTTTCGGATCGAGGGCGTCGCGCAGGCCATCGCCCATCAGGTTGATCGCCAGTACGCTGAGCAGGATGGTCAAGCCGGGCAGGCTGACCACCCACCAGGCGCGCTCGATGTAGTCGCGGGCGGAGGCGAGCATGGTGCCCCACTCGGGGGTCGGCGGTTGCACGCCGAGGCCGAGGAAGCCGAGGGCGGCGGCGTCGAGGATCGCCGAAGAGAAGCTCAGGGTGGCCTGGACGATCAGCGGCGCCATGCAGTTCGGCAGCACGCAGACGAACATCAGTCGCAGGGTGCCGGCGCCGGCCAGGCGCGAGGCGGTGACGTAGTCGCGGTTTAGCTCGGTCATCACCGCGGCGCGGGTCAGGCGTACGTAGGCCGGCAGCGAGACGATGGCGATGGCGATCACGGTGTTGATCAGGCCCGGGCCGAGGATCGCCACGATGGCCACCGCCAGCAGCAGCGACGGCAGCGCCAGCATGATGTCCATCAGGCGCATGATCAGCGGCCCGGCACGGTTCGGCGAGAAGCCGGCGAGCAGGCCGAGGAGGATGCCGGGGATCAGCGAGATCACCACCGAGGACAGGCCGATCAGCAGCGACAGGCGGGCGCCGTGGATCAGCCGCGAGAGCAGGTCGCGGCCCAGCTCGTCGGTGCCGAGCAGGAAGCGCGCCTGGCCGCCTTCCAGCCAGGATGGCGGGGTCAGCAGGAAGTCCCGGAACTGCTCGCTCGGATCGTAGGGGGCGACCCAGGGGGCGAACAGCGCGCAGAACACGATCAGCAGCATGAACAGCAGGCCGCCGAGGGCGCCCTTGTTGTGCGCGAAGGCCTGCCAGAATTCCTTCAGCGGGGACGGGTAGACGAGGCTCGGGTCGCTGGCGGGAGCGTTGTGCATGGCGTTCATCGGCTGGCTCCTCAGCGTTGGTGGCGAATGCGCGGGTTGGCCAGGCCGTAGAGGATGTCCACGACGAAATTGACCAGGATGACCAGGGTGGCGACCAGCAGGATGCCGTTCTGCACCACCGGGTAGTCGCGACGGCTGATGGCGTCGATCAGCCACTTGCCGATGCCCGGCCAGGAGAAGATGGTTTCGGTCAGCACCGCGCCGGCGAGCAGCGTGCCGACCTGCAGGCCGAATACCGTCAGCACCGGAATCAGCGCGTTGCGCAGGGCGTGCACGAAGACCACCCGGGCCGGCGACAGGCCCTTGGCGCGGGCGGTGCGCACATAGTCTTCGCGCAGCACCTCGAGCATCGCCGAGCGGGTCATGCGGGCAATCACCGCCAGCGGGATGGTGCCCAGCACGATGGCCGGCAGGATCAGGTGGCGCACGGCATCGAGGAACGAGCCCTGTTCGTCGGAAAGCAGGGTGTCGATCAGCATGAAGCCGGTCTTCGGCTCGATGTCGTAGAGCAGGTCGAGACGGCCGGACACCGGCGTCCAGCCCAGCGACACGGAGAACAGCATGATCAGGATCAGGCCCCACCAGAAGATCGGCATCGAATAGCCGGCGAGGGACACCGTCATCACCCCGTGGTCGAACAGCGAACCGCGTTTCAGGGCGGCGATCACCCCGGCCAGCAGGCCGAAGGTGCCGGCGAAGAGCATGGCGGCCAGGGACAGTTCCAGGGTCGCCGGGAACAGGGTGAGGAATTCGTGCCAGACGCCTTCGCGGGTGGTCAGCGATTCGCCGAGATTGCCCTGTGCCAGGTTGCCCACGTAGTCCAGGTACTGCTGGTACAACGGCTTGTCCAGGCCCAGGCGGTGCAGGGCCTCGGCATGCATCTGCGGATCGACGCGACGTTCGCCCATCATCACTTCCACCGGGTCGCCGGGAATCAGGCGGATCAGCGCGAAGGTGAGCAGCGTCACGCCGAAGAAGGTGGGGATCAGCAACCCCAATCGTCGTGCAATGAAACTAAGCATGTTGGCGGGTAACTCCTCATCGCGGACCGTGCGCCCCGCTGGCGGCGGGGCTGTGGTCCTTGTTCTTCTACGGCTTCACCGAGGTGGTGGCGAAGTTGTTGTTGCTCAACGGATTGATCACGTAGCCCTGCACCGTGTTCCGCCGGACGTTGAACAGCTTCGGGTAGGCCAGCGGTATCCATGGGGCCTGTTCGTGGAATACCACCTGGGCCTGCTCGTACAGTTTCGCCCGCTCGGCCGGATCGCTCACCTCGCGGGCCTTGCGCATCAGCGCCTCGAAGTCCTTGTCGCACCAGCGCGCCTGGTTTTCACCCGACTCGGCGGCGGCGCAGCTCAGGTTCGGGCTGAGGAAGTTGTCCGGGTCGCCGTTGTCGCCGGCCCAGCCAAGCAGCGACAGGTCGTGCTCGCCGGCCTTCGAACGCTTGAGCAGCTCGCCCCATTCCAGGGAACGGATGGTCAGCTGGATGCCGGCCTTGGCCAGGTCTGCCTGCAGCATCTGTGCCGCCAGGGCGGGGTTGGGGATGGTAGGCGAGGTGCCGTTGCGAATGAACAGGGTGATCCTGAGATTTTCCGCGCCGGCTTCCTTGAGCAGCGCCCTGGCGCGTTCGGGATCGTGCGGCCAGTCCTGGATCGAATGGTTGTAGCCGAGCAGGGTCGGGGGATAGGGACCGACCGCCGGACTGGCCGCGCCGGGGCCGAACACCGCGTCGAGCATGGCCTTCTTGTCCAGCGCGAGGTTGATCGCCTGGCGCACGCGCGGGTCGTCGAGCGGCTTGTGCTGGGTGTTGATGGCAATGTAGGTGGTCAGCAGGGCATCGATCTCGTCCACCGCCAGGTTCGGGTCCTGCTTCAGGCGCGGCACGTCCTCCGGTTTCGGGTACAGCGAGACCTGGCACTCGCCGGCACGGACCTTCTGCATGCGCACGTTGGGATCGAGGGTAATGGCGAACACCAGGTTGTCGATCGGCGGCTTGCCGGCGTAGTAGTCCGGGTTCGCCGTATAGCGGACCTGGGCGTCCTTGGCGTAGCGCTTGAAGACGAACGGCCCGGTGCCGATCGGCTGGTTGTTCAGCTGGCCCTGCTTGCCGGCGGCGAGCAACTGGTCGCCGTACTCGGCGGAATAGATGGACGCGAAGGGCATCGCCATATCGCGCAGGAACGGCGCTTCGGGACGGTTGAGGACGAAGCGCACGGTGAGCTCGTCGACCTTTTCCACCGACTTGATCAGCTCGCCCATGCCCATCGCGTCGAAGTAGGCGTAGCCGCGCAGCGCCGAGGCATGCCAGGGATGCTTCGGATCGAGGGCGCGCTGGAAGGTCCACAGCACATCATCGGCATTCAGGCTCCGGGTCGGCTTGAAGTAGTCGGTGGTATGGAATTTCACGCCGGGGCGCAGGTGGAAGGTATAGCTCAGTCCGTCGGCGCTGACGTCCCAGCGCTCGGCCAGCCCCGGGATCACCTCGGTGGTGCCGGGGCGGAAGGCGAGCAGGCGGTTGAACACGGTTTCCGCGGAGGCGTCGGCGGTCACCGCGCCGGTGTACTGGACGATGTCGAAGCCTTCCGGGCTGGCCTCGGTGCAGACCACCAGGTTCTTCGCCTGGGCCGCGCCGGCGGCGCATAGCGCCAGGGCCAGGGGCAGGTGTCGGAGCAACGGATGGAGCATGGGGTCCTCCTCGTGGGCCCCGTCGCCGGGGCCGCCGGTTGTCGCAGGTTTACAGCAGGTTGAAGGGGAAGGTGCTGACCAGGCGCAGTTCGTTGACGCTGCCGTCGACCTGGTTCTGGCTGGCCTTGTGCATCATGTAGGTGAGCTTGAAGGTGCTGTCCTTGATCGGCCCGTTCTGCACCTTGTAGGCCGCCATCAGGCCCAGCTCGTGGTGCTTCTCGCCGTCCTGGGCGCGCACCTCGGCGTAGTTGCCGTAGGCACCGTTGCGATCGCCGTCGTAGTGGGTGCCGTCGATGTCCCAGCCCTTCACGTACCACACGCCGGTGCTCAGGCCGGGGACCCCGTAGTAGCTCCAGTCGGTCTCGTAGCGGATCTGCGCGGACTTCTCGTTGGGGCTGTTGTAGTCGGCCAGCATCGAGTTGGCCAGGAAGATCGCCGAGGTCTCGTGCACGTAGTCGAAGTATTCGTTGCCGTCGACCTGCTGGTAGGCCAGGGTCAGGGCGTGGGCGCGATGGCCGAGGGTGAAGGCCAGGCTCCAGGTGTCGTTGTCGATGTAGCCGGCCTCGCGCGCGCCGGTGTCGCCGGTGTGGTAGCCGTTGAAGGCGGTGCGCAGGGCGATGCCGTTCTCGAGGTCGCCGATGTCGTGGGTCACGCCCAGGTAGTACTGGTTCCAGACGTCCTGGAAATGCGAGCCATAGAGGGAGATTTCCAGCCCGTCGAGCGGCTTGTAGTTGCCGCCCAGGTAGTTCAGGCGGTCGCCCTTGACCTGGCGGGTGCCGTACTCGGTGGTCATGTCCTCGTCGCCGGAACCGGTCCGCGGGCTGACCTTGCGGAAGCTGCCGGCCTGCAGGCTGAGGTTGTCCAGCTCCTCGCTGGTCACGGCGAAGCCGGTGAAGCTGGAGGGCAGGGCACGGTTGTCGATATAGCTGAACACTGGAGTGTTGACCAGGAAGCGACCGGCCTTGAATTCGGTATTCGAGGCGCGCAGGCGGATGTTGGCGACGCCCAGCTTGGACCACTCGCCGATCGCCTCGCCATCGCTGTTCGCCAGGGTCCGGTTGCCGCCGCCGCCGATGCGGCCCTTGCCGCGCTCCAGGGCGATCTCGTTGAAGGCTGCGACGTCGAAGCCGAAGCCGATGCTGCCCTGGGTGTAGCCCGAGCTGTACTTGAGCACCGTGCCCTGGACCCAGGCGTTGCGCTGGTGGATGCGCTGGGAGCCGCCGCCGGCCTTGGGAATGCGGAAGGTGAAGCTGTCCTTCATGTTTTCCCGCGAGTAGAAGTTGCGGGTGGTCAGGGTCAGGCTCTGCCCCTCGAACAGCCCGCTGGCGCCGGCCTGGCCCTTGATCGGTTTCTCCACGCTGGGGATGCTCTGCACCTGGGCGGCGTAGCTGGGATTGTCCGGGGTCGGCGGGGTTGCCTGCTCGTCCGCTGCCCAGCCTGGCGCGGCCGATGCCATCAAGGCCAATCCCAGCGTCGCGCCGGTCACTCGTTGGTATCTCATCACCTGATTGCTCCCTTTATTGTTGTCATGGCACCTGTTTTACCCACCAGGTTTGCGCCGGTTTCGCCCGCGCCTGGGCGCGGCGGTCGAATACGGCGAGGCGAGCGCTCCTGGCGGAACGCGCGCAGCGCCGTTCTGGAACACGGGCAGGAAAAGCAAAGAAATGAAGTACGGGTCGTGCCGTTCTTCTGCACCCCGGTCGTTTCACGACCGGGGTGGCGTCGGCATCAGGGCTGGTTGGCTACGCCATAGAAGGCGTTCCGCGAGAAGGGGCTGATCTTGAAGTCATGCACCGACTTGTTCATCGGCTGGTACACGGTGGAGTGGGCGATCGGGGTGATCGGCACCTGCTCCTTGAGGATGTGCTGGGCCTGCTTGTACAGCTCGCTGCGCTTGTCCTGGTCGGAGACCCGCTTGGCAGCCTTGACCAGCTTGTCGTAGGCCGCGTCGCACCATTTCGATACGTTGTTGCCGTTGATCGAGTCGCAGCCGTAGAGGGTCGCCAGCCAGTTGTCCGGATCGCCGTTGTCGCCGGTCCAGCCGAACAGCATGGCGTCATGCTCGCCGGCATGGGCGCGCTTGATGTACTCGCCCCATTCGTAGCTGACGATCCTGGCCTTGATGCCGATCTTCGCCCAGTCGGCCTGGATCATCTCCGCCATCAGCTTGGCGTTGGGGTTGTAGGGACGCTGCACCGGCATCGCCCACAGGGTGATCTCGGTGCCCTCGGCGACGCCGGCCTTCTTCAGCAGTTCCCGGGCCTTGGCCGGATCGAACGGGGCGTCCTTGATGGTTTCGTCATAGGACCACTGGGTCGGCGGCATGCCGTTCACCGCCAGTTGCCCGGCACCCTGGTAGACGGCGTCGATGATGGCCTGCTTGTTCACCGCCATGTCCAGCGCCTGGCGTACTTCGAGCTGGTCGAACGGCTTGTGGGTGACGTTGTAGGCGATGTAGCCGAGGTTGAAGCCTGGCTGCGAGGGCACCTTCAGGTTCGCCGCTTCCTGCAGGGCCTTGAGATCGGCGGGGCGTGGGTTGAGGGTGATCTGGCACTCGCCGGCCTTGAGCTTCTGCGCGCGCACCGCGGCGTCGGTGTTGATCGAGAAGATCAGGTTGTCGATCTTCACGTCTTCGGGTTTCCAGTAGTCCTTGTTGCCCTTGAAGCGGATCTGCGCATCCTTCTGGTAGCGGCTCAGGATGAAAGGCCCGGTGCCGATCGGCTTCTGGTTGATCTGCTGTGGCTTGCCGGCCTCGAGCAACTGCCCGGCGTACTCGGCGGACTGGATCGAGGCGACGTCCATCGCCAGGTTCTGGATGAAGGCGGCGTCGACCTCGTTGAGGGTGAACTTCACCCTGTGCTCGTCGAGCTTCTCGACCCTGGCGATGTTCTTGTCCAGGCCCATGTCGGTGAAGTAGGGAAACTCGGTGGGGTAGGCCTTGCGGAACGGATGATTCTTGTCGAGCATGCGCTGGAAGGTGAACAGCACATCGTCGGCGTTGAATTCGCGGGTCGGCTTGAAGTAGTCGGTGCTGTGGAACTTCACACCCTTGCGCAGGTGGAAGGTGTAGGTCTTGCCGTCGTCGCCGATGTCCCAGCTTTCCGCCAGGGCCGGGATCGCCCGGGTGCCGCCGCGCTCGAACTGGACGAGGCGGTTGAACAGGGTGACCGAGGTCGCGTCGTAGTCGGTGCCGGTGGTGTACTGGGCGGGATCGAAGCCGGCCGGGCTGCCCTCCGAGCAGAACACCAGGTTGCTGGCGGCGTGGGAGAACGGGGAGCCGAGGATCAGACCGGCTGCCAGCCAGGCCCGAAGGGGAAGGATCTTACGCATGCAAACCTCATTTTTTCTTTTTCTAAGGGCATCGTCTGAGGATCGGCCTTATGGGCCATGGCAACTCTCGCCTTTCCATGGATGGCGGGTGACAGCCATGGACCCTGTGCGGCGACAGCGATCGTCCGTTTGTTGTTGGTCGACGATTCGCTGATGCCGAAATTAAGTCATGCTGAAATTGTGGTCAACGAAAATTAAGCACGACTAACATTTCTCTTGCGAAAACGTTTGCCTGACAGGATGGGAAGGTGCGCTACGGACTGGCTCAGGGCGTCGGATGGTCGTCGAACAGGCCCATGGTGGTGATGGTCAGGACTTCCGCCACATCGCTGCCGACGTTGGCCAGGCAATGGGTCTTGGTCGCGTCGAAGTGCACCGAGTCGCCGGCGCCGAGGGGGTACTGGCGCCCCTCGATGGTGTAGACGATCTGCCCGGACAGGACGTAGGAGAACTCGGCGCCCTCATGGGAGATCAGCTCCGACTGGTAGCCCACCGGCATGTTCATCTTGACCGCATTGATCAGGTTGCCGGGGAAGGAGCTGGACAGGCGTTCGTAGGCCAGCGGCTGGCCCTCGATGGTGTAGCGTACCCGCTCGCCTTCGTGGGAGTCGGGCTGGGGTTGTGCCGGTTGGTCGAACAGGGCATTGAGCGGGATATTCAGCGACTTGGCGATGTTGGCCAGGGAAGAGATCGATACACCGGTGAGGTTGCGCTCCGCCTGGGAGAGGAAGCTCGCGGTGAGACCGGATTCGCTGGCGACTTGGTGCAGGGTCTTCTTGGCGGCGCGGCGATAGCGACGCAGGCGTTCGCCGATGCGGTCTACGGTCATTGGGGAGACTCTTGTTGAAAGGCGCAGTATACCCAGCGCGGGGCGTCAATAAAGTCTGACAGATGAACTACCCGAACCCCTATTTTTTAAGTGTGACTGAAAATTTGTTTTGACCTGAATTTAAGCTCGACTTAAATTTCAGCCCGGTCCAGACGAGGAGAACAACAAATGACCGTGGGTGTTGGCGGGAGTACCCCTGCGCAGGCGCTGGAGCGTCTGCGGAACATGATGGACGGCGCGCAGCCGATCGGCCTGGCGTCTTACCGTGCGCGAATCGCCGCGGCCCAGGCGTGGATGGGCGAGCATGGCATCGCCGCGGCGTACCTGCATGCAGGCAGCAACCTGCGTTACTTCAGCGGCGTGCAATGGCACCCCAGTGAACGCCTGGTGGGTGCTCTACTGCCCGCCGAGGGCGCCCTCGAATACCTTGCGCCGGCCTTCGAGGAAGGTACGGTGCGCGACTTCCAGGTGGTCGATGGCGCCATCCACACCTGGGAGGAACACCAGGATCCCTATCGCCTGCTGCTCGATCGCCTGGAGGCGCTCGGCGTGGGCGAGCGCAGCACGGTCGCACTGTGTCCGAGCCTGCCGTTCGGCATGTTCGAGCGCTTGCGCCAACAGGCGCCGGGCAGGAACTTCGTCAGCGCCGCGCCGCTGATCGACCAGGGACGGATGCGCAAGTCGGCCGAGGAGCTGGCGCTGATGCAGCGGGCCAAGGACATGACCCTGGAAGTGCAGAAGGCCGCGGCGAGCATTCTCCGCGAAGGCATCAGCACCACCGAAGTCGCCGAGTTCATCCACCAGGCGCACCGCAAGGTGGGCGCGCCCGGTTCGACCTTCTGCATCGTCCTGTTCGGTGCCGCCAGTGCCTTCCCGCATGGGGTGAAGCATGCGCAGGTGCTGAAGGATGGCGACATGGTGCTGATCGATACCGGCTGCCAGGTCCACGGCTACCAGTCGGATATCACCCGCAGCTATGTGTTCGGCACGCCTAGCGCACGCCAGCGCGAATTCTGGGGGATGGAGCGCGACGCCCAACTGGCGGCCTTCGAGGCCGCGCGTCTGGGCCAGCCCTGCGAGGCGGTGGACGCCGCCGCGCGGCGTTCGCTGGAGGCCAACGGCCTGGGGCCGGACTACCGCCTGCCTGGCCTGCCGCACCGCACCGGGCATGGCATCGGCATGGACGTCCACGAAGGCCCGTACCTGGTGCGTGGCGATCGCACGCCGCTGGATGTCGGCATGTGCTTCAGCAACGAACCGATGATCTGCGTGCCCGGCGAGTTCGGCATTCGCCTGGAGGATCACTTCTACATGACGAAGGAAGGACCGCGCTGGTTCACCCAACCGAGCCCGTCCATCGACGATCCCTTCGGCCTCGGCGGCTGATCCGGCCGAACGATAACGCCGCACGCGGGAAGGCAAGGACCAGGGCTTCCCGCGTGCGGCGCAGCGATCAGTCCAGCTTCACCCGCGAAAAGTCCCGCGCCGACATCGGGCTCATGCGGTAGCCGCTGACGTTCTTGCGTTGCGCGTCGAACATCAAAGGATGCGCCAGCGGCAACCAGGGCATCTGCTCGTGGAAGATCCGCTGCGCTTCCTTGTACAGCGCTACCCGTTGGCTCTCGTCGTTGCTCATGCGCGCCTTGCGGATGGCTTCGTCGAAGCCCTTGTCGCACCAGCGCGCGCGATTTTCCCCGGACTCCACCGAGGCGCAGCCGAGGTTGTGGGTGAGGAAGTTGTCCGGGTCGCCGTTATCGCCGATCCAGCTGTAGAGCATCATGTCGTGTTCGCCGGCCTTGGTGCGCTTGACCATCTCGCCCCACTCGAACTGGCGGATGTTCACCCGGATGCCGATGGCGGCCAGGTCGGACTGGATCAGTTGCGCCACTCGCGCCGGGTTGCCGCCGGGGCCGCTGCCGGTGCTGATGTAGAGGTTCAGGGGTGTGTCCGGGGTGACGCCGGCTTCCTTCAGCAGGGCCTTGGCCCGTTCGGGGTCGTAGGGCCAGTCGCGGATGCTGTCGTCGTAGCCGAGCAGCATCGGCGGGTAGGGGCCGATGGCCGGGCGGGCCTGGTCGCCGAAGACGATCTTCAGGTAGGACGACTTGTTGAAGCCCATGGCGATCGCCCGGCGCACGCGCGGGTCGTCGAACGGTTCGTGCCGGGTGTTGATCGCGGCGTGTGAGGTGATCATCGCCGCTTCTTCCAGCACCGTCAGTTGCGGGTCCTGGCGTAACGCGGCGACGTCTTCGGGCTTGGGCGTCAGGGCGATCTGGCATTCGTTGCGGCGCAGGCGCTGCACGCGCACGTTGGGGTCGAGGGTGATCGCCAGCACCAGGTGGTCGATGGCCGGCTTGCCCTTCCAGTAGTCGGGGTTGGCTGCGTAGCGCACCTGGGCATCCTTGCGGTAGCGGGTGAAGACGAACGGGCCGGTGCCGATCGGCTTGCTGTTGAGTTCGTCGCCCTTGCCCCTGGCGATCAACTGGCCGGCATATTCGGCGGAGAGGATCGAGCCGAACGGCATGGCCAGGTCGGCGAGGAACGGCGCCTCCGGGTGCTTGAGGACGAAGCGCACCTGGTGCTCGTCGATCTTCTCGATGCGCTCGATGATGTCGCGCAGTTGCATGGCGTCGGCGTAGGGGTAGCCGCTGGGCGAAAGGTCGTGGGCGGGGTGCTGCGGATCGAGCATGCGCTGGAAGCTGAACAGCACGTCGTCGGCGTCGAATTCGCGGGTTGGCTTGAAGTAGTCGGTGCTGTGGAATTTCACGCCCTGGCGCAGGCGGAAGGTGTAGACGAGGCCGTCAGCGGAGACGTCCCAGCTTTCCGCCAGGGCCGGGATCACCGTGGCGCTGCCCGGAGCGAACGCGGCCAGCGCGTTGTACAGCGGATGGGCTGAGGCGTCGAAGGTGTAGCCGGAGGTATAGCGGGCCGGATCGAACCCTTCCGGCGCCGCTTCGGTGCACACCGCCAGGGTCTTCGGCTGGGCCTGGATGGCGGCGCTGGCGGCGAAGGCGAGCAGCAGCAGGCTGTAGCGCAGGGCAGAGCGTGGTCGCATGGATGACTCCTCTGGAGCGGGACGGCCGGGTCGGCCGCCCTGGGGAGAGGCGCCGCCTCGCTCGTGGCGGGGCGGCGCGGCTGGCAGGCGAAGCTACTTGCCGACGCTGACCTCGTAGAACGAGTTCAGGCCGAAGGGACTGATCCTGAAGTCGTGTACCGTCTTGCGCATCGGCTGGTACACGGTGGAGTGGGCGATCGGGGTGATCCGCACCTGTTCCTTGAGGATGTGCTGGGCCTGCTTGTACAGCTCGGTGCGCTTGCCCTGGTCGGTGGTGCGCTTGGCATCCTTGACCAGCTTGTCGTAGCCGGCGTCGCACCATTTGGAGAAGTTGTTGCCGTCCACCGCGTCGCAGCCGTAGAGGGTGCCGAGCCAGTTGTCCGGGTCGCCGTTGTCGCCGCTCCAGCCGATCAGCATGGCGTCATGCTCGCCGCCCTTGGCGCGCTTGATGTATTCGCCCCATTCGTAGGTGACGATCTTCGCCTTGATACCGATCTTCGCCCAATCGTTCTGCAGCATTTCCGCCATCAGCTTGGCGTTGGGGTTGTAGGGGCGTTGTACCGGCATGGCCCACAGGGTGATCTCGGTGCCTTCGGCGACGCCGGCCTTCTTCAGCAGCTCCCTGGCCTTGGCCGGATCGTAGGGCGCGTCCTTGATGGTCTCGTCGTAGGACCACTGGGTCGGTGGCATGCCGTTGCTCGCCAACTGGCCGGCGCCCTGGTAGACGGCGTCGATGATGGCCTTCTTGTTCACCGCCATGTCCAGCGCCTGGCGTACTTCCAGCTTGTCGAACGGCTTGTGGGTGACGTTGTAGGCGATGTAGCCGAGGTTGAAGCCGGCCTGCGACGGCAGGTTCAGGTTCGGGTCCTTCTTCAGCGCGTCGAGGTCGGCGGGGCGCGGGTTGAGGGTGATCTGGCACTCGCCGGCCTTGAGCTTCTGCGCGCGCACCGAGGCGTCGGTGTTGATGGCGAAGATCAGGTTGTCGACCTTCACCTCGTCCGGCTTCCAGTAGTCCTTGTTGCCCTTGAAGCGGATCTGCGCATCCTTCTGGTAGCGGCTGAACACGAACGGGCCGGTGCCGATCGGCTTCTGGTTGATGTCGCTGGCCTTGCCCTGCTTGAGCAGTTGCGCGGCGTATTCGGCGGACTGGATCGATGGGAAGGGCATCGCCAGGTTCTGGATGAAGGCCGCGTCGACCTCGTTGAGGGTGAACTTCACCGTATGCTCGTCGAGCTTCTCGACCCTGGCGATGTTCTTGTCCAGGCCCATGTCGGTGAAGTAGGGAAACTCGGTGGGGTAGGCCTTGCGGAACGGATGATCCTTGTCGAGCATGCGTTCGAAGGTGAACAGCACGTCGTCGGCATTGAATTCGCGGGTCGGCTTGAAGTAGTCGGTACTGTGGAACTTCACGCCCTTGCGCAGGTGGAAGGTATAGGTCTTGCCGTCGTCGCTGACGTCCCAGCTTTCCGCGAGGCCGGGAAGGACCTTGGTGCCGCCGCGCTCGAACTGGGTCAGGCGGTTGAAGACGGTTTCCGCCGCGGCGTCGAAATCGGTACCGGTGGTGTACTGGGCGGGATCGAAGCCGGCCGGGCTGCCTTCCGAGCAGAAGATCAGGTTGCTGGCGAAGGCCTGGGGAACGGCGGCGACCAGCGCTGCGCCGAGCAGCGAGGGAATGATCGCGGAGCGGATGACGGCGTTTCTACGCATGGAGTGACCTCTGGTTATTTTGATTGTCTGCGAGGGACAGCCTCGTGAGCTGTCTTGCGCGAAGCTATGCAGGGCATGTGCCGGCCGCAAGCGTCGAGGTCGGTTCAGTGTAGATGTTGTTATCCGTTTGAAAGGGAATGTCGCATTTTCGAATTTGCGCAAACGCGACGCAGGCCGCGTTTGCTGCGCGAGAGACAGTGGAAACGCAAGAGGCAGCCCGGAGGCTGCCTCTTGTGGTGCGCGCCGACCGGATCAGGGCATCTGCACCTCGATCACACCGTCGGCGTTGACCGTGACCTGGCTGGTCCCGGCCTCGATCTCCGGCGCCTGGGCGCCACCGAAGCTGGCGTCGGCCTTCATCGCCGCCATCCGCATCACCGGGTACGGGCGCGGTGCGCCGGCGCTGTTCACGCTCAGGCTGACCAGCTTGTAGCCCTTGCCGCCGAGCGCCTCGGTGAGCAACTGGGCGCGCTCCTTGAACGCGTCCACGGCGCCTTTCATCAATTGGTCCTCGTTCTTCTTGCGGGTCGCATCGGCGATGCTGAAGTCCATGCCGCCCATCTTCAGCTTGCCCAGCAGGTCGGCGGAAAGCTGGCCGAGGGCGGCGAAGTCGGAGCTTTCCAGGCGCAGCTCGGCGCGCTCGCGCCAGCCGGTGATCTTCTGGCCCTTGTCGTCGTAGACCGGATAGCTGTTGCGACTGCCCAGGCTGATGGTCACGCCCTTGACCTTGCGCGCGTCGGCGACGGCGGCGTTGAGGACGCTGGTGGTCTCGGCGGCGAGCTTGGCCGGATCGCTGCCCTGGTTTTCGCTGTAGAGGGTGACCTGCATCAGGTCGTGGGCCACCTGCTGGCTGACTTCGGCGTGCAGCGAGACCTGGTTGTAGCGCGGCGCTTCCTCGGCGACGGCCGAGAGGCTGGCGGCGCAGAGGGTGACGGCAGCGGCCAGGCGGGAAATCGCAGACATTGGGCAACTCCTTGTACTAAGGCTGAATTCACACTGTAGAGCATCGTTCCGGCAGGCGCGGCAAACACGCCTATACGCCAGTCTTGGACCATGAGACGAAGGCTTTTCCCGGAACGGGTTAGGCGATTTCGGAAAAAACGTGAAATTTACTGATCTGAGCCCTGACAGCGCTCGGCGAAACAGGGCAGGATGGCGACCTGCGAGGTTTCTGAGTCACTTTGCCGCAGAGTTGCCGACAGCGTCTTGGCTATACTCGCGCTTATTCCGGAAGAAAACATGCGCGCACCGGTTTTCCTGCTCTCCGCCAGTCGCCAGAACCTTGGCCGTCTGCTCCTCATCCGTATTCTCGTGCTGGCCGCGCAGGCCGGCTCGGTGGGTTTCGCCTGGCTCTCCGACCTGTTGCCGCTGCCGTGGCTGGCGCTCGGCCTGACCCTTGGCCTGTCCGCCTGCCTGATTCTGTTCACCGCGCTGCGCCTGCGCGCGCCGTGGCCGGTGACCGACCAGGAGTACGCGGTACAACTGGCCTGCGACCTGATCATCCACAGCACCTTGCTGTATTACTCGGGCGGCTCGACCAACCCCTTCGTCTCCTATTACCTGGTACCGCTGACCATCGCCGCTGCGACCCTGCCCTGGATCTACTCCATGGTGCTCTCCGGCCTGGCCCTGACCGGCTACACCCTGCTGCTGATCTGGTACCACCCGCTGCACCTGCAGGCGGTTCAGCACGAGGCGATGCTGATCAACCTGCACCTGTTCGGCATGTGGCTGAACTTCGCCCTGTCGGCGGCCTTCATCACCTTCTTCGTGGTGAAGATGTCCGAGGCGCTGCGCTGGCAGGCGCACATGCAGGCCGAGCGGCGCGAGGAAAGCATGCGCGACCAGCAGTTGCTCGCGGTGGCCACCCAGGCGGCCGGTGCCGCGCACGAACTGGGTACGCCGCTGGCGACCATGAGCGTGCTGCTCAACGAGCTGCGCCAGGAGCGCCCGCAGGACCCGACCCTGCAGGAAGACCTGGCATTGCTCCAGGAACAGGTCAAGCAGTGCAAGCACACCCTCCAGCAACTGGTACGGGCGGCCGAGGCCGACCGTCGTCAGGCGATCGAGGAGCAAAGCGCCGCGGAATGGCTGGAATCGGTGCTGCGCCGCTGGCACCTGATGCGTCCGGAGGCTTCCTACCGCTACCAGTGCCTGGGCCTCGGCTCCGCGCCGCGCCTGACCCCGCCGACCGACCTCAGCCAGGCTCTGCTGAACCTGCTGAACAATGCGGCGGACGCCTGTCCCGACGACCTTGACATCCGCCTGGACTGGGACAGCAGCAGTATCTGCCTGAGTATCCGCGACCACGGCGTCGGGGTGCCCCTGGCGATCGCCGAACAGATCGGCAAACCGTTCTTCACCACCAAGGGCAAGGGCTTCGGCCTCGGCCTGTTTCTCAGTCAGGCCAGCGTGACCCGCGCTGGTGGAACGGTGAAGTTGTATAACCACGAAGATGGCGGCACTCTGACCGAACTGCGCTTGCCGCGCAGCTACGGAATGGCTTGAGTGATCCGTCTGAGAGGCCCTGCCTATGTCTGAAGAGCTGCTCTTCGAAGGGGAAGAACAACCCCATCTCCTGCTGGTGGACGACGATCCCACCTTTACCCGGGTCCTGGCGCGGGCCATGAGCCGTCGCGGCCTGCGGGTCAGCACCGCCGGCTCCGCCGAGGAAGGCCTGGCGCTGGCCCAGCAGGACACGCCGGACTATGCCGTGCTCGACCTGAAGATGGAAGGCGACTCCGGCCTGGTGCTGCTGCCGAAGCTGCTGGAACTGCACGCGGACATGCGGGTGGTGATCCTCACCGGCTATTCCAGCATCGCCACCGCGGTGGAGGCGATCAAGCGCGGCGCCTGCAACTACCTGTGCAAGCCGGCGGATGCCGATGACGTGTTGGCCGCGCTGCTCTCCGAGCACGCCGACCTGGACACCCTGGTGCCGGAAAACCCGATGTCGGTGGATCGCCTGCAATGGGAGCACATCCAGCGCGTGCTCGCCGAGCACGAGGGCAACATCTCCGCCACCGCCCGCGCCCTGGGCATGCATCGACGGACCTTGCAGCGCAAGCTGCAGAAGCGGCCGGTACGGCGCTGAAGCGTAAATGACAACGGGGGCGCCGCATGGCGCCCCCTATACTTTCCGCTTTCCGTCGAATCGCGGTGGATTTCGCACATTCCGCCGGTCGCCGGGGATATCCAGCGGACAGCGCAATCGTTAAGATGCAACTTTCATGAATCGCACGACCAGGGATTGATCATGCGTATCTTCGGTTCGAGTGCCGGCTGCCTGTCGGTGCTGTTCGGACTGGCCTTCGGGCTGCCTGCACTAGCCGAGCCTTCGGTGGACCTGGATGGTCCGACGGCAGGCTGGCGCTATTCCGGCCTGCTCGAGCAGCCCGATGCCCCGCGTGTCGCCTATCCGACTCCGCCCATCGATCGCGGCGGCCAGCGCGGCCGCAGCCTGATCGAAGGACACCTGCGCGAACTGGTCGGCACCGAGCGCGCCCAGCGCCTGGTGGTCAACGGCAATCCTCTCCCTCTCTATACCGACGGCGCCGGGCGCTTCGTCCGCCCCTATGCGTTCGGCCACGGCTCCAACGGCGTTCAGGTCGGCAGCGCCGACGGCAAGATCCTCAAGCGCGTGCAGTTCTACGAAGCCAATCGCTCCCAACTGCCGCCGCGCGTGCGCGTGGTGCTGGGTTGGGACGATCCGAAGGCCGAGCTCGACCTGCATATCGTCACCCCCGATGGCCAGCACGCCTACTGGGCGCATCCGCGCCTGAGCAACAGCGGCGGCCTCGATCCGGACGGCGTCGACGGGCCCGGCCCGGAGATGTTCACCATGGGCGCGCCGCTGCACGGCACCTACCTGATCTACGTGAACTACTGGGGCAACCTCAACAACCAGGGCTACAACTTCCAGGCCGGCAGCAACGTACAGGACGTGATCACCGCGCAGGTCAACCTGGTGTTCAACGAAAACAGCGTCGACGAGAAGCACGAGACCTTCGTCGTGCCCCTGCGCACCATCGGCGACCTGGTGCTGGTCAAGACCTTTACCTACTGAAGCATCCCCTCGTACGGATGACACGGGATTAGCGAACCATGAGCGAGAACAACACCCCCAGCCCTGCCAACGGAACCCCTGCGCCCGCCGCTGCGCGCACCCGAAGCGCCCTGTGGCCGGTGCTGGGGATCGTCGCCGCGCTGGCCGCCGGCGGTGTGCTGGCCTGGCAGATGGGCTGGCTGGAGCGGCTCGGCGGAGGGCGCCCGGCCGAAGAGGACCTCGGCCAGCCGATCGGCGCCCAGGCACCCGCGGACGCCGACGCGCCACGTGCCTACCGTGACCTGCGCAAGCCCGACGCGCTGATCGAGAGCGTGTCGCTGAGCCGCCTGCCGAAGGAAATCCTCGAGGTGCCGTTGCTGCGCGATACCCTGACCGAGGACTTCGTCTTCTATTACGAGAACAATGGCGACCGCCTCGGCCTGACCGGTACGTTGCGGCGGATCATCTACGAGCACGACCTGACCCTGAAGGACAGCCTGGTCGAGGAACTGCTCGACCAACCGGCCCAGGTCGCCCTCTGGCGCGGCGCCGACGGCCGCCTGCGCGACTTCGTGGTGGTGCTCAAGCGCGGCGGCCTGGCGCGGGTGATCGAGCCGCTGGCCCATATCGCCGCCGACGACCAGCAGTTGCGCAAGGTCGGCGAGCTGGCGGGAACCTCGGTCTATCGCCTGCGCTACGGCAACGACAAGGCGATGCTGTTCCTGTCCAAGGGCGACCGGCTGTTGTTGCTGTCGAACCCACGGATGCTCTTCGACGATGGTGGCGAAAGCGACGACAGCCCGCTGAACGCTCCGGCCAGCGAAGACCTGGAGGCACTGCTCGACGGCGACGAACTGTTCCCCGAGCGCTTCGGCCTGCCGGGCCGCGGCGAGCTGCGCCAGCGCATCACCCTCAATGCCAGCGTCCTGGCCATGGGCTACCAGCGCTTCATCCCGAGCTTCGCCGGGGTGCGCTTCGAGAAGGGCGAGCAGGGCTGGAGCAGCTACCTGGCGCTGAACGAGGTGGAACGCCAGCCGCCGCTGGACTTCGCCCCGGTCTGGCAGGCCATGCCGATGGGCGCCAGCGCCTGCGTGGCGCTGCCGGTCACCCCTGGCCTGTACGGGGTGATGCTGGAGCGTCTGGGGGCCGAGCAGAAGATGGCCCAGGCCTTCTCCGAGCATCTCAGCGGCGCTGCCGGTCTCTGCTGGTACGCCAGTTCGCGGCTGCATTCGCCGCTGCTGGTGGGCCAGTTGAGCGCGCCGGCCAGTGCCGAACTCGACGACGAGCTGGGCAAGCTGTTCGGTCGCGTGATCGGCGCGAAGGAAGCCAAGGTCGAGGGTGGCAGCTTCCCGGTGGAAGACCGGGTGGATGGCCAGACCCGCCGCTGGACCCGCCAGGTCAGCTCGAACTTCGGCGCCTATCCGGCCAGCCAGGCGGACAACCCGGAGAGCATCAGCGGCCGCGCGTTCTTCCGCATCGGCATGGCGCGCCATGGCCAGACCCTGCTGTTCTCCCTCGACGACCAGTTGCTCGGCAAGGCCCTGGACACCCTCGACAAACGCTATCCGCCGCTCGCCGAGGTGTTGCCGAAGGATGCGCTGGTACCGGCCTACCTGGCGCCGCAGCCGCTCTCCGAACTGCTGCAACGGGAAACCCTCGACAGCCTGCCGCAGGACATGGAGCCGGTATTCCGCAATGCCGCCGACACCTACCTGATGCCGCGCCTGAAAACCCTCGCCGGCAAGGGCAGCTACGCCCTCGGGCTGCCTGCCGGAAGCCAGGCCAACGCACCGTGGCAATGGCTGCCGCTGGAATGGCGGTCGCTGTGAGACGCCTGACTGCCTTCGGCCTGGCGCTGCTCCTGCTGGCCAGCGGCGTTGCCCGCGGCGAGCCCGCGGTAACGCTCGACCCGCAGCAATCGCAGGTATTCCGCGCCTGGTTCGTGCGCATCGCCCAGGAACAGTTGCGCCAAGGGCCGAGTCCGCGCTGGCACCAACAGGACTGCGCCGGCCTGGTGCGCTTCGCCGCCAACGAGGCGCTGAAAGTCCACGATGGCAAGTGGCTGCGCGCCAACGGCCTGTCCAACCGCTACCTGCCCCCGGAGCTGGCGCTCAGTCCCGAGCAACGGCGCCTGGCGCAGAACTGGCAGCAGGGTGGCGGCCAGGTCGGGCCCTACGTGAATGCGATCAAGCTGGTGCAGTTCAACAGCCGGCTGGTCGGTCGCGACCTCAACCAGGCGCGCCCCGGCGACCTGATGTTCTACGACCAGGGCGACGACCAGCACCTGATGATCTGGATGGGCCGCTCCATCGCCTATCACACCGGCAGCAGCACCCCGACCGATAACGGCATGCGCTCGGTCAGCCTGCAACAACTCATGACATGGAAGGACACCCGATGGATCCCCGACGAATCCAATCCCAACTTTATCGGCATCTATCGGCTGGCTTTCCTCTCTCAATGAATCGCGTCCCAGTGAAGACCACAGCAATGAGCAACCTGCGCCGTTTCAGCCGTAGCCTGGCGGTCGCCGCCCTGGTCCTGCTGCCGTTCGCCGCCGTCCAGGCGGAAGACACGGTGGAACCGAGCGGCTACACGCCGATGGCCGGCGAATCCTTCTTCCTGCTCGCCGACAGCAGCTTCGCCACCGACGAGGAAGCGCGGGTCCGTCTCGAAGCGCCCGGCCGCGACTACCGGCGCTACCGCATGGAGCCCTATGGCGGGGTCGACGTGCGCCTGTACCGGATCGAACAGCCGCTGGAGTTCCTCAAGCGGCAGAAGAACCTGCACCGGGTCCTGGCCGAGGGACAGTTCAAGGGCGAAGGCCTGTCGAACACCCTGGCCTATCTCTGGGACAACTGGTATCGCAAGTCGCGCCGGGTGATGCAGCGCGCCTTCTCCTACGAGTCGCGGCAACAGGTCACCGAGGCGGTGCCCGAGCTGAAGATGGGCAACGCCATGACCGCGCCGACGCCCTACGACGCGCAGTCGCAATACGCGCCGATTCCCGGCCTGCCGCTGGTCAGCCAGTTCCGCTATCCGCTGTGGGACGCCAAGCCCATCGAGCCGCCGCAGGACGTAAAGCTGGCCGGTTCCTCCAGCGAGTTCATCAACGTCGTGCCGGGCAATGTCTACATCCCGCTGGGCAAGCTGAAGCCGGGCCTGTACCTGGTCGAGGCGCTTGTCGGCAAGTACCGCGCCACCACCGTGGTGTTCGTCTCCAACAGCGTGGCGGTGAGCAAGGTCGCCGGCGACGAGCTGCTGGTCTGGACCGCACGCAAGCACGAAGGCACCCCGGTGCCCGACACCAAGGTGCTATGGACCGACGGCCTGGGCGTGATGAGCAGCGGCAATACCGACGCCGACGGCCTGCTGCGGCTCAAGCACGCCAGTCCGGAGCGCTCCTACGTGATCGGCGAGGACCGCGAGGGCGGGGTCTTCGTCTCCGAGAACTTCTATTACGACAGCGAGATCTACGACACCAAGATCTACGCCTTCACCGACCGCCCGCTGTACCGGCCGGGCGACTGGGTCTCGTTGAAGATGGTCGGCCGCGAGTTCAAGGACGCCCGGCAATCCCAGGCCGCCGCCAGCGCGCCGGTGCGCCTGAGCGTGATCGACGCCAGCGGCACGGTATTGCAAAGCCTGGACCTCCGCTTCGACGCGAAGAGCGGCGCCAATGGCCGCTTCCAACTGCCGGAGAACGCCGTCGCCGGCGGCTACGAGTTGCGCTTCGACTACCGCGGGCAGACCTACAGCAGCGCCTTCCGCGTCGCCGAATACATCAAGCCGCACTTCGAAGTCGCCCTCGACCTGGCCAAGCCGGACTTCAAGACCGCCGAGCCGGTGAAGGGCGAGATCGTCCTGCTCTATCCGGACGGCAAGCCGGTGGCCAACGCGCGCCTGCAACTGAGCCTGCGCGCCCAGCAGTTGTCGATGGTGGACAACGAACTGCAGTATCTCGGCCAGTTCCCGGTGGAACTGAGCAGCACCGAACTGACCACCGACGGCAAGGGCCGCGCCGCCATCGAATTGCCGCCGGCCGAGAAACCCAGTCGCTACATGCTGACCATCTTCGCCAGCGACGGCGCCGCCTACCGGGTCAAGACCAGCAAGGAGATCCTCATCGAGCGCGGCGCCGCGCGCTACCGCCTGAGCGCGCCGCAGCGCTTCAGCGCCGCCGGCGAGAAGGTCGAGTTCAGCTATGCCAGCGAACAGCCGACCCCGCTCAAGCCGAGCAGCTACCAGTGGATCCGCCTGGAGGACCGCGCCACCGATAGCGGTCCGGTCGCCGACGGCCGCTTCGCGCTGACCTTCGAGCGCCCCGGTACCTATTCCGTGGAGCTGCGCGACGACAAGGGCCAGCTCCTTGGCGCCACCGGCCACTCGGTGAGCGGCGAGGGCGTGAAGTCGGTGCCGGGCACCGTCGAGGTGGTGTTCGACAAGCCCGAGTACCGCACCGGCGAGGAAGCCTCCGCACTGATCACCTTCCCCGAGCCGGTGGAGGATGCGCTGTTGTCCCTGGAGCGCGACAAGGTCGAGGCCACCGCCCTGCTGTCCAAGGGCGCCGACTGGCTGCGCCTGGAAAAGCTCAATCCGACCCAGTACCGCGTGTGGATCCCGGTGCGCGAGGAGTTCTCGCCGAACCTGACCTTCTCGGTGCTCTACACCAAGGGCGGCGACTACAGCTTCCAGAACGCCGGGATCAAGGTCGGCATGCCCCAGGTAGAGATCGACATCGCCACCGACAAGGAGCGCTACGAACCGGGCGAGACGGTGACCGTGACCCTGGCCACGCGCTTCGCCGGCAAACCGGTTTCCAGCCACCTGACCGTCAGCGTGGTGGATGAGATGGTCTATGCCCTGCAGGCGGAGATCGCCCCCGGCATCGACCAGTTCTTCTACCATCCGCGGCGCAACAACGTGCGCACCAGCGCCAGCCTGGCCTTCATCAGCTACGACGTGGCGTTGCCCGGCAGCACCAGCGCACCCGGACGGGCGAACCGCAGCGAGCGCGGCGTCAAGGTACTGGAGCGGCCGCGCCGCGAGGACGTCGACACCGCCGCCTGGCAGCCGGAGCTGGTCACCGACGCCCAGGGCAAGGCCAGCTTCAGCTTCCGCATGCCCGACTCGCTGACCCGCTGGCGGATCACCGCGCGGGCCATCGACGACAACGGCCAGGTCGGCCAGAAGAAGCAGTTCCTTCGCTCGGAGAAGCCGCTGTACCTGAAGTGGAGCGGGCCGACTCGCTTCCGCCAGGGTGACCAGCCCGACCTCGGCCTGTTCGTCTTCAACCAGGGCGAACAGCCGGTCAAGGCCGAGCTGCTCAGCGGGCCGCCTGGCAGCCAGCGCAGCCAGACCCTGGAGCTGGCCAAGGGAGTCAACTACATTCCGCTGGCGCAACAGCCGCTCAGCGATGGCGACTGGAGCGCCGAGCTGCGCCAGGACGGGCAGGTCCGCGACCGCCTGGCGGTGCGCTTCAACCTGCTGGCCGACGGCTGGCAGGTGGAGCAGGTGCAGAACCTCAGCCTGGCGGCGGCGAGCAACCCGCTGCAACTGCCGGCGGACGCGCGCGACGTACGCCTGCGCCTGGCCGATGGCCCGGCCGCGGCCTACCTGGGCAATCTCGATGATCTGCTGGAGTATCCCTACGGCGGCGTCGAGCAGACCGCCAGCCAACTGCTACCGCTGAGCATCGCCTATCCGGCGCTGGCCGGCGGCGAGCCGCGGATTCGCGACCGCCTGCGCCTGATCATGCAGAACAGTCGCCTGCGCCTGGTGCAGATGGCCGGCCCGGACGCCTGGTTCGCCTGGTGGGGTGGCGACGTCGATGGCGACGCTTTCCTCACCGCCTACGCCTACTACGCCGACTGGTACGCCAGCCGCGCACTGGAGATCCAACTGCCGGCCGAACACTGGCAGCGCATCCTCGAGCCCTACGCCAAGCAGGCGACGCAGACCCCGCTGCTGCAGCGTGCGCTGATCCTGGCTTTCGCCCGCGACATGCAGTTGCCGGTGAACACCCTGCTCGGCGGCCTGCTCAACGATCTGGCCAACGCCGGCGAAGGGCAGGCGCGCGCGGAGCCGCTGGAGGCCGACGACGGCCTGGTGCTGGGCGACCCGGACTCGGCCGTCGGCCTGGCCGCGGCGCGAGTGCTGGCGGTGGACCTTGCACGGCAACTGCGGGTCGCGGTGCCCGCGCCGCTGGCCGCCCAGGCCGAGACGGCGACGCAGCGCCTGCGTGAGGCCGGCTTGCCGTTCACCGATGCCTTGCTGGCCTCTCGCTCGGCCGTGGATGGCCAGCAGGCCAGCGCTCTGCTGCAACGCCTGGCGCCGGCGCAATCGACCCTGGAACGCGCCCTGGCCCTGACCTGGCTGCAGGGCGCCCTGGCCCAGGCGCCGCAGGGCAAGCTGCCGCAGCCGCCGAAGGACTGGCAGGCGCAGCGCGGCGCCAGCGGCGAAACCTACTGGCAATGGCGCGGCCGCGGCATTCCGAGCTGGGTCGACCTGGACGAGGCGCCGGCCCGGCCGTTGCCGGTTGCGCTCAGCTACCGCAGCGCCCAGGCGCCGAGCGGGCAACTGCCGGTGCAGATCAGCCGTCGTCTGCTGCGCCTGGTGCCCGGTGAGGGGGCGTTCGAGTTCAAGGTCGAGGAGGTTGGCGACAAGCCGCTTTCCAGCGACGAACTGTATCTCGACGAAGTGACCCTGAACGTTCCGGAAGACACCGCTCTACGCTACGGCATGCTGGAACTGCCGCTGCCGCCCGGCGCGGATGTCGAGCGCACCACCTGGGGCATCAAGATCAGCGGCCTGGCCGGCGACGAAGCGACCACCCTGGAGCGTGCGCGCAACGAACCGGGCGAGTTGTTCTACGGGGTGCCGGTGGACAGCCTGAGTGGCGAGCAGCGTTTCCGTCACCTGGTGCGTTTCTCCCAGAAAGGCAGCTTCAACCTGCCACCGGCCCGCTACCTGCGTCTCTACGCGCCGGAACAGCAGGCCCTGGAAGCCAAGCCGGCGCTGGCCAAGGTCAAGGTCGAGTGATTGCGTTGCGCGCCTGGCTGGTCCTGCTGTGCGCCGTGCCGTTGCTGCTTCGCGCAGCGGAGGCGCCGGTCCAGTTGGCCTGGCGCACGACCCAGGGCTACGAACTGGTGAGCCTGGATCGCCAGCGGGTGCTCGAGCGCCGGCCGTTGCCGGCCGATTTGCAGGCTCCGCTGGGCAGCCTGTGGAAACTGTTCGTCTTCGCCTGGCTGAGCGACACCGGCCAGGCCGAGCCGCCCTATCCCTGCCAGGGGCGCAGCCGCGAGGAGGTCTACTGCTGCGAGAATGGCCAGACGATCGGTCGTGACCGCGCCCTGGTGCGCTCCTGCGGGCTGTATTTCGAGCCGCAGCGCCTCGCCTTGCGGCCGGAGGCCTGGCGCGGCTACTGGCAGGCGCGCCAGGCACCGGCCTGGTTGCTCGATCTGGAACGGCTGCAACCGCAGACGCGGGTGCCGGTTAAGGAGCTTCTGGAGCAGTTGCAGCAACTGCCGGCCCAGGGCGAGGCGCGGCGGGTACTGCTCGACGTGGCGTTGCAGGCCGGCGACGGCCATGCCGTGGCCAGCCTTGGCGGCCGCCTGCGGGTGAAGACCTGGAGCTGGCTCGACGACCATGACCCGCAGGCGCGCCAGGGCGGTTTCGCCGGCTGGCTGGTCGATGGAACGCCGCTCTGGCTCGGCGGCCCGGGAACCAGCAAGGTGATCCTGGACCGCTACGCCGAGGTGCTCGGGCGCTTCCTGCCGAGTCCGTGGCCGGCCGATCCGGGCCGTTGCGTGGAAGTGAACCTGTTCAGCCGCTATCCGCTGCGCTCGGTCAGCGATCCCTCCGGCCACCCGGCCGCCGAAGGCCTGCTGCATGGTCCGCAGCAAGTGCTCTTCGCCAACGGCAATCGACTGGACATCGCCAGCGCCGGCGACCTCTTCCTGCAACGGGTGGATGGCGTGCCGCGCCTGGTCGCGCGGGTTTCGCGCGAAGAGTACGTGGCGCGGGTGCTGGAGCGCGAAGCCTCGGCGCAGCCGAAGGAAGCCGCTCGCGCGCTGGCGGTGACCATTCGCACCTATCTATTGCAAAACGCCGCGCCGCGCGGCGAATGCCTGGCCATCGATGACAGCAGCCAGCGCCAGCGCGTGGCGCCGCGCCCGGCCAGCGCGCCGACGCGGCGGATCGCTGCCTGGAGCGCCGACCTGGTGCTGGCCGGGGCGACCGTCAACTATCACTCCGACCAGCCTGGTCCGGCGCGCCTGTCCTGGAAGCACGCGGTGGAGCAAGCCGGGCAGGGACTGGGCTACGACAGCATCCTCGCCCAGGCTTTCCCGCGCAGCAGCCTGAGCCGCTGGGACAACCCGGTGGCCGCCTGCCAGCCGTTGCCGGCTGCCGAAGACTGGCTGCGCAAGCAGCGCCGGCAGTGGCGCGAGCGTCTCGACCGAGAGCCCGGCTACGAGGAGATTCCGAGTTTTTCCGTGTGCCGCCTGGCTTCCGGGCGGCCCTATGTCGATCGCGAGCGCGAACGCATCTTCGTCCGCGGCCTGTATTCCCTACAGGAACGCCTGGACCTCACCCACGAATACCTGCACCTGGCCTTCCGCGCCCATCCCAGCGGCCAGGACGAAAACTATATCGAAAGCCTGGCCCGGCGCCTGCTACTGGAATGACTCCATGAACCGAATGTCCCTTGCCGCCCTGCTCAGTTGCCTTCCCCTCGTCGCCTGGGCGGACAACCCCGTGAAACTGGATACGCCGGTCTCCGGCTGGCGTGCCGGCGACGGTTCCGCCGCCAATTACCGGCAGGTGGTGAACTACCCGGCGTCCTCGGTCAACGTCGCCGCCGACCAGGCGACCACCGCGCGCATTCGCGGCGCGATCGAGAGCCAGCCCAAGGACCGCCCGGCGACGCTGGTGGTGAACGGTGTGAGCATGCCACTGAAGGTGGACGCCGATGGCAGCTTCGACCGCCCGTTCGCCTTCCCGTCCGGCAGCAACAGCGTCGAGGTGCGCAACGCCGCCGGGCAGTCGCGACGGGTCCAGTTCTATCACGGTGGCGGCGGCGGGGAAGTGCCGGCCAAGCTGCGCGTGCTGCTGTCCTGGGACAGCGACAACACCGACCTCGACCTGCACCTGGTGACCCCGGACGGCGACCATGTCTGGTATGGCAATCGTTCGCTGGCCAACGGCGCGACCCTGGATGTCGACGTCACCACCGGCTACGGCCCGGAAATCATCGCCACGCCGACGCCGCAGAAGGGGCCCTACCTGGTCTACGTCAACTACTTCGGCGGTGGCTACGGCAGCAGCGAGGATGGCGCCGAACAGGCCGCCCAGGACCTGACCACGGCGCGCATCACCCTGGTCACCGAAGAGGGCACGCCGAACGAGAAACAGGAAACCTTCCTGGTGCCGATGCGCAAGCCTGGCGAGCTGACGCTGGTGAAGCGCTTCAGTTATCCGTAGGCGCCTGCGCTCGGTCCCATAGGGCGGATAACGCCCCTGGCGTTATTCGCCGTCGCTCAGGCATCGGTGTTATCAACCCGTGGCCTGACGGCGGCGCTCATGCCGCTGCGAATGGCTCCTGGGCTCAGGCGGGCTGTTCGCCCTGCCAGGTATCGATCGCTTCCTGCGCCGCACGGAACGCATCGATCGCCGCCGGCACCCCGGCATAGACCGCGCAGTGCAGCAGTGCCTCGCGGATTTCCTCCACCGTGCAGCCGTTGTTCAGCGCACCGCGCACGTGCCCCTTGAGTTCCTGCGGGCACTTCAGGGCGGTCAGGGCGGCCAGGGTGATCAGGCTGCGGGTCTTGCGCGGCAGCGCCTCGCGGGCCCAGACCGAGCCCCAGGCATGCTCGTTGACGAAGTCCTGCAATGGCTGGGTGAAGGCGGTGGCGTTGCCCATGGCGCGCTCGACGAAGGCGTCGCCCATGACTTCACGTCGGATCTCCAGGCCGGTCTTGCCTTGTTCGCTCATCGGAAGGTTCCTGTCGTGGGTAGAAGGTGGCTCAATCCAGCGACTCTATCCGAACCGGCGCCACGCCGCTGCGGATCATACCCAGGCCTTCGGCGGCCTTGCGCGATACATCGATGATCCGTCCGCGGCGGAACGGCCCGCGATCGTTGATCCGCACCACCACGCTGCGGCGGTTGTCGAGGTTGGTTACCCGCACGCGGGTACCGAACGGCAACGTGCGGTGGGCAGCGGTCATTGCGTTGGGGTTGTAGCGCTCGCCGCTGGCGGTACGCAGGCCTGCGTGGCGGCTGCCATAGTAGGAGGCTTCGCCGGTATCCGCGGAACCGCTGCCGGCGAGGCTGGAGCAGCCGGCGAGGAACAGGGGCAGGACGGCGAGGGCGAGGCGCGCGGCGGCGGATGGGGTGGGCATGGACAACAGGCTCCTGGCGGACAAGAAGACGCCGGGCGAACCCGGCGTCTGGCTTTGACTCACGCTTCGAGCTTTTTCTTCAGCAACTCGTTCACCTGCTGCGGGTTGGCCTTGCCTTTCGAGGCCTTCATCGCCTGGCCGACGAAGAAGCCGAACATCTTGCCGCGCTTGGCCTCGTCGGCGGCGCGGTACTGCTCGACCTGCTCGGCGTTGGCCGCCAGCACCTCGTCGAGCATCTTCTCGATGGCGCCACTGTCGGTGACCTGCTTCAGGCCCTTGGCCTCGATGATCTGGTCGGCGGAACCCTCGCCGTTGGCCATGGCTTCGAAGACCATCTTGGCGATCTTGCCGGAGATGGTGTTGTCCTTGATGCGCAGGATCATGCCGCCCAGTTGCTCGGCGGACACCGGAGACTGCTCGATCTCCAGGCCGTCCTTGTTGAGCAGGCTGCCCAGCTCGACCATCACCCAGTTGGCCGCCAGCTTGGCGTCGCCGCAGATGCCCTGGACCTTCTCGAAGTAGTCGGCCATCTCGCGGCTGGCGGACAGCACGCTGGCATCGTAGGTGGACAGGCCGTACTGGCTCTCGAAGCGTTCGCGCTTCTGCACCGGCAGTTCCGGCAGTTGCTCGCGCAGCTTCGCCAGGTACTCGGGCTCGATGACCACCGGCAGCAGGTCGGGACAGGGGAAGTAACGGTAGTCGTTGGCTTCTTCCTTGCCGCGCATGGAGCGGGTCTCGTCCTTGTTCGGGTCGTACAGGCGGGTTTCCTGGACCACCTTGCCGCCGTCCTCGATCAGCTCGATCTGGCGCTGGATCTCGTGGTTGATCGCCTTCTCGATGAAGCGGAAGGAGTTGACGTTCTTGATCTCGGCGCGGGTGCCGAATTCGGCCTGGCCCTTCGGTCGTACCGAGACGTTGCAGTCGCAGCGCAGCGAGCCCTCGGCCATGTTGCCGTCGCAGATGCCCAGGTAGCGCACCAGGGCGTGGATCGCCTTGACGTAGGCCACGGCTTCCTTGGCGCTGCGGATGTCCGGCTCGGAAACGATCTCCAGCAACGGCGTGCCGGCGCGGTTCAGGTCGATGCCGCTCATGCCCTGGAAGTCTTCGTGCAGGCTCTTGCCGGCGTCCTCCTCCAGGTGCGCGCGGGTGATGCCGATGCGCTTGGTGGTGCCGTCTTCCAGGGTGATGTCGAGATGGCCCTTGCCGACGATGGGATGGTCCATCTGGCTGGTCTGGTAGCCCTTCGGCAGGTCGGGGTAGAAGTAGTTCTTGCGGGCGAACACGTTCTGCCGGTCGATCCGTGCGTCGATCGCCAGGCCGAACAGGCAGGCCATGCGTACGGCCTCCTCGTTGAGCACCGGCAGGGTGCCCGGCATGGCCAGGTCGACCAGGCTGGCTTGGGTATTCGGCGCGGCGCCGAAGGCGGTCGAGCTGCCGGAGAAGATCTTCGATTGGGTGGCGAGCTGTGCGTGGATTTCCAGCCCGATCACGGTTTCCCATTGCATGTGGTGTTCCTCAATCCTTCTGTGCCTGCGCAGTCCCGCTGCCGACCCTGCGGGTCGCCCTCTCCGCGCCGGGAGAGGGGAGGGGACTGCGTGGCGTTGCCATGGCTTAGAAGCCGGCCGGGGTGCGGGTGTGCCAGTCGCTGACCTGCTGGTACTGGTGCGCGACGTTGAGCAGGCGGCCTTCCTGGAAGTAGGGCGCGAGCAACTGGACACCCACCGGCAGGCCGTCGACGAAGCCGGCGGGCATGGACAGCCCCGGCAGGCCGGCGAGGTTGGCGGTGATGGTGTAGATGTCTTCCAGGTACTGGGAAACCGGGTCGTCGTTCTTCTCGCCGATCTTCCAGGCCGGGTTCGGCGTGGTCGGGCCGAGGATCACGTCCACTTCGGCAAAGGCGCTGACGAAGTCGTTCTTGATCAGCCGGCGAATCTTCTGAGCCTGCAGGTAATAGGCATCGTAGTAGCCGGCCGACAGTGCGTAGGTGCCGACCATGATGCGGTTCTTCACTTCGCTGCCGAAGCCTTCCGCGCGCGAGCGCTTGTACAGGTCTTCCAGGTTCTGCGGGGCGTCGCAACGATAGCCATAGCGCACGCCGTCGAAGCGCGACAGGTTGGAGGACGCCTCGGCCGGCGCGATTACGTAGTAGGCCGGGATGGCGTGCTGCATGTTCGGCAGGGAAATGTCCTTCACCGTGGCGCCGAGCGTCTTCAGCTCCTCGACCACGGCCAGCACCGCGTCGGCGATGCGGCTGTCGAGGCCGGCGCCGAAGTATTCCCGCGGCAGGCCGATGCGCAGGCCGCTCAGCGGCTTCTGCAGGGCGGCCAGGTAGTCGTCCACCGGCTGTTCGACGCTGGTCGAGTCCTTCGGATCGAATCCGGCCATCACCCCCAGCATCAGCGCGCAGTCCTCGGCGGTGCGCGCCAGCGGGCCGCCCTGGTCGAGGCTGGAAGCGTAGGCGATCATGCCCCAGCGGGAAACCCGGCCGTAGGTTGGCTTGATCCCGGTGAGGTTGGTCAGCGCCGCCGGTTGGCGGATCGAGCCGCCGGTATCGGTGCCGGTGGCGGCCGGCAGCAGGCGCGCGGCGACTGCCGCGGCGGAACCGCCGGAGGAGCCGCCCGGCACGCGGTCGAGGCTCCAGGGGTTCTTCACCGCGCCGTAGTGGCTGGACTGGTTCGACGAGCCCATGGCGAATTCATCCATGTTCAGCTTGCCGAGGGTAACGGCGCCGGCGGCGGTGAGCTTCTCGACCACGGTGGCGTCGTAGGGCGAGACGAAGTTGTCGAGCATCTTCGAACCGCAGCTGGTGCGTACGCCCTGGGTGCAGAACAGGTCCTTGTGGGCGATCGGCGCGCCGAGCAGGGCGCCGTTCTCGCCGTTGGCGCGCCGTTCGTCGGCTGCCTTGGCCTGGGCAATGGCCAGGTCGTCGGTGATGCTGATGAAACTGTTGAGCTGGGGATCCAGCTGCCGGATGCGACCGAGCAGGGTGCGGGTCAGCTCTTCGGCGGAAAATTGCTTGTCGGCGAGGGCGCGGGCGATCTCGGCGAGGGTCAATTGATGCAGCATGTGTCCGCGTCCTTATGACTCGATGACTTTCGGAACCAGGTACAGACCTTCTTCCACGGCGGGGGCGATGGTCTGGTAGGCGTCGCGGTGATCGGTCTCGGTGACCGCGTCCGGGCGCAGGCGCTGGGTGGCTTCCAGCGGATGGGCGAGCGGTTCGACGCCGCTGGTGTCGACCGCCTGCATCTGGTCGATCAGGCCGAGGATGTTGTTCAGGGTCTCGGTGGTGCGCGGAAGATCGGCCTCGCTCAGGCCCAGGCGGGCGAGATGGGCGATTTTTTCCACGTCGGAGCGTTCAAGCGCCATCGGGAGTCTCCAGCAAAAGCGGCCTTGGAAGGGCGGCGGGGCGCCATGCGTTATATAAGGCAGGGAACGGATGCCGCGGTCGGCGGTCTAATTCCGCCTGGACGGGCCTTGTGGGGCCGGGAAAAGCCTGCAATTTAGCATATTGCCCGCCTTGCCCAAAATCCCCGTCGTTGTTAGAGTTTGCCGCACTTTTTTACCCGCGTATTTTTCACCCACGCTTCGCCTAGGGTTTCTTTCCCATGTTCAAAAAATTGCGTGGCATGTTTTCCAGCGATCTGTCGATCGACCTGGGTACTGCCAATACCCTTATTTATGTGCGCGAGCGCGGCATCGTCCTGAACGAACCGTCCGTGGTCGCCATTCGCAGCCATGGCAGCCAGAAGAGCGTCGTCGCCGTGGGCACCGAGGCCAAGCGCATGCTCGGCCGTACCCCGGGCAACATCGCCGCCATCCGTCCGATGAAAGACGGCGTGATCGCGGATTTCAGCGTCTGCGAGAAGATGCTGCAGTACTTCATCAACAAGGTCCACGAGAACAGCTTCCTGCAGCCCAGCCCACGCGTGCTGATCTGCGTGCCGTGCAAGTCCACCCAGGTTGAGCGCCGGGCCATCCGCGAATCCGCCCTGGGCGCCGGCGCCCGCGAGGTGTTCCTNGAGCCGATGGCTGCCGCCATCGGCGCCGGCCTGCCGGTCGAGGAGGCCCGCGGCTCGATGGTCGTAGACATCGGCGGCGGCACTACCGAGATCGCCCTGATTTCCCTCAACGGTGTTGTCTACGCCGAATCCGTCCGCGTCGGCGGCGACCGCTTCGACGAAGCCATCGTCACCTACGTGCGCCGCAACTACGGCAGCCTGATCGGCGAATCCACCGCCGAGCGCATCAAGCAGGAGATCGGCACCGCCTTCCCGGGCGGCGACGTTCGCGAAGTCGACGTCCGCGGCCGCAACCTGGCCGAAGGCGTACCGCGCAGCTTCACCCTGAACTCCAACGAGGTCCTCGAGGCCCTGCAGGAGTCCCTGGCGACCATCGTCCAGGCGGTCAAGAGCGCCCTCGAGCAATCGCCGCCGGAGCTGGCCTCGGATATCGCCGAGCGCGGCCTGGTGCTGACCGGCGGTGGCGCGCTGCTGCGCGACCTGGACAAGCTGCTGGCACAGGAAACCGGCCTGCCGGTGATCGTCGCCGAGGAGCCGCTCACCTGCGTGGCTCGCGGCGGTGGCCGTGCGCTGGAGATGATGGACCGCCACTCCATGGACCTGCTCTCCACCGAGTAAGGTGGCGAGCATCGTCGCCTAGGAGCGGATCATCAAACCGCTATTCTCCAAAGGCCCGTCGCTGGGCGTTCGCCTGTTGGTGCTGGCCGTGCTGTCGGTCAGCCTGATGGTGGTGGACGCCCGGTTCGACTATCTGGAGCCCGTCCGCAGCAAGCTGGGGATGGTGCTCACGCCTTTCTACGGCCTGGCGGAAATGCCGGTGCGCGCCTGGGAAGGCGTGCGCGACCAGTTCAGCAGCCGTAGCGAGCTGATCGCCGAGAACGAACGCCTCAAGGCCGAGTCCCTGCTGATGCAGCGCCGGGTGCAGAAACTCGCCGCGCTCACCGAGCAGAACGTGCGCCTGCGCGAGCTGCTCAATTCCGCTGCGCTGGTCGACGACAAGGTACTGGTCAGCGAGCTGATCGGCGTCGATCCGAACCCCTTCACCCAACGCATCATGATCGACAAGGGCGAGAACGACGGCGTCTTCGTCGGCCAGCCGGTGCTCGATGCCAGCGGCCTGATGGGCCAGGTGGTCGAGGTGATGCCCTATACCGCGCGGGTCCTGCTGCTCACCGACACCACCCACAGTATCCCGGTGCAGGTCAATCGCAACGGCCTGCGCGCCATCGCCGTCGGCACCGGCAATCCCGAGCGCCTGGAATTGCGCTACGTCGCCGACACCGCCGACATCAAGGAAGGCGACCTACTGGTCAGCTCCGGCCTGGGGCAGCGCTTCCCCGCCGGCTATCCGGTGGCCACGGTCAAGGAAGTGATCCACGATTCCGGCCAGCCATTCGCCGTGGTGCGCGCGGTGCCGACCGCGAAGATGAACCGTAGCCGCTACGTGCTGCTGGTGTTCAGCGACAGCCGCACCCCGGAACAGCGCGCCAACGACGCCGCCGAGGCCCAGGAAGAGGCGGACAAGAAAGCCGCCGCCGGCGCCCAGGCGCCCCAGCCTGCCGCGCAACCGGCCGCCGCGCCGTCGCCGGCCACCCCGGCAGCCCAGGGTGCTGCGCAGCAGCCCGCCGCCGCGCCCGCGCCAGCTCCCACGCAGCCTGCCGCTCCGGCGGCCAACGGGGGACGCCGCTGATGGCTCGCGCGACTCAAGGTTCGAACAATGTCTGGGTGATCTGGCTGAGCCTGCTGGTCGGGCTGGTGCTGGCCGTAGCGCCGATGCCTACCTTCACCGAGATCGGCCGCCCGCTGTGGCTGGCGATGCTGCTGACCTACTGGGTGTTGCTGCTGCCCGAGCGCGTCGGGATGGTCACCGCCTGGCTGCTCGGCCTGGCCCAGGACGTGCTCTACGGCAACCTGCTCGGGCAGAACGCGCTGATCCTCGGCCTGATCACCTTCCTCGTGCTGTCCCTGCACCAGCGCCTGCGCATGTTCCCGGCCTGGCAGCAGTGCCTGGTGCTGGTGGTGGTCTACGGCCTGGCGCAGCTGCTCCAGCTCTGGCTCAACGCCCTGACCGGCAATCGCCCGCCGACCCTGACCTTCCTGCTCCCGGCCCTGGTCAGCGCGCTGCTCTGGCCCTGGGTGTACGCCCTGCTGCAGTTCGTCCGCCTGCGTCTCAACGTGAGGTAGGTCCGCTTCGCAGCTATGCTGCGGCGGATATCGTCATTCTTCGAAACGGGTGATCGGCGCATCGCCCGACGCGTTTCCCGGGAGCCTCCATGCCGTCGCTGTATCTCGCCTCCGCCTCGCCCCGTCGCCGTGAACTGCTGACCCAGATCGGCGTGCCGCTGTCCGTGCTCGCCACCGCTATCGACGAGTCCCCCTTGCCGAACGAAGCGCCCGCCGCCTACGTCGAGCGCCTGGCGCGCGGCAAGGCGGCCGCCGGGCTGGCTATGCTGGAAGGGCGCGGCGAGGACGGTTATGTCCTGGGCGCGGATACCTCGGTGGTGATCGACGGGCGAATTCTCGGCAAGCCCGTGGACCAGGCCGAGGGGCTGGCCATGCTGGCTGCGCTGTCCGGGCGCGAACACCAGGTTCTCACCGCCGTGGCCCTGGCCGCCGCTGGCGGCGTCGAGGCGCGGGTAGTGGAGTGCCGGGTGCGCTTCCGCCAGGTCGCCCCGGAAGAAGCGCTGCGCTACTGGCAGAGCGGCGAGCCGGCGGACAAGGCGGGCGGATATGCGATCCAGGGCCTCGGAGCGATATTCGTCAGCCGCATCGAAGGCAGTTACAGTGCGGTGGTCGGGCTGCCTTTGTGTGAAACTGCGGAACTGTTGAGGGAATTCGGCATCCCTTGCTGGCAGCCCGTGGGTGGCAACCCGCCGTAACGCCTAACGCGCCGAAATAAGGACAGTGGACGCATGAGCGAAGAGATCCTGATCAATATCACGCCGATGGAGTCGCGCGTGGCGGTGGTGGAAAACGGCGTCCTGCAGGAAGTGCATGTCGAACGCACCCAGCGGCGCGGCATCGTCGGCAATATCTACAAGGGGCGGGTGGTACGGGTACTGCCGGGGATGCAGGCGGCGTTCGTCGACATCGGCCTGGAACGTGCGGCGTTCATCCATGCCGCCGAGATATCCAATCGCGAAGGCAGTGCCGTGGAAAGCATCAGTGCCCTGGTCCATGAGGGGCAGGCGCTGGTGGTGCAGGTGACCAAGGATCCGATCGGCACCAAGGGCGCACGGCTGACCACCCACCTGTCGATTCCTTCGCGCTATCTGGTGTACATGCCGCGCACCAGTCATGTCGGGATATCCCTGCGGATCGAGGACGAAGTCGAGCGCGAGCGCCTGAAGAAGGTGGTGGCCGACTGCGTGGCGGCGGAAGGCATCGAGGGGCAGGGCGGCTTCATCCTGCGCACCGCCGCGGAAGGCGCGGGCGAGGACGAGATTCTCGCCGACATCCGCTACCTTCGCCGGCTATGGGACCAGATCGCCGCGCAGATCCAGACCGTCGGCGCGCCTTCGGTGATCTACGAAGACCTGTCCCTGGCGATCCGTACCCTGCGCGACCTGGTGAACCCGCGGATCGAGAAGATCCGCATCGACTCGCGAGAGAACTTCCAGAAGATCACTTCCTTCGTCGAAGAATTGATGCCGGAGATTTCCGATCGCCTCGAACACTACCCGGGCGAGCGACCGATCTTCGATCTCTACGGCGTCGAGGACGAAATCCAGAAAGCCCTGGAGCGCAAGGTACTGCTGAAGTCCGGCGGCTACCTGATCGTCGATCCGACCGAGGCGATGACCACCATCGACGTGAACACCGGCGCCTTCGTCGGCCATCGCAACCTCGAGGAAACCATCTTCAAGACCAACCTCGAGGCGGCCACCGCGATCGCCCGCCAGCTGCGCCTGCGCAACCTGGGCGGGATCATCATCATCGACTTCATCGACATGGAGGACGAGGAGCATCGCCGGCAGGTCCTGCGCACCCTGGAGAAGCAACTGGAGCGCGACCACGCGAAGACCAACATCATCGGCATCACCGAGTTGGGCCTGGTGCAGATGACCCGCAAGCGCACCCGCGAAAGCCTGGTGCAGATCCTCTGCGAGCCGTGCCCCTGCTGCCAGGGACGCGGCATGCTGAAGACTGCGGAAACCACCTGCTACGAGATTTTCCGTGAGATCCTCCGCGAGGCGCGTGCCTACCAGGCCGACTCCTACCTGGTGCTGGCCAACCAGAAGGTGGTGGACCGGCTGCTCGACGAGGAGTCGGGTAACGTCGCCGATCTCGAGGCGTTCATCGGCCGCACCATCAAGTTCCAGGTCGAGGCGATGTACTCGCAGGAGCAATATGACGTGGTCCTGCTCTGAGGCGTATGGCTGAAATGGCGGATGTGGGAAGCCTCGGAACGCGACTGCTACGGATCGTCCTGGGTCTGTGCGCCCTGGTACTGGTGCTGCTGGCGCTGTACGTCAGCCTTGGCCGGCAACTGGTGCCGCTGGTGGCCGAATACCGCCAGCAGCTGGAGGACGAAGCTGGCAAGCAACTCGGCATACCGGTGCGGATTGCCGAGCTGACGGGCTCCTGGCGCGGCTTCGAGCCTCTGGTGGTAGCGCGCGACATTCAGGTCGGCGACGGCGAACAGAGTCTGCGCCTGGCGCGGGTGCGGCTGGCGCCGGACCTGCTCGGCAGCCTGCTGGCGCGCCAGGTGCGGATCGGCAGCCTGGAGCTGGAGGGACTCAAGCTGACTCTGCGCGAAGGCGAGGATGGCCAGTGGAGCCTGGATGGCCTGCCGCACAGTGACAAGCCCAGCGATCCCCGGAAACTCCTGCAATTCCTGCTGCAGACCCAACGCATCTCGCTGCTGGACAGTCAACTGGAGGTGGCGCCGCGGGGAAGCGCAGCGTTGTCGCTCAGCGCGGTCGGCGCGACCCTGCGCAGTTCATCGGTTGGTGGGCAGAGTCTCGATGCCCGCCTGCAACTGCCGGATGGCCAACCCCTGGCGCTGCACGCCGAAGGGCGGATCGACAGTGAGGACTGGCCGCGCAGCAGCGCCAGGTTCTATCTCAGCCTGCCGCAGAGCGACTGGGCACAATGGTTGCCGGCCGGTCTGACCCAGGAATGGACGATCGTCCGGGCCAAGGCCGGCGGCGACTTCTGGTTCGACTGGCGCGACGGCAAGGCGCAACGGCTGGTGGCACGGCTGCTGGCGCCGCAGTTGAAGGCGTCGTATGCCGCGCGCAAGCCGGTGGAAATCAACGACCTGGGCATGAACCTGTTCTTCGATCGCGAAGCGCAGGGCTGGAAGGTTCGGGTCGGCGACCTGGCGGCGAATTTCGGCGAGCAGCGCTGGGGCGAGGTGGAGTTACTGTTGCGTCGCGACCAGCAGAACAACGAGCCACACTGGAAGCTGCAGGCCGACCGCGTCGACCTGACGCCCCTGGTGCCGGCGATAGAAGCGCTGGCGCCGCTGCCGGACGCGGCGGCGGAGTGGGTGGCGGGCCTGAAGCCGAAGGGCATCCTGCACAACCTGAACGCCGATTTCTGGCCGCAGCGAGAGGTGCCCGAGCGGGTCAGCTACGCAACCAACCTGGAAAAGGTCGGTATCTCGGCGTTCCATGAGGTCCCGGCGGTGGAAAACGTCAGCGGCACCTTGACCGGCACCCTGGCCGGAGGCCAGCTCGACGCATCGGCGCAGGATTTCATGCTGCACCTGGCGAAGGTATTTCCCGAGCCGTGGCGCTACCGCGAGGCCCGCACGCGGATGTTCTGGAGCCTGGACGACCGCGCCTTCACCCTCGGCAGCCACCTGATGCGGGTCGAGGGCGAGGAGGGCAGCCTGGCCGGCGACATGCTGATCCGCCTGATGCGCGATCCCGGCGCTGAAGACTACATGGACCTGCAGGTCGGCCTCAGCGACGGCGACGCGCGCTTCACCGCCAAGTACCTGCCGACCCAGTTGCCGGGAATGAACAAAAGCCTGGCGAACTGGTTGAAGACGGCGATCCGCAGTGGCCATGTCGAGCAGGGCTACTTCCAGTGGCAGGGCTCGCTGAACCGCGGCGCGGCGGCCGAAGCCCACGTCATGAACCTCTACTTCAAGGTCCGCGACGGCGAGCTGGCCTACCAGCCCGGCTGGCCCGTCCTGAGCAAAACGGTCGGCGAGGTGTTCGTCGAGGATTCCGGAGTCCGCGTGCTGGCCTCCAGCGGGAATCTGTTGAATTCCCGGGTCAGCGACGTCAAGGTCGACATTCCCCTCGGCCGTCCGGGACAGACGCCGCACCTGTATGTGGATGGGGCCGTCGACAGTAACCTGAAGGACGGCATCAAGCTGCTCCAGGAAGCGCCGATCCCGACCCGCAAGATCTTCGCCGGCTGGGAGGGCGATGGGCCCTTGCAGGGCCACCTGAAGCTGGATATTCCGCTGGACCACGACGAGGCCGGCAAGACCGGGGTGGTCGTGGATTTCTCCACCGTGGGCGCGACCCTGAAGATGCCCAGTCCGAAGCTGGATATGAGCGAAGTGAAGGGCGACTTCCGGTTCGACCTGGCCAAGGGCCTGAGCGCCCCGGCGGTGCAGGCCCGGGTGCTGGGCAACGAGGTACGCGGGCGGATCGTCGCCGAGGGGCGCGGCGATGCGCGCACGCGCTTGCTGCTCAACGGCCAGGTGGCGGTCAAGTCGCTGAGCGACTGGCTCGGCGCTGGCCAGCGTCCGTTGCCGGTCTCGGGACGCCTGCCGTTCCAGCTCAACCTGCTGCTGGATGGCAAGGACAGCCAGTTGCAGATCGATTCGGATCTCAAGGGCGCCGTCGTCGACCTGCCGGCGCCGTTCGGCAAGACGGCCGCCCAGGCGCGGCCGACCCAATGGCGGATGACCCTGGATGGCGCCGAACGGCGTTACTGGGCGCGTTACGACGGCCTCGCCAGCCTGGCCTATGCGGCCCCGGCGGACAAGCCGCTGAACGGACGCGGCGCCCTGCGCCTGGGCGGTGACCCGGCGTTGCTGCCCTCGGCACAGGGGCTGCGGGTGCGCGGGCGTTTGGCGGAACTGGACTGGGACGCCTGGCAGGCCACCCTGAAGCGCTACGGCAACGGCGACCAGGCCGCCAGTAGCGCTGCGGGCCTGCTGCGCGGCGCCGACCTGCGCATCGACAGCTTCAAGGGCTTCGGTCAGGAGCTGAAGAACCTGACCGTCGACCTGGCCCGCCAGGAGCGGGCCTGGCAACTGGTGCTGGTCAGCGACCTCGCATCGGGGCGCCTGGTCCTGCCGGATGCCAGGGGCGCGCCGATCGTGGTCGATCTGGACCGCCTGAACCTGCCGAAGTCGACCCTTCCCGACGAGAACAAGGTGGAGGATTCGGACCCGCTGGCCGCCGTCGATCCGCGCAGCCTGCCGGCGGTAGACGTGAAGATCGGCCAGGTCGCCCTCGGCGGCCAGCCGCTGGGCGCCTGGAGCCTGAAGGTACGGCCGGGCAGCAACGGCGTGGCGTTCAACGACCTGGACCTCGACCTGCGTGGCCTGCACGTCAACGGCAGCCTGCGTTGGGACGGCAGTCCGGGCAATACCCGCAGCACCTATCAGGGCCGGATCGAGGGCAAGAACCTGGCGGATGTGCTCAAGGCCTGGAATTTCGCGCCGAGTGCCACCAGCGAACGTTTCCGCATGGATATCAACGGCCAGTGGCCGGGATCGCCGGCCTACATGGCCCTGAAGCGCTTCAGCGGCAGCATGGATGCATCGCTGCGCAAGGGGCAGTTCGTCGAGGTCGAAGGCAGCGCCCAGGCGCTGCGAGTGTTTGGCCTGCTCAATTTCAACGCGATCAACCGCCGGCTGCGCCTGGATTTCTCGGACATCCTCGGCAAGGGACTGAGCTATGACCGGGTGAAGGGGGTTCTCTCCGCCACCGACGGCGTCTACGTCACCCGCGAGCCGCTGAAGCTGGAAGGACCGTCGAGCAACCTGGAGTTGAACGGTACCCTGGACCTGGCTCACGATCGGATCGACGCCAAGCTGCTGGTGACCTTGCCATTGACCAACAACCTGACCCTGGCGGCACTGATAGTTGGCGGTCCGGCGGTCGGCGGCGCGGTCTTCGTCGTCGACAAGTTGCTCGGCGACCGGGTCTCGCGCTTCGCCAGCGTGCAATACAGCGTCAAGGGCCCCTGGCAGGATCCGAAGATCAGCTTCGACAAGCCATTCGAGAAGCCCCGCTGAGCGGCGCCCGGTGCCGCGACGCGGCGCTTTCGTCCGCAAGGAGGAAACCATGTCCATTGCCGTGATCCAGATGGTCAGCCAGGACGACGTGACGGCCAACCTGGCCGCCGCCCGTCGCCTGCTGGAACAGGCCGCCGAGGGCGGGGCGCGGCTCGCCGTGCTACCGGAAAACTTCGCCGCCATGGGCCGGCGCGACCTGGCCGAACTGGGGCGCGCCGAGGCGCGGGGGAACGGGCCTATCCTGCCGTGGTTGAATTCCGCCGCTCGCGACCTCAGGTTGTGGATAGTCGCCGGAACGTTGCCGCTGCCGCCGGATGGGCAACCCGAGGCGAAGGCGAATGCCTGTTCGCTGCTGATCGACGAGCACGGAGAGCGGGTCGCCCGCTACGACAAGCTGCACCTGTTCGATGTGGATGTAGCCGATGCGCGGGGCCGCTATCGTGAATCCGACGACTATGCTTTCGGTCAGAAGATCGTGGTGGCGGATACGCCGGTCGGCCGCCTCGGCCTGACGGTCTGCTACGACCTGCGTTTTCCGGAGCTCTATACCGCCCTGCGCGAGGCCGGCGCGGAGCTGATCACGGCGCCGTCGGCGTTCACCGCGGTGACCGGCGCGGCGCACTGGCAGGTACTGGTCCGCGCCCGCGCCATCGAGACCCAGTGCTACCTGCTGGCGGCCGGACAGGGTGGCGTCCACCCACGGGGCCGGGAGACGTTCGGCCATTCGGCCATCGTCGATCCCTGGGGCCGGGTCCTGGCCGAGCGGCCGCAGGGCGAAGCGGTGCTGCTGGCGGTGCGCGACGCCGCAGAACAGGCGGATATCCGCCGGCGCATGCCGGTGGTGGCGCACAGACGATTTTTCCCGCCGGCCGAACCGCGGCCGGCGCGTACGGAGTGAATATGAGCGAGTTGTTGTCATCCGTCAGCCAGCAATTGCTGGCCCCCGGTGGTCTGGAACTGGACAGCCTGCCCGGCATTCTTCATGAACTGAACGGCCCGGGCATCGATGCCGCCGACCTGTATTTCCAGAGTCAGGTCTCCGAGTCGTGGATGCTCGAGGACGGCATCGTCAAGGAAGGCAGCTTCAATCTCGACCAGGGTGTCGGGGTACGCGCGCAGTCGGGCGAGAAGACCGGCTTCGCCTATAGCAATGCGATCACCGCCGAGGCGTTGAAACAGGCCGCGGTGGCGGCCCGTTCGATTTCCCGTGCGGGACAGAACGGCAGCGTGCAGGCGTTCAAGGCCGTGGTGCCGGCTCGCCTGTACGCCGGCGAGAACCCGTTGGACGTGCTCAGCCGTGCCGAGAAGGTCGAGTTGCTGAAGCAGATCGACGCCGCTACCCGTGCGCTCGATCCCCGCATCCAGCAGGTCACGGTGAGCATGGCCGGCGTCTGGGAGCAGATCCTGGTAGCGGCCAGCGACGGTTCTCTGGCCGCCGACATTCGTCCGCTGGTGCGTTTCAACGTCAGCGTGATCGTCGAACAGAACGGCCGACGCGAACGCGGCGGCCACGGCGGCGGCGGTCGCACCGACTATCGCTATTTCCTCCAGGAGGATCGCGCCATGGGCTACGCCCGCGAGGCCCTGCGCCAGGCACTGGTCAACCTCGAGGCGATTCCCGCGCCGGCCGGCACCCTGCCGGTGGTGATGGGCGCGGGTTGGTCCGGGGTCCTGCTCCACGAAGCGGTCGGCCACGGCCTGGAGGGCGACTTCAACCGCAAGGGCAGCTCCGCCTACAGCGGCCGGGTCGGCGAAAAGGTCGCCTCGAGCCTGTGCACCATCGTCGACGACGGCACCCTGGCCGGGCGTCGCGGCTCGCTGAGCGTGGATGACGAAGGCACGCCGAGCAACTGCAACGTGCTGATCGAGAACGGCGTGCTCAAGGGCTACATGCAGGACAAGCTCAACGCCCGCCTGATGGGCGTGGCGCGCACCGGTAACGGCCGCCGCGAGTCCTACGCGCACCTGCCGATGCCACGCATGACCAACACCTACATGCTGGCCGGCGAGAGCGATCCGCAGGAAATCATCGCCTCGGTGGAGAAGGGTATCTACTGCGCCAACCTCGGCGGTGGCCAGGTCGATATCACCAGCGGCAAGTTCGTGTTCTCCACCAGCGAGGCCTACCTGATCGAGAACGGCAGGATCACCACCCCGGTGAAAGGCGCCACCCTGATCGGCAACGGTCCGGAAGCGATGAGCCGGGTGTCCATGGTCGGCAACGACCTGGCCCTGGACAGTGGCGTGGGAACCTGCGGGAAGGACGGTCAGTCGGTGCCGGTCGGCGTCGGCCAGCCGACCCTGAAGATCGATGCGATCACCGTCGGCGGCACCGGCGCCTGAGGCATGGCCCGGGCGCCGGCGCGGCGAAACCTAGCGCAGGCCGCGCTTGGTTTCGTCCAGCTCGCGGATGTACTTGAACACTTTGCGTGCGGCGGCCGGCGGTTTGTTGTGCGCGGCCTCGTGCTGGGCGTGGCGGACCAGGCCGCGCAGGTGCTGGCGATCGCACTCGGGGAACTCCCCGACGAAGGCGTCGAGCGCTGCGTCGCCGCCGGCGATCAACTGGTCGCGCCAACGTTCGAGGGCATGGAAACGTTCGTTGTACTGGCGGGTGGAGGAGTCCACCTGGTCGACGATGGCGTCCACGTCCTGGTCGCGCATCAGTTTGCCGATGTACTGGATATGCCGTTTGCGGGCGATGTGCGCCTTGTGCTTCGGCGCCTCGAGCAGCGCCTTGCGTAGCGGGTCGGTGAGCGGCAGGCGCTCCAGCAACTGCGGTTGCAGGGTGGTCAGGCGCTCGCCGAGGTCCTGCAGGGCATGCAGCTCGCGTTTGATCTGCGACTTGCTCTTCTCTTCGAATTGCGAGTCGTCGTCGTGAAATTCAGCCATGGTGGTGGTCCAGTGGAAAACGCCGCCATGATAACGAGTCAGGGGCCGCTTGTCCGGCCCGGCCGCGTGGGCGGCCACGTCAACAGGAGAGTCAACAGATGAGTCTACATGCCGCGGCAGTCGGTCCCTCCGTGCTTCCGGACCTTCGCGAGCAGGTCGAGCAGATCATCGCCGAGGCCCGCCGCCAGGGCGCCAGTGCCTGCGAAGTGGCGGTGTCGCTGGAGCAGGGCCTGTCCACCAGCGTGCGCCAGGGCGAGGTGGAAACCGTCGAGTTCAACCGTGACCAAGGTTTCGGCATCACCCTCTACGCAGGCCAGCGCAAGGGCTCGGCGAGCACCTCGGCGACCGGCGAGGCGGCCATCCGCGAGACGGTGGCGGCGGCGCTGGCGATCGCCCGCCATACCTCCGAGGACGAATGCGCCGGTCTCGCCGATGCCGCGTTGATGGCCCGCGAGTTGCCCGAGCTGGACCTCTATCATCCATGGAGCCTGAGTCCCGAGCAGGCCGTGGAACGTGCCCTGGCTTGCGAGGCAGCGGCGTTCGCCGCCGACAAGCGGGTGACCAAGGCCGACGGCACCACCCTGAATACCCACCAGGGCTGCCGGGTATACGGTAACAGCCACGGTTTCATCGGTGGTTACGCCAGCACCCGGCACAGCCTCAGCTGCGTGATGATCGCCGAGGGCGAAGGACAGATGCAGCGTGACTATTGGTATGACGTCAACCGCCGTGGTGAGGCCTTGGCCAGCGCCGAGTCGATCGGCCGGCGCGCCGCCGAGCGCGCCGCCAGCCGACTGGGCGCGCGGCCGGTGCAGACCGCCGAAGTGCCGGTGCTGTTCGCTCCGGAAATCGCTGTTGGCCTGTTCGGCCATTTCCTCGGGGCGATCTCAGGCGGCAGCCTGTATCGCAAGTCATCCTTCCTCGAAGGCGCGCTGGGCCAGCGCCTGTTTCCCGAGTGGCTGAGCATCGACGAGCGGCCGCACCTGGTCGGCGCGCTCGGCAGCGCCAGCTTCGATAGCGACGGCCTGGCGACCTATGCCAAGCCATTCGTCGAGAACGGCGAGCTGGTGTCCTATGTCCTGGGCACCTATTCCGGGCGCAAGCTCGGCCTGCCGAGCACGGCCAACGCCGGCGGCGTGCATAACCTGTTCGTCAGCCATGGCGACGAGGACCAGGCCGCTCTCATACGCAGGATGGGGCGTGGCCTGCTGGTCACCGAGTTGATGGGGCAGGGCGTCAACCTGGTGACCGGCGATTATTCCCGCGGCGCCGCCGGCTACTGGGTCGAGAACGGCGAGATCCAGTTCCCGGTCCAGGAAGTCACCATCGCCGCCAACCTGCGCGACCTGTTCCGCCGTATCGTCGCGGTCGGCAAGGACATCGAACGGCGCGGCAACCTGCATACCGGTTCTGTACTGGTCGAGTCGATGATGGTGGCCGGGCGCTGAGGCCGGGTTTCCCTCTATAAAACGCCAGCGCTCGTCGCTGGCGTTTTCGTTTCCGCCTGTTCAATTGTCCGCCTCTATGGGGACCATGCTTGTCTTTTGCCAAGAAGAAAACAATAATCAATCTCATTATCGTCTGGTGAGGTTGCCATGTCCTTCGAGGCGCACGACCCGCAAGCATTGGATCACTGGTACTGGCTGGGCACGCAGATCCGCTGCGCGCTCGATCCCGACGAACCGCGCCTGCTCGACCAGTACCTCGGCGAGGCGCGCTATCTCGCCGGTTGGGAAGGTGTGGCCGCCTGGCCGCTGTTCGAGAAAGCCTACAACCTCCTGCTCGATACCGGTCGCGATCCGATATTGCCCTGGCACTGGCGCAGCCTCTGCCTCGACTACGCCTACCGGCCCCTCTGCGAACTTCAGCGACTGACCACCAACGGCAGCCAGCGACGCCGGCTGCGCCAGCTCTCCGTACGAATGGCCAGGCAGGACCTGGCGCCGTCGATGAGCTTCGATCACCCGCAACAAGGAAACCAAGATGACTGACACCCGCATCGAACGCGACAGCATGGGCGAACTGGCGGTCCCGGCGACCGCCCTCTATGGCGCCCAGACCCAGCGCGCGGTGAACAACTTCCCGGTCAGCGGCCAACGCATGCCCCAGGCCTTCGTCCGCGCCCTGCTGCTGGCCAAGGCCGCGGCGGCGCGGGCGAACGTCTCCCTGCAGCAACTGGATGCACCGATGGGCGAGGCGATCGCCGAGACCTGCCTGCAACTGCTGCAGGAGGACTTCATGCAGCATTTCCCGGTGGATGTGTTCCAGACCGGCTCCGGCACCAGTTCCAACATGAACGCCAACGAAGTGGTGGCGACCCTGGCCAGTCGTCGCCTGGGCGGCAAGGTCAATCCGAACGACCATGTGAACTGCGGGCAGAGCAGCAACGACATCATTCCCTCGACCATCCACATCAGTGCCGCCCTCGAGATCAGCGAACGCCTGCTGCCGGCGCTGCGCCACCTGGAGCAGACTATCCAGAGCAAGGCCGGCGAAGTGCATGCCTATGTGAAGACCGGCCGCACCCACCTGATGGATGCGATGCCGGTACGCATGAGCCAGGTGCTCGGTGGCTGGGCGCAGCAGGTGCGACAGGCCGGCGTGCACATCGAGAGCGTACTTCCTGCCTTGCAGCAGTTGGCACAGGGCGGCACCGCGGTGGGCACCGGGATCAACGCCCATCCGCGGTTCGCCGAACGTTTCAGCCAGGAGCTGAACGACCTGACCGGGTTGGCGTTCCGCCCCGGCGACGACTTCTTCGCCCTGATCGGTTCGCAGGACACGGCGGTCGCTGCGTCCGGCCAGTTGAAGACCCTGGCCGTGACCCTGATGAAGCTGGCCAACGACCTGCGCTGGATGAACTCCGGGCCGCTTGCCGGGCTCGGCGAGATCGAGCTGGAAGCGCTGCAACCAGGCTCCTCGATCATGCCCGGCAAGGTCAACCCGGTGATCCCGGAGGCCACCGCGATGGTCGCCGCCCAGGTGATCGGCAATGACGCCGCCATTGCCGTCGCCGGCCAATCGGGCAACTTCGAACTGAACGTGATGCTGCCGCTGGTGGCGGACAACCTGTTGCACAGCATCCAGTTGCTGGCCAACGTCAGCCGGCTGCTGGCGGACAAGGCCATCGCCAGCTTCAAGGTCAACCAGGGCAAGCTCAGCGAGGCGTTGGCGCGCAACCCGATCCTGGTCACTGCGCTGAACCCGATCATCGGCTACCAGAAGGCTGCGGAAATCGCCAAGCAGGCCTATCGCGAGGGACGGCCGATCATCGATGTGGCGCTGGAAAACACCGATCTGGACCGTGCGCGCCTGGAGGTGTTGCTGGATCCGGAAAAACTCACGGCTGGCGGCCTCTGAGGCCGCCCCACCACTGGAGGTACCGCCATGCGTCATTGGCAACGAACGATCGAACAGGGCAACCGCTGTTTCGTCACCGGCGCATTGATCGATGCGCGTGAGCACTACCTCCATGCCCTGGCCCTGGCCCAGGTGCTGCTGGAACGCTGGGGCGACGCCGACGAGGCGGTGATGGCGTTCGTGATTTCCCATCACAACCTGGCCGACTTGCACCTGCAACTGGAGCAACCGGAGGAGACCGCAGAATACCTGTGCGCCTGCCACGAGCGCCTGTTGCGGGTCAGCGCCGACCAGAAGCTGCCGCTGGCCCTGCGCCAGGCGGCCCAGCATCACAGCCGGCGCACCTATGTCGAACTGCTGTCGTTCATCGGCGAACACGGTGCCTATCCGCGCACCGAGCGCCTGCTCAAGGGACCGCCGAACGCGGAGGTCCGACCCGAGTTCCTCGCTCCGCCCCCCTCACTTCGCTATCACTGACGGAGAGTTTCCATGCCCCACGCCTTGCCGCCCTTGCCTTACGCCTACGATGCCCTGGAACCGCACATCGATGCGCTGACCATGGATATCCACCACAGCAAGCACCACCAGACCTATGTGAACAACCTGAACGCCGCGCTGGAAGGCACGCCCTATGCCGAGCAGCCGGTGGAAAGCCTGCTGCGGCAACTGGCTGGTCTGCCGGAGAAGCTGCGCACCCCGGTTGTCAACAATGGCGGTGGGCATGCCAACCACTCGCTGTTCTGGACCGTGATGTCGCCCCAGGGCGGTGGCCGTCCCGATGGCGACCTGGGGCGGGCCATCGATGAGCAGCTCGGGGGCTTCGAGGCGTTCAAGGATGCGTTCACCAAGGCTGCGCTGACCCGCTTCGGCAGCGGCTGGGCCTGGCTCAGCGTGACTCCCCAGGGCAGCTTGCTGGTGGAGAGCAGCGGCAACCAGGACAGCCCGCTGATGAACGGCAATACGCCGATCCTCGGCCTGGACGTATGGGAGCACGCCTATTACCTGAAGTACCAGAACCGCCGCCCGGAATACATCGGCGCTTTCTACAACGTGATCGACTGGCGGGAGGTCGCGCGTCGCTATGCGCAAGCCCTGGCCTAGTGTTACCCGTGATGCGAGATGGCTGGCCGGCAGCCTGGCGGTGCGGCGATGAAGGCGTTGCTCCATGGCATCGCCGAAGGTAACGGGCGGACGCTGCGCAACCTGCTGGGCCTGCTGATCTTCATCGGCGGCGGCTACCTGCTCGGCCGCCACGCGCTGTTGCTGGCCGAACTCAACCTGCCGGCGCCCATCGTGCTGGCATTGAAAGGCGGCCTGCTCTGTGCCTTCGGTACCGCTCTCGGGGCGATGCCGGTGCTGGTGGTGAAGACCATGCCGGCGCGCCTGTCGGATGCGCTGCTGGGCTTCGGTGCCGGCGTGATGCTCTCGGCGACGGCCTTCTCGCTGATCATGCCGGCGCTATCCGCGGCCGGCGACCTCGGCTACTCGAAGTTCGGCGCGGGGTTCCTGGTCAGCTTCGGCCTGGCGGTCGGCGTGATGGGGCTGTTCATCCTCGGCCGGCTGATGCCGGACGTCCATCCCGGTTGCGAGGGCGCGCCACTGTCCGGTGGCATTCCCCCGCGCATCCTGCTGTTCGTCACGGCCATCGTCCTGCACAACATCCCCGAAGGCATGGCGGTTGGCGTGTCGGCCGGTGCCGGCCTGGACGAGGCGAACGGCCTCGCCCTGGGCATCGCTCTGCAGGATGTGCCGGAAGGTCTGGTGGTGGCGCTGGTGCTGGCCGGAGTCGGTATGTCGCGTTTCAAGGCGATGCTGGTCGGTGCCGCGTCGGGCCTGGTCGAGCCGCTGTTCGCGGTGCTCTGCGCCTGGCTGGTCGGCCTCTCCGCGCTGCTCCTGCCCTGGGGGCTGGCCGCCGCGGGGGGAGCGATGCTCTTCGTGGTCACCCACGAGATCATTCCCGAGTCCCACCGCCAGGGACATGCCGCCGAGGCTACGCTGGGCCTGGTGTTCGGTTTCTGCCTGATGATGGTGCTGGATACCGCGCTGGGCTAGGGGATTCATCCGACCCGCGCTGAATTGACGCCGGCCGCAATCGCCGGAAAGGAAAAGCCGCCAGTTGGCGGCTTTTTCGTTGTCGCTGGGAAGAGCCTACTCGCCCTCGTCGAACCTGTTGTTGATCAGTTCGACCAGCGCGTTCAACGCCTCGTCTTCCTGTTCGCCTTCGGTATGCAGGTGCAGGTTGGTGCCCTTGCCGGCAGCCAGCATCATCACGGCCATGATGCTCTTGCCGTCGACGCAGCTTTCAGGATTGCGGCCGACCCGGACCTGGCAAGGGTAGCGCCCCGCGACGCCGACGAACTTGGCCGCCGCGCGGGCGTGCAGACCGAGCTTGTTGATGATGGTGATCTCGAGGGCGGGCATCTTGGGGAGTCTGTCCTTCTTGTTATGGGCTAGCTGCTGAGATCGCGGTGGCGAATCTGCACGTTCTTCAGGGAATCCCTGAGTGCAGCGCCAATCCGCTCGGCGAGGTAGACCGAACGATGGTGCCCGCCGGTACAGCCTATCGCAACTGTTACATATGAGCGGTTACTGGCGGCGAAGCGCGGCAGCCATTTGTTCAGGTAGCCGACGATGTCCTGGTACATTTCCTCGACGTCCGGCTGGGCGGCCAGATACTCGCGGACTTCCGGCTCCAGCCCCGAATGATCGCGCAACTCGGGCTTCCAGTAGGGGTTCGGCAGGCAGCGCACATCGAACACCAGGTCGGCGTCGACTGGCATGCCGCGCTTGAAGCCAAAGGATTCGACGAGGAACGCGGTGCCGGGCTCCGGCTTGTTCAACAGGCGCAGTTTGATGGTGTCGCGCAGCTGATAGAGGTTGAGGCTGGTGGTGTCCAGCTTCAGGTCGGCGAGGTCGGCGATCGGTCCGAGCAATTGGCTCTCGTCGCCAATCGCCTCCGCCAGCGAACGGGTGTCGGTAGTCAGCGGGTGGCGCCGGCGGGTTTCCGAGAATCGTTTGAGCAGCGTCTCGTCGTCGGCGTCGAGATACAGCACATCGCAGTTGATGTGGTTGTCCCGCACTTCCTGCAACAGTTCGGGGAAGCGCTGCAACTGGCTGGGCAGGTTGCGGGCGTCGATCGACACCGCCACCTGTGGCTGCAGTAGCTCCGTGTGCAACAGGGCGCGCTGCGCCAGGTCGGGAAGCAGGCTGGCGGGAAGGTTGTCGATGCAATAGAAGCCGTTGTCTTCGAGGACGTTCAGGGCGGTGCTCTTGCCCGAGCCCGAGCGGCCACTGACGATGATCAGGCGCATGTCATTGCCCGTTCTGTACGTCTACCACGATCTGATAAAGCGCTTCGGCGGTGGGAGCGCTGCGCAGGCGGTCGCGTACGTCGGCACGGTCGAGCATGGCGGCGATCTGCCGGAGCAGTTCGAGATGTTCTTCGGTCGCGGCCTCCGGTACCAGCAGGACGAAGAGCAGGTCGACCGGCGCGCCGTCCAGCGCGTCGAAGTCCACGGGAGCATCCAGGTGCAGCACGGCGCTGATGGGGCTCTGGCAGCCAGACAGGCGGCAGTGCGGAATGGCGATGCCATTGCCGAAGCCGGTGGAACCGAGTTTTTCCCGGGCCACCAGGTTTTCGAAGATGGTCTGGGCGTCGAACTCCGGCAGCTCCCTGGCTACCAGGTTGGCGATTTGTTCGAGTACGCGTTTCTTGCTGCCGCCCGGCACGTTCACGAGGGAACGGCCGGGGGTCAGGATTTGCTCAAGTCGGATCATAGGGGAGGGGAGATCAGCGGGCGCCTACGCCTTGCTGCCGTTCGAGATACTTCTCTTTGTGTTTGATCAGTTGACGGTCGAGTTTGTCGATCAGCAGGTCGATGGCCGCGTACATGTCCTCATGTTCCGCATTGGCTACGATCTCGCCACCGGCGATGCGCAGGGTGGCTTCGATCTTCTGCTTCAGTTTCTCGACCTCCATGATCACCTGAACATTGGTGATCTTGTCGAAATGGCGCTCCAGACGGCTCAGTTTCTCGCCGACATAGTCGCGCAGGGCGTCGGTCACATCCAGTTGATGGCCACTGATGTTGACTTGCATACCGCGTTCTCCTTGTTGCCCGTGTGTAAGTGGCAGGTTAGCAACCTGCCTCCGGAACACCTTGGCGTGGATCAACGTCACACCAGTCGCTTGCGCTCGCTCGAAGGGGCTATGCCCAGGGATTCGCGGTATTTGGCGACGGTGCGGCGAGCCACTTGAATGCCCTGTGCCTCCAGTAAACCAGCGATCTTGCTGTCGCTCAATGGCTTTTTCGCATTTTCCGCGGCCACCAGTTTCTTGATGATCGCGCGGATCGCGGTGGACGAGCATTCCCCGCCTTCGGCGGTACTGACGTGACTTGAAAAGAAATATTTCAGCTCGAAAATGCCGCGCGGCGTATGCATGTATTTCTGCGTGGTGACCCGCGAAATGGTCGATTCGTGCATGCCCACCGCTTCGGCGATGTCGTGCAGGACCAGCGGCTTCATGGCTTCTTCGCCGTAGTCGAGGAAACCGCGCTGGTGCTCGACGATCTGGGTGGCGACCTTCATCAGCGTTTCGTTGCGGCTCTGCAGGCTCTTGATGAACCAGCGGGCTTCCTGCAACTGGTTGCGCATGAAGGTATTGTCGGCGCTGCTGTCGGCGCGGCGGACCATGCCGGCGTAGGTGGCGTTGACGCGCAGGCGTGGCATCGCCTCCTGGTTCAGCTCGACCAGCCAGCGCTCGTTGTCCTTGCGCACGATGACGTCGGGGACGATGTATTCGGCTTCGCTCGATTCGATCTGCGAACCGGGCCGGGGATGCAGGCACTGGATCAGCTCGATGACCTGGCGCAGTTCGTCTTCCTTGAGCTTCATGCGCCGCATCAATTGGCTGTAGTCGCGGCCGCCGAGCAGGTCGAGGTAGTCGGATACCAGGCGCAGCGCTTCGTTCAGCCAGGGCGTGGTGGACGGCAACTGGCGCAGTTGCAGCAGCAGGCACTCGCGCAGGTTGCGGGCGCCGATGCCGGCGGGTTCCAGTTGCTGGATGCGGCGCAGCACGACTTCCACTTCGTCGAGCTCGACGTCCAGTTCCGGATCGATGGCGGCGAGGATTTCCTCGAGGGACTCTTCGAGGTAGCCATCGTTGTTGATGCTATCGATGATGGTCACCGCGATCATCCGATCGGTGTCCGACATCGGTGCCAGGTTGACCTGCCAGAGCAGGTGGCTGTGCAGGCTCTCGCCGCTGCTGGTGCGCGCGGTGAAGTCCCATTCGTCATCGTCGTTGCTGGGCAGGCTGCTGGCGCTGGTCTGGTAGATGTCTTCCCAGGCGGTATCCACCGGCAACTCGCTGGGTATGCGTTCGCTCCACTGGTCGTCGTCGAGGCTTTCGACGCTGGGCGTGGCGCTTTCCTGGAGAGGGCTCTCCTGGGGCGCGCTGGCCGCCTGTTCGGCGCCATCGGCGAGAGGGTCGCTGTTGTCGAAATCGTCGCCGTCTTCCTGGCGTTCGAGCATGGGATTGGATTCCAGCGCTTCCTGGATTTCCTGCTGGAGGTCCAGGGTGGATAGCTGGAGGAGGCGTATGGCCTGTTGCAGCTGCGGCGTCATCGTCAGCTGCTGGCCCATCTTGAGGACTAGCGATGGTTTCATGGCTGAGGGCTTAGTACCTTATTCGCTGGTACCGGATGGCACCATCCACTACTACGGGTGCCGAGGTGGCGGCACCGCCAGGAAGCAAATTATATGCCTGAATTTTCGTACTTTGCCTAGGGTTGCTCTGAATAAATCATCCGCTCCAGGCGGCACTCGTGGTTGCGAAACCGCGGGCGAGCGGAACCGCTCCGGCGAGGCCGGAGGGCGCGCTAGGAGATTTCTTCAGAGGCGGAACTCGTGCCCCAGGTAGACTTCCTTGACCAGGTCGTTGGCGAGGATGCTCTCGGCATCCCCTTCCGCGATCAACTGCCCATCATTGACGATATACGCCGTTTCACAGATGTCCAGGGTCTCGCGGACGTTGTGGTCGGTGATGAGGATGCCGATACCCTTCGCCTTGAGGTGATGGATGATCTGCTTGATGTCGCCGACCGAGATCGGGTCCACGCCGGCGAAGGGCTCGTCGAGGAGGATGAATTTCGGCGCGCTGGCCAGGGCGCGGGCGATTTCCACCCGGCGTCGTTCGCCGCCGGACAGGCTCATGCCGAGGTTGTCGCGGATGTGGTGGATGTGGAATTCCTGCAGCAGGCCTTCCAGGGCTTCCTTGCGACCGTTGCGATCGAGGTCGCTGCGGGTCTCGAGGATCGCCATGATGTTGTCGGATACCGACAGCTTGCGGAAGATCGAGGCTTCCTGCGGCAGGTAGCCGATGCCGGCCCGGGCGCGCCCGTGCATCGGCAGGTGGGTGACGTTCTGCTCGTCGATGCGGACCACGCCCTGGTCGGCCTGGACCAGGCCGACGATCATGTAGAAGCAGGTGGTCTTGCCGGCACCGTTCGGACCGAGCAGGCCGACGATCTGCCCGCTATCGATGGACATGCTGACGTCGCGGACGACTTGCCGGCCTTTATAGCTTTTGGCCAGGTGCTGGGCTTTGAGCGTTGCCATTACTGGGCCTTTTTCTTCGGCTGGATGACCATGTCGATGCGCGGGCGCGGGCTGGTCACCTGGGAGCCGGTGGCACGACCCGCGTTGACGATCTGGCGCTGGGTGTCGTAGACGATCTTCTCGCCTTCGAAGGTGTTGCCTTCCTGGATCACCTTGGCCTGGTCGATCAGCACGACCCGGTTCTGCGTGACGAAGTACTGGATGGTCAGGCCATAGGCCTTGGTCACGTCCTTGTCCGGAGCGGGTTTCTGCTCGTAGTAGGCAGGTTTGCCGACCGAGGTCACGACCTCGATGTCGCCGTTCTTGTCCTGCTTCAGGGTCACGGTGTTGCCGGTCAGCTTGGTGCTGCCCTGGGTCACCACGACGTCGCCGCGGTAGACCGCGACGCCCTGCTTGTCGTCCAGTTCGGCGCTGTCGGCCTGGACGCGGATCGGTTGTTCGCGGTCCGAAGGCAGGGCCAAGGCCATGGAGCTGCCGAGGGCGGCAGTCAGACCGAAAATAAGGGGGAGGGTATTAACGAACCTCATGCTGACCTCTTACGTTGGACAGCAGGTGCATCCGGCTGTCTTTCAGATACGCTTTCATTCCAACAGCCGTCGTCACTCCATTGGCCGCGTCGATTTTAACGGCTTGCTCGGTCTGTGCATAATTCTTGTCGGGGAATACGGTCAGCCGAGTGGTGGTCAGGATGCTTGGTTGGCCCTTGGCATCGGTACGTGCGACGCGCACGTCGTCGATGAGTTCGACCTCCTTGCCTTTCGGTCCGACTTCGGCGCGGGCGCTCTGGATGTGCCAGGGTTGCACGTTGCCACGGAAGAGCAGCAGGTCGGGGGTGGTGACGAAAGTGATGTCCGTGGCTTTCTGGTGCTCCAGCTTCACCGCGGTCATCTCGTAGTCGAGGCTGCCGTCCTCCTGGTACTGGAGGCTATGGGCATTCTCGGCATAGTAGTCGATGGTATTGTCCTGGCCGGGACGGGTCGGCTGTTCGTTGAACAGCTCGAGCCCGACGTTCCAGTAGTAGCCCGCGACGATCAGCAACAGGGCGATCAGGGCGAGCAGCAGTTTCTGGCGTAGTGTCTTCGGCATGGTCGGCTCTACAGATAGGCGCTCTGGGCGGCTTCGAGCGTACCCTGGGCGCGCATGATCAGTTCGCAGAACTCGCGGGCGGCGCCTTCGCCGCCGCGGGCCGCGGTGACGCCATGGGCATGCTGGCGCACGAACGGGTCGGCACTGGCTACCGCCATGCCCAGGCCGACGCGGCGGATCACCGGCAGATCGGGCAGGTCGTCGCCAAGGTAGGCGACTTGCTCATAGCCTAGTCCGAGTTCGCCGAGAAGTTCGTCGAGGACGGCGAGCTTGTCTTCCCGGCCCTGATAGAGATGCTGGATGCCCAGGTTGCGCGCGCGCCGTTCGACCACCGGAGTGTCGCGGCCGGTGATGATGGCGGTGCGCACGCCGGAGGCGATGAGCATCTTGATGCCATGTCCGTCCAGGGTGTTGAAGGTCTTGAACTCGCTGCCGTCGACGAGGAAATACAGCTTGCCGTCGGTCAGCACGCCGTCGACGTCGAAAATCGCCAGGCGTATCCGGCTGGCCCGGACCGGGAGTTCCGCGGCCGAATGGGTATCGCTCATTACATCACTCCTGCGCGCAACAGGTCGTGCATGTTCAGGGCGCCGACCGGACGGTCGTCCGCGTCGACCACCACCAGTGCGCCGATCTTGTTGTCTTCCATGATCTTCAGGGCTTCCGCGGCGAGGATCTCGGCGCGGACGGTCTTGCCGTGGACGGTCATCACCTGGTCGATGGTGACCTGGCGGACGTCGATGCCCCGATCCAGGGCGCGACGCAGGTCGCCATCGGTGAAAATGCCGGCAAGCTTGCCATGTTCGTCGAGCACTACGGTCATGCCCAGGCCCTTGCGGGTCATTTCCATCAGCGCGCCGGTCAGCGAGGTGCCGAGCAGCACCTGCGGCAGCCCTTCGCCAACGTGCATGACGTCTTCCACCTTCAGCAGCAGTCGGCGGCCCAGCGCACCGCCCGGGTGCGAGAAGGCGAAGTCTTCCGCGGTAAAGCCGCGGGCTTCGAGCAGGGCGATCGCCAGGGCGTCGCCGAGGACCAGGGTTACGGTGGTGGAGGAGGTCGGGGCCAGGTTCAGTGGGCAGGCTTCCTGGCCGACACTGGCGTCCAGGTTCACTTCCGCAGCCTTGGCCAGGGGCGACTCGGGGTTACCGGTCATGCTGATCAGGGTGATGCCCAGGCGCTTGATCAGAGGCAACAGGGTGACGATTTCGGCAGTCGAGCCGGAGTTGGACAGGGCGAGGACCACGTCGTCCTTGGTGATCATGCCCATGTCGCCATGGCTGGCCTCGGCCGGATGCACGAAGAAGGAGGGGGTGCCGGTGCTGGCCAGGGTAGCGGCGATCTTCTTGCCGATGTGACCGGACTTGCCCATGCCGACGACGACGACCCGGCCCTTGCCGGCCAGCAGCAGTTCGCAGGCCTTGACGAAATCGTCGCCAATCCGCGCCAGCAGGCTGTCTACCGCGTCGCGCTCGAGGCCGATGGTGCGCTGGGCGGAATGGATGAAATCGAGGTTCTGGCTCATGTTCAACGAATGTGGCGCCTGGATTAAAGGCGGGATTATAACGGGAAAGCGTGCCCCGCTTACACCAGCCATGCTGTGAAGTCGGTCCGCATCCCCCGCGGCGCAATGTTGTATGGACTGCAATGCTCTGTTACGCCGCCGTTATCTGCACTCCGCGCTATGACTGCATAAATGTCGATATATTCGACGTCGACGCGATTTTTTTCTGTCCGTAGTGAACCTGAAGTGTGCGATATGTCCTAAAGGGCTGAGAGAACGCTCCGAACAAGCTGAATCCAAGCTGAACGGCACGGTGCCAGGCCTTGGGCCAGAACCCGCCGCAGTGCTATAGTCCGCGCCCATTCGACCCCTCCGGGATGCGTGCCTTTGCAACGGGGCAAGGCGTCCAGCATGGACGGGTCGCATCGCAAGGAGTCCTGATGAGCACCGATAGTGCCTACGCGGTCGAGTTGAAGGGCCTGACCTTCAAGCGCGGATCGCGGGCGATTTTCGACAACATCGATGTGCGTATCCCGCGCGGAAAGGTGACCGGCATCATGGGCCCGTCCGGTTGCGGCAAGACCACGTTGCTGCGGCTGATCGCCTCCCAGTTGCGTCCTTCGAAGGGGGAGGTCTGGGTCAACGGGCAGAACCTGCCGCAGCTTTCGCGCGGCGACCTGTTCGACATGCGCAAGCAGTTCGGCGTGCTGTTCCAGAGCGGGGCGCTGTTCACCGATCTCGACGTCTTCGAGAACGTCGCGTTTCCGCTGCGTGTGCATACCCAGCTGCCGGAAGAGATGATCCGCGACATCGTCCTGATGAAGCTTCAGGCCGTCGGCCTGCGCGGCGCCGTGGAACTGATGCCGGACGAGCTTTCCGGCGGCATGAAGCGCCGCGTCGCCCTGGCCCGGGCGATCGCCCTGGACCCGCAGATCCTGCTCTACGACGAGCCGTTCGTGGGGCAGGATCCGATCGCCATGGGCGTCCTGGTGCGCCTGATCCGCCTGCTCAACGATGCCCTCGGCATCACCAGCATCGTGGTTTCCCATGACCTGGCCGAGACCGCCAGCATCGCCGACTACATCTATATCGTCGGCGACGGCCGGGTACTTGGCCACGGGACGCCGGACGTCCTCAAGGAAACCGACGATCCTCGTATCCGCCAGTTCGTCAAGGGAATCCCGGATGGTCCCGTTCCGTTCCATTATCCGGCCCGCGACTACCGGGCCGACCTGCTGGGAGAGCGCTGATGCGTAGAGTCTCTCCCCTCGAACGTATCCGCCTGTTCGGCCGCGCCGGCCTGGACGTGGTCGCCGCGCTCGGCCGCTCGACCCTGTTCCTCGGCCACGCCCTGCTCGGCCGGCGCACGCCAGGCACCGGTTTGCACCTGCTGGTGAAGCAACTCTACTCGGTAGGCGTGCTGTCGCTGGCGATCATCGTTGTCTCGGGCCTGTTCATTGGCATGGTGCTGGCCCTGCAGGGCTACAACATCCTGATTTCCTATGGTTCCGAGCAGGCGGTCGGGCAGATGGTGGCCCTGACCCTGCTGCGCGAACTGGGGCCGGTGGTGACCGGCCTGCTGTTCGCCGGCCGTGCCGGCTCTGCGCTTACCGCGGAAATCGGCAACATGAAGGCCACCGAACAGCTTTCCAGCCTGGAAATGATCGGTGTCGACCCGCTCAAGTACATCGTCGCGCCGCGCCTGTGGGCCGGTTTCATCTCCATGCCGCTGCTCGCCGCGATCTTCAGCGTGGTCGGCATCTGGGGCGGGGCGATGGTCGCGGTCGACTGGCTGGGCGTATACGAGGGGTCGTTCTGGGCGAACATGCAGAACAGCGTGCAGTTCACCGAGGATGTGCTCAACGGCGTGATCAAAAGTATCGTATTCGCCTTCGTGGTGACCTGGATCGCGGTCTACCAAGGCTACGACTGCGAGCCGACCTCGGAAGGAATCAGCCGGGCGACGACTCGGACCGTGGTCTATGCCTCCCTGGCGGTGCTGGGGCTCGACTTCATTCTGACTGCTTTGATGTTTGGAGATTTCTGAATGCAAACCCGCACCCTGGAAATCGGTGTCGGCCTGTTCCTCCTGGCCGGCCTGCTGGCCCTGTTGCTGCTGGCCCTGCGGGTCAGCGGCCTGAGCGTGGGCAACGCCGGCGATACCTACAAGGTCTACGCCTACTTCGACAACATCGCCGGTGTTACCGTGCGCGGCAAGGTCACCCTGGCCGGCGTGACGATCGGCAAGGTGACGGCGGTCGACCTGGATCGCGACAGCTACACTGGTCGCGTGACCATGGAGATCAACCAGAACGTGAACAACCTGCCGGTCGACTCCACGGCGTCGATCCTGACCGCCGGCCTGCTGGGCGAGAAATACATCGGCATCAGCGTCGGCGGCGACGAGGATGTTCTGAAGGACGGCAGCACCATCCACGACACCCAGTCGGCGCTGGTGCTGGAAGACCTGATCGGCAAGTTCCTGCTGAACTCGGTTAACAAAGACGAAGCCAAAAAGTGAGGTTTTCTTCCATGCTGACTCTTCTGCGTCGCGGCCTGCTGGTGTTCCTGGCGGCTTTCCCGCTGCTTTCCATGGCGGCGCCGACTCCGCAACAGGTGGTGCAGGGCACGGTCGACGAACTGCTTTCCGACATCAAGGCCAACAAGTCCGCCTACAAGGCCGATCCGCAAAAGCTCTATGCCACTCTCGACCGTATCCTCGGGCCGGTGGTCGATGCCGAAGGCATCGCCAAGAGCGTGATGACCGTCAAGTACTCGCGCCAGGCCTCACCCGAGCAGATCAAGCGCTTCGAGGAAGTGTTCAAGAACAGCCTGATGCAGTTCTACGGCAACGCGCTGCTCGAATACGACAACCAGGACATCCGCGTGCTGCCTAGTTCGGCCAAGCCGAGCGACGATCGCGCCAGCGTCAACATGGAAATCCGTGACAGCAAGGGCACGGTCTACCCGGTCTCCTACACCATGACCAACCTGGCAGGTGGCTGGAAGGTCCGCAACGTGATCATCAACGGCATCAACATCGGCAAGCTGTTCCGCGACCAGTTCGCCGACACCATGCAGAAGAACCGCAACGACCTCGAGAAGACCATCGCCGGCTGGGGCGAGGTGGTCGCCAAGGCCAAGGAAACCGCGAAAGCGGAAGAGGCCGGGGCGAAATGAGCCAGGCCAGCCTGCGCGAAGGCGCGGCCGGCGAACTGCAGCTCGCCGGCGTGCTCGACTACAGCAGCGGGCCGGCGTTGCGCGAGCAGGGCGGTCGGCTGATCCGCGCCAGCCAGGCGGCGGAACTGGTCGTCGACTGCTCGGCGGTGGAGCGCTCCAGCAGCGTGGGCATTTCCCTGTTGCTGGCCTTCATGCGCGACGCACGCAAGGCCGGCAAGGTCCTGAGCGTCAGGGCCTTGCCGGACGACATGCGGGAGATTGCCAAGGTCAGCAGCCTTCTGGAGATCCTGCCTTTGCAGGAATGACCGGCCGGCGGAACGAGCGGCCCTCCGTCTGCGCGTCCCTTCCTGGGGTTCGCAGGCGGAGGGCTTTTTTGTATGATGGCCGACCGTGCGCGTAGGGCGCCCGATTGAGGTTGAGCATGCAGGCCGAAGACGTTAAGAGCCTTCTCCAGGAAAAACTCCCCGGCACCCAGGTGGAAGTCGAGGGCGAAGGGTGCAATTTCCAACTGAATCTGATCAGCGACGAACTGGCCGGCCAGAGCCCGGTCAAGCGTCAGCAGCAGGTCTACGCCCATTTGAACGCCTGGATCGCCGATGGCAGCATCCATGCCGTCACCATGAAATTCTTCAGCCGCGCCGCCTGGGCCGAGCGTTCCTGAGCCCACGGGGGATCATTGCAATGGATAAACTGATTATTACCGGCGGTAACCGCCTCGATGGCGAAATCCGCATTTCCGGCGCGAAGAACTCGGCGCTGCCGATCCTGGCCGCGACCCTGCTGGCCGATACTCCGGTCACCGTCTGCAACCTGCCGCACCTGCACGACATTACCACCATGATCGAACTGTTCGGCCGCATGGGCGTGCAGCCGATCATCGACGAGAAGCTCAACGTCGAAGTCGACGCCAGCAGCATCAAGACCCTGGTCGCGCCGTACGAACTGGTGAAGACCATGCGTGCCTCGATCCTGGTGCTGGGCCCGATGCTGGCGCGCTTCGGCGAGGCCGAAGTGGCCCTGCCGGGCGGTTGCGCGATCGGTTCGCGTCCGGTCGACCTGCATATCCGCGGTCTCGAGGCCATGGGCGCGCAGATCGAGGTCGAAGGCGGCTACATCAAGGCCAAGGCGCCCGCCGGCGGCCTGCGTGGCGGTCACTTCTTCTTCGATACCGTCAGCGTGACCGGCACCGAGAACCTGATGATGGCCGCCGCGCTGGCCAACGGCCGCACCGTGCTGCAGAACGCCGCTCGCGAGCCTGAGGTGGTCGACCTGGCCAACTGCCTGAACGCCATGGGCGCCAACGTCCAGGGCGCTGGCTCCGATACCATCGTCATCGAAGGCGTGAAGCGCCTCGGCGGCGCTCGCTACGACGTACTGCCCGACCGTATCGAGACCGGCACCTACCTGGTGGCCGCGGCCGCGACCGGCGGCCGGGTGAAGTTGAAGGATACCGACCCGACCATCCTCGAGGCGGTCCTGCAGAAGCTGGAAGAGGCCGGTGCCCACATCAGCACCGGCAGCAACTGGATCGAGCTGGACATGAAGGGCAACCGGCCGAAGGCGGTCAACGTGCGTACCGCGCCGTACCCGGCGTTCCCCACCGACATGCAGGCCCAGTTCATCTCCATGAACGCGGTTGCCGAAGGCACCGGCGCGGTCATCGAGACGGTCTTCGAGAACCGCTTCATGCATGTTTACGAAATGAACCGCATGGGTGCGCAAATCCTCGTCGAAGGCAACACCGCCATCGTCACCGGCGTACCCAAGCTCAAGGGCGCTCCGGTCATGGCGACCGACCTGCGCGCATCCGCGAGCCTGGTGATCGCCGGCCTGGTGGCCGAAGGCGACACCCTGATCGATCGCATCTACCACATCGACCGTGGCTACGAGTGCATCGAAGAGAAACTCCAGCTGCTCGGCGCCAAGATCCGCCGCGTACCGGGCTAGCGGAGGCTGTCGCGCAAATGCTGACCATCGCCTTGTCCAAGGGCCGGATTCTCGACGATACCCTGCCGCTGCTCGCAGCGGCGGGCATCGTACCGTCGGAGAACCCGGACAAGAGCCGCAAGCTGATCATCCCGACGTCCCTGTCCGATGTGCGCCTGCTCATCGTGCGCGCCACCGACGTGCCGACCTATGTCGAGCATGGCGCCGCCGATCTCGGCGTGGCCGGCAAGGACGTGCTGATGGAGTACGGCGGCCAGGGACTCTACGAACCGCTGGACCTGCGTATCGCCAACTGCAAGCTGATGACCGCCGGCGCCATTGGCGCGCCTGAACCCAAGGGACGCCTGCGGGTGGCCACCAAGTTCGTCAATGTCGCCAAGCGCTACTACGCCGAGCAGGGCCGCCAGGTCGACGTGATCAAGCTGTACGGCTCGATGGAGCTGGCGCCCCTGGTCGGTCTCGCCGACAAGATCATCGACGTCGTGGATACCGGCAATACCCTGCGCGCCAACGGCCTGGAGCCCCAGGAACTGATCGCCACGATCAGCTCGCGCCTGGTGGTCAACAAGGCCTCGATGAAGATGCAGCACGGTCGCATCCAGTCGCTGATCGATACCCTGCGCGACGCCGTCGAGGCGCGACACCGTCACTGATACCCGTGCGGCTCCGCGCCGCACCTGCCTATCCGTGTCATAGCCAAATTTTCTCGGGTGCCCGCACGGTGGGCTTGGTAGTCTAGCGGCGCCCGAGACAACGCCATCCATAAAAGAGGCTCGCTATGACCGCTCCCTTCGCTATCCGTCGACTCAATGCCGCTGATCCGGACTTCGGGCGTCATCTGGATCATCTGCTGAGCTGGGAAAGTGTCTCCGACGATTCGGTCAACCAGCGCGTCCTCGACATCATCGCCGCCGTACGCAGCCGTGGCGACGCCGCCGTGGTCGAGTTCACCCAGCGCTTCGACGGTCTCCAGGCCGCCTCGATGGCCGACCTGATCCTGCCGCGCGAGCGCCTGGAGCTGGCTCTCACCCGTATCACCGTAGCCCAGCGCGAAGCCCTGGAAGTCGCCGCCGAGCGCGTGCGCAGCTACCACGAGAAGCAGAAGCAGGGTTCCTGGCGCTACACCGAGGCCGACGGCACGGTGCTCGGCCAGCAGGTCACCCCGCTGGACCGCGCCGGGCTCTATGTGCCGGGCGGCAAGGCGTCCTACCCGTCCTCGGTGCTGATGAATGCGATCCCGGCCAAGGTCGCCGGGGTGTCCGAAGTGGTCATGGTCGTACCGACCCCGCGCGGCGAGATCAACGAGATCGTCCTCGCCGCCGCCTGCATCGCCGGTGTCGACCGTGTCTTCACCATCGGCGGGGCACAGGCCGTGGCCGCGTTGGCCTACGGCACCGAAAGCGTGCCGCGGGTGGACAAGATCGTCGGCCCCGGCAACATCTACGTGGCCACCGCCAAGCGTCACGTGTTCGGCCAGGTCGGCATCGACATGATCGCCGGTCCCTCGGAAATCCTCGTGGTCTGCGATGGCCAGACCGATCCCGACTGGATCGCCATGGACCTGTTCTCCCAGGCCGAACACGACGAAGACGCCCAGTCGATCCTGGTCAGTCCGGACGCGGCGTTCCTGGACCGCGTCGCGGACAGCATCGCTCGCCTGCTGCCGACCATGGAGCGCGCCGAGATTATCCGCACCTCCCTGGAGGGGCGCGGCGCGCTGATCCAGGTCGCCGACCAGGCCCAGGCCTGTGCGGTGGCCAACCGCATCGCCCCGGAACACCTGGAGCTGTCGGTGGCCGATCCGGAAAGCTGGCTGCCGGAGATCCGCCATGCCGGCGCGATCTTCATGGGCCGCTACACTGCCGAGGCCCTGGGCGACTACTGCGCCGGCCCGAACCACGTGCTGCCGACCTCCGGTACCGCGCGTTTCTCTTCGCCGCTGGGGGTATATGACTTCCAGAAGCGTTCGTCGATCATCAACTGCTCGGCCGAGGGCGCTTCGGTCCTCGGTCGCACCGCTTCGGTGCTGGCTCGCGGCGAGTCGTTGACCGCCCACGCGCGCAGCGCCGAATACCGCATCCTCGACGAGAAGGAGGCCTGAGCATGAGCAAATTCTGGAGTCCCTTCGTCAAGGACCTGGTGCCTTATGTGCCGGGCGAGCAGCCGAAGCTGTCGCGGCTGGTCAAGCTGAACACCAACGAGAATCCCTACGGTCCGTCGCCACAGGCGCTCGCCGCGATGCAGGCGGAACTCAACGACGACCTGCGCCTGTATCCCGATCCCAACGGCGAGCGGTTGAAGCAGGCGGTCGCCGCGCACTACGGCGTACAGGCCAACCAAGTGTTCGTCGGCAACGGCTCCGACGAGGTGCTCGCGCACATTTTCCATGGCCTGTTCCAACACGACCTGCCGCTGCTGTTCCCGGACGTGACCTACAGCTTCTACCCGGTCTATTGCGGCCTGTACGGGATCGCGCACGAGAAGATCGCGCTGGATGAAAGGTTCCGCATCCGCGTCGAAGACTACGCGCGGCCCAACGGCGGGATCATCTTCCCCAATCCGAACGCGCCGACCGGCTGCCTGCTGCCGCTGGACGCCATCGAAGCGATGCTGAAGGCGTCGCCGGATTCGGTGGTGGTGGTCGACGAGGCCTATGTCGACTTCGGTGGCGAGAGCGCCATCGCCCTGGTCGATCGCTACCCGAACCTGCTGGTCACCCAGACGCTGTCCAAGTCGCGCTCCCTGGCCGGCCTGCGGGTCGGCCTGGCGGTCGGCCATGCCGATCTGGTCGAGGCGCTGGAGCGGATCAAGAACAGTTTCAATTCCTACCCGCTGGATCGCCTGGCGATCGCCGGCGCGGCGGCGGCTTTCGAGGACGACGCCTATTTCCGTCGGACCTGCCAGGCAGTGATCGATAGCCGCGAGGCGTTGAGCGCCTCTTTGCAGGCGCTGGGCTTCGAGGTGCTACCGTCGGCCGCCAACTTCGTCTTCGCCCGTCATCCGCAGCATGATGCCGGGCAGATTGCCTCGACCCTGCGCGAGCAGGGAGTGATCGTCCGCCATTTCAAGCAGGCGCGGATCGACCAGTTCCTGCGTATCACCATCGGCAGTCCGGAGCAGAACCAGGCGCTACTGGACGCCCTGCACTTCCTCAAGTGATACGAAAACGGCGCCCGAGGGCGCCGTTTTCAATGGCGGGGATCACTCGCCGCCGTCCTGTTTCTGCTGTGGAGCCGGTGCCGGCGGCGGACGCAGGCCGACCTCGGCGGTCAGGTTGACCTTCTGTCCGTTGCGCAGCACCACGATGCTGATCTTCTGTCCCGGACGGGTGCGCGCCACCTGGTTCATCGAGCGGCGGCCGTCGCTGGCTTCCTGCTTGTCGATGGTCAGGATCACGTCGCCCGGCAGCAGGCCGCCGCGTGCCGCCGGGCCGTCGCGATAGACGCCGGCGACGACGATCCCGGCGGTTTCGCCGAGGCCCAGCGACTCCGCCAGTTCCGGGGTCAGCGCCTTGACCTCGACGCCGAGCCAGCCGCGGATCACCTGGCCGTGCTCGATGATCGACTGCATGACCTCCAGGGCCAGCTTGGTCGGGATGGCGAAGCCGATACCCTGGGAGCCGCCGGACTTGGAGAAGATCGCCGTGTTGATGCCGATCAGGTTGCCGGCAGCGTCCACCAGCGCGCCGCCGGAGTTACCGGGGTTGATCGCCGCGTCGGTCTGGATGAAGTCTTCGTAGGTGTTCAGGCCGAGCTGGTTGCGTCCGGTGGCGCTGATGATGCCCATGGTCACGGTCTGGCCGACGCCGAACGGGTTGCCGATGGCGAGGCAGACGTCGCCGGTGCGAATGCCGTCGGAGCGGCCGAGGGTCATCGCCGGCAGGTTCTTAAGGTCGATCTTCAGCACGGCCAGGTCGGTTTCCGGGTCGCTGCCGACCAACTGGGCGATGGTTTCGCGGCCGTCGCGCAAGGCCACGATGATCTGGTCGGCGCCAGCGGTCACGTGGTTGTTGGTCAGCAGGTAGCCTTCCGCGCTCATGATCACCGCCGAGCCGAGGCTCGATTCCATGCGCTTCTGTTGTGGCAGGTTGTCGCCGAAGAAGCGGCGGAACATCGGGTCGTCGAACAATGGGTGGGAGGGCTTGCTGACCATCTTGGTGGTGTACAGGTTGGCCACTGCCGGAGCCGCCCGGCTCACCGCATTGGCATAGGACACCGGGCCTTCCTGCAGACGGCTGAGCAGAGGCGCCTGCTCGACGTGCACCTCCTGGCGTGGCAGGCCGACCAGCTCGGGGTTGCGCTGGATGATCAGCAGGGCCAGCAGCACGCCGACCAGCACGGGCCAGCCGAGGAAACGCAGGGCCTTGGGCATCGGGACAATCCTTGGGGTTGCGAGGCCGAAAAGCGGCCGATAAGGTGGCGCCCATTATAGGGGGAAGCCGTCCATTAGAGGAGCGGCGCGCCCTGCCTGAATGAAGAGGAATTTGCATGGCTATCGCCCTGAGCACCCTGGTCGAAGAGGCCGACCGTTATCTGGATGCCGCGCGCATCCAGGACTACTGCCCGAACGGCCTGCAGGTCGAGGGCCGGCCGCAGGTGCGGCGGATCGTCAGCGGGGTCACTGCCAGCCAGGCGCTGCTGGATGCCGCCGTGGAGGCCGACGCCGACGTGGTGCTGGTGCATCACGGCTACTTCTGGAAGGGTGAGAATCCCTGCGTGGTCGGCATGAAGCAACGGCGCCTGAAGACCCTGCTGAACAACGATATCAGTCTGCTCGCTTACCACCTGCCACTGGATCTGCATCCGGAGGTGGGCAACAACGTGCAGTTCGCCCGGCAGCTCGGCTTCGAAGTGGAAGGGCCGTTGGAGCCGGGCAACCCGCGTTCCATCGTCCTCCTCGGTTCGCTTGCCGAGCCGATGCAGCCTGCCGATTTCGCTCGGCATGTGCGCGATGCGCTGGGGCGCGAGCCGCTGCTGGTCGACGCCGGCCAGCCGATCCGACGCATCGCCTGGTGCACCGGCGGCGCCCAGGGCTATATCGACCAGGCGATCGCCGCCGGCGTCGATGCCTACCTGACCGGCGAGGTTTCCGAGCAGACCGTGCACAGCGCGCGGGAGAACGGCATCAGCTTCATCGCCGCCGGACACCACGCCACCGAGCGCTACGGGGTGCAGGCGCTGGGCGACTACCTGGGCAAGCGCTTCGCCATCGAGCACCTGTTCATCGACTGTCCTAATCCTGCCTGACGACGGAGCGGTGACGCACCCGGTCGACCTCCTTGCCCAGTTCCCAGACAGCCATCGCGTAGTGGGTGCTGTGGTTGTAGCGGGTGATCACGTAGAAGTTCGGCAAGCCGTACCAGTACTGGTAGTTCCTGCCCATGTCCAGGCGCAGCAGGCTGGCTTGCCGGTGGCCGCCGAGCGGACCCTGCGGGCGTAATCCGGCGGAAGCGAGCACGTCCAGCGGGTACAGCGTCTTGAAGCCATCTTCCAGCGAGGGAGCCCGGCCACTGGCGGGAACCGCCACGCGATCGCCGCTGACCCAGCCGTGCTGCTTGAAATAGTTGGCGACGCTGCCGATGGCGTCACGCGGATTCCACAGGTCGATATGCCCATCGCCATCGAAGTCCACCGCGTACTTGGTGAATGAAGACGGCATGAACTGGCCGTAGCCCATGGCGCCGGCATAGGAACCGCGCAGGGCCAGCGGGTCGGTGCCTTCCTTGCGCGCCTGGAGGAGGAATTGCTCCAGTTCGCCGCTGAAGAATTCCGCGCGGCGAGGGTAGGAGAAGGACAGGGTGGACAGCGCATCGATGATCCGCGTCTTGCCCATCACACGCCCCCAGCGGGTTTCCACGCCGATGATGCCGACGATGATCTCCGGCGGCACGCCGTAGACGCGCGATGCCCGTTGCAGGTCGGTTTCGTATTGGTCCCAGAACAGCACGCCGTTCTGTACGTTGCCTGGCGTGACGAACTTCTTCCGGTAGCGCAGCCAGGCGCCGTTCGGTCCGCTGGGTGGGGTATAGGTCGGGGCTTGCCGGTCCATCAGGCGGATCACCCAGTCCAGGCGCTGGGTCTGGGCGAACAGGTCGTGCAGTTGCTGGCGGTTGAAGCCGTGCTGGCTGACCATCCTGTCGATGAAGCGCTGTGCCGCCGGATTGTTCGCGTAATCGCCGCGCAGCGGCAGTATCGGTTGCACCGACTGGCGTACGGGGCGGGGTGAAATGACGGTGCGAGCCTGGGGTTTGGCGGCGGGTTTCGGTGGTGGCGTCGGTTCGCTGCTGCATGCTGAGACCAGAAAGAACAGGGGCAGGGCGAGGGCGGTACGGCGCATCTGGGGGCTTCTTGGCGGAATGACGATGCCCGCTATGCTAGCGCAGTGCCGCCGGCGTACAAGTCGAGCCGCCGAAAGGGGGCGGACCGTCTGCTCGCTGTCGCGGCGACGGCTTTGTCCGGTCCGGGACGATGCCGTCTCAGCTTTGTCCGCCCGGTCTGCGAAACGCCCCTGGAAAACCTCTCGACGCCAGTGTTTTCGCCGGCTGCGAGGCTGAGCGCTGATGGCTATATGGGTATATTTTTTCGGTATAAATGGCGAATCTTTTAGAGCCTTGCGCTGTGATAGAGTGCGCGTTCGTCTACGGCCCGACGGCCGTCCATAAGCAATTCCGTGAGTAGCCATGGTCGACAAACTGACGCACCTGAAACAGCTGGAGGCGGAAAGCATCCACATCATCCGCGAGGTGGCCGCCGAGTTCGATAACCCGGTGATGCTGTACTCGATCGGCAAGGATTCCGCGGTCATGCTGCACCTGGCCCGCAAGGCCTTCTTCCCCGGCAAGCTGCCCTTCCCGGTGATGCACGTGGACACCCGCTGGAAATTCCAGGAGATGTACAGGTTCCGCGATCGGATGGTCGAAGAAATGGGCCTGGACCTGATCACCCACGTCAACCCGGACGGCGTCGCCCAGGGCATCAACCCGTTCACCCACGGCAGCGCCAAGCACACCGACGTGATGAAGACCGAGGGACTCAAGCAGGCCCTGGACAAGTACGGTTTCGACGCTGCCTTCGGCGGTGCGCGCCGCGACGAGGAGAAGTCGCGGGCCAAGGAACGGGTCTATTCGTTCCGCGACAGCAAGCACCGCTGGGACCCGAAGAACCAGCGTCCCGAGTTGTGGAACATCTACAACGGCAAGGTGAAGAAGGGCGAGTCGATCCGCGTCTTCCCGCTGTCCAACTGGACCGAGCTGGACATCTGGCAATACATCTACCTGGAAGGCATCCCGATCGTCCCGCTGTACTTCGCCGCCGAGCGCGAGGTTATCGAGAAGAACGGCACGCTGATCATGATCGACGACGAGCGCATCCTCGAGCATCTCTCTGACGAAGAGAAAGCCCGTATCGAGAAGCGCATGGTGCGCTTCCGTACCCTCGGCTGCTACCCGCTCACCGGCGCGGTCGAGTCCAGCGCCACCACGCTGCCGGAAATCATCCAGGAAATGCTCCTGACGCGTACTTCCGAACGCCAGGGTCGGGTCATCGACCATGACCAGGCCGGTTCGATGGAAGAAAAGAAACGTCAGGGCTATTTCTGAGGATACGCAGCATGTCTCATCAATCCGATCTGATCAGCGAGGACATCCTCGCCTACCTGGGGCAGCACGAACGCAAGGAACTGCTGCGCTTCCTTACCTGCGGCAACGTCGATGACGGCAAGAGCACCCTGATCGGGCGCCTGCTGCACGACTCCAAGATGATCTACGAGGATCACCTCGAGGCCATCACCCGCGACTCGAAGAAAGTCGGCACCACGGGCGACGACGTCGACCTGGCGCTGCTGGTCGATGGCCTGCAGGCCGAGCGCGAGCAGGGCATCACTATCGATGTGGCGTACCGCTACTTCAGCACCGCCAAGCGCAAGTTCATCATCGCCGACACGCCCGGCCATGAGCAGTACACCCGCAACATGGCTACCGGTGCCTCGACCTGCGACCTGGCGATCATCCTGATCGATGCCCGCTACGGCGTGCAGACCCAGACCCGCCGGCACAGTTTCATCGCGTCCCTGCTGGGTATCCGGCATATCGTGGTCGCCATCAACAAGATGGACCTGAAGGACTTCGACCAGGGTGTCTTTGAACAGATCAAGGCCGACTACCTGGCCTTTGCCGAGAAGATCGGTCTGAAGACCAGTTCGCTGCACTTCGTGCCGATGTCGGCGCTCAAGGGCGACAACGTGGTCAACAAGTCCGAGCGTTCGCCCTGGTACGCCGGCCAGTCGCTGATGGAAATCCTCGAAACCGTCGAGATCGCCGCCGACCGCAACCTCGATGACATGCGCTTCCCGGTGCAGTACGTGAACCGGCCGAACCTGAACTTCCGCGGTTTCGCCGGCACCCTGGCCAGCGGCGTGGTGCGCAAGGGCGACGAGGTGGTGGCATTGCCGTCGGGCAAGGGGAGCAAGGTGAAATCCATCGTCACCTTCGAGGGCGAACTGGAGCAGGCCGGTCCCGGCCAGGCCGTCACCCTGACCCTGGAAGACGAGATCGACGTTTCCCGCGGCGACATGCTGGTGCATGCCGACAATCGCCCGCTGGTCACCGACGGCTTCGATGCCATGCTGGTGTGGATGGCCGAGGAGCCGATGCTTCCGGGCAAGAAGTACGATATCAAGCGCGCTACCAGCTATGTGCCGGGTTCGATTCCGAGCATCGTCCACAAGGTGGACGTGAACACCCTGGAGCGGACCCCGGGCAGCGAGCTGAAGCTGAACGAGATCGCCAGGGTCAAGGTCAGCCTGGACGCGCCCATCGCGCTCGATGGCTATGAGCAGAACCGCACCACCGGCGCCTTCATCGTCATCGATCGCCTGACCAACGGCACCGTTGGCGCCGGCATGATCATCTCCGCTCCGCCGGCGGCCCATGGCAGCAGCGCTCATCACGGCTCGAATGCCCATGTGACGCGCGAGGAGCGTGCCGGCCGCTTCGGCCAGCAGCCGGCGACCGTACTGTTCAGCGGCCTCTCCGGCGCCGGCAAGAGTACCCTGGCCTATGCCGTGGAGCGCAAGCTGTTCGATATGGGCCGCGCGGTCTACGTGCTGGACGGGCAGAACCTGCGCCACGACCTGAACAAGGGGTTGCCGCAGGACCGCGCCGGGCGCACCGAGAACTGGCTGCGTACCGCCCATGTCGCCAAGCAGTTCAACGAGGCCGGGTTGATCAGCCTCTGCGCCTTCGTCGCGCCGAGCGCGGAAGGGCGCGAGCAGGCCAGGGCGCTGATCGGCGCCGAGCGCCTGATCACCGTCTATGTGCAGGCGTCGCCGCAGGTCTGCCGCGAACGCGATCCCCAGGGGCTGTATGCGGCGGGCGAGGACAATATCCCCGGCGAGTCCTTCCCCTACGACGTGCCGCTGGATGCCGACCTGGTGATCGATACCCAGGCGCTGAGCGTCGAGGACGGCGTGAAGCAGGTGCTCGACCTGTTGCGCGAGCGCCAGGCGATCTGATCGTCTCGCAGCCATGAAAAAGCCCCGCGGATGCGGGGCTTTTTCATGGGCGTCGGCAGGTTCGCGCAGCGCGTCAGTACTTGCCTTTCAGGCCGTAGGTGGCGTCGAGGGTGCCGGGGCTGTCCGGGCTTTTCGGCGCATAGTCCTTCGGCACTTCGCCGGAGGCCGGCGGAGTCAGGCGCTCGCGGCGCTCGGCCGGATAGGCCTCGTCGGCATGCAGTGCAGCCAGCAGGCGCTGGCGGGTCTGTTCGTCCAGGGCCAGGCGCTGGGCGCCGTCGGAGAGGTGCTCCTGCACGTCCTGGTAGCTCTGGGTCAGCTTCTTCACGAGGCTGGCGGTGGTGTTGAAATGGGTCACGACTTCGCGCTGATAGCTGTCGAAGCGGTCCTGCAGGTCGTCCATCTGGCGTTGCACCTTGTTCGGCGCGGCGTTGGGCAGCAGGCGGGCGATCAGAAAACCGATGGCGACCCCGGCGACCAGGGCGAGGGCCGGCAGCAGCCAGGCGGTGAGCGACTGTTCCACGCGAATCCTTCCTCTATAGACGGCTTTGCTTTACGTTAACGGCTTGAGTCCGAGCTGTATACCACGGCACGCGAGTAAGTGCCTGTGTCGCTTGGAGTAATCTGCTAGACGAGTCGACCCGAGCCGGGGTCACGGAGTTCCTGTTTGTCTACCCGCGAAATCCCTGTATCCATCGATGGCCCCTGCGGGCCGCTGGAAGCCCTGCACCTCGATCTGCCCGATGCCCGCGGCATCGCCCTGGTCTGCCATCCGCACCCGCTGTTCGCCGGCACCATGCAGAACAAGGTGGTCGCCACTCTGCAACGCAGCGCCCGCGATGCCGGCCTGGCGACCCTGCGTTTCAACTTCCGTGGCGTTGGCCAGAGCGCTGGCAGCTATGGCGAGGGGATCGGCGAGATCGACGACGCCGAGGCCGCCGCGCGCTGGTTGCTGGCACGCCATCCGGGGTTGCCGCTGACACTGATGGGCTTTTCCTTCGGCTCCTGCGTCGCCGGCAATCTGGCGGGGCGCCTGGAAGCGCAGGGCGTCGGGCTGGCGCGGCTGTTCATGATCGCGCCGCCGGTGGAACGCTTCGCGGTCAGCCTGCCTGCGCGTTGCCCGCTGACCGTGGTGCAGCCGGAGGACGACGACGTGGTCACGCCGGCCGCGGTATATGCCTGGAGCGAGTCCCTGGCACGACCGCACGAGCTGTTGCGGGTGGCAGAAAGCGGACATTTCTTCCATGGCAAGCTGATCGATCTGAAGGACCTGTTGCTGCCACGCCTGCAGGACTGACGTCGTCGCGCCGGCCCTGCTACCATCCGGCGCGCCATTCTTTTCTTTGCCTGACATCTGGTATCGCATGACTACTCGTATCCTGACCGGCATCACTCCTACCGGCACTCCGCACCTGGGCAACTACGCCGGCGCCATCCGCCCGGCGATCCTCGCCAGCCGTCGGAGCGACGTGGATTCGTTCTACTTCCTGGCGGACTACCACGCCTTGATCAAGTGCGACGATCCCGCTCGTATCCAGCGCTCGCGCCTGGAAATCGCCGCGACCTGGCTGGCCGGCGGCCTGGACGTCGAGCGTGCGACCTTCTACCGGCAGTCGGACATCCCCGAGATTCCCGAGCTGACCTGGTTGCTCACCTGCGTCAGTGCCAAGGGCCTGCTCAACCGCGCGCATGCCTACAAGGCCGCGGTGGACCGCAATGTCGAGGCCGGCGAAGACCCGGACGCCGGCGTGACCATGGGCCTCTACAGCTATCCGGTGCTGATGGCCGCGGACATCCTGATGTTCAACGCGCACAAGATTCCGGTCGGCCGCGACCAGGTGCAGCACGTGGAGATGGCCCGCGACATCGGCCAGCGTTTCAACCACCTGTTCGGCAACGGCCGCGAGTTCTTCGTCCTGCCCGAAGCGGTGATCGAGGAAAACGTCGCCACCCTGCCGGGCCTGGACGGGCGCAAGATGTCCAAGAGCTACGACAACACCATCCCGCTGTTCAGCCCGTCCAGGCAGCTCAAGGACGCCATCGCACGCATCGTCACCGACTCGCGCGCGCCGGGCGAGCCGAAAGACCCGGACAGTTCGCACCTGTTCCTTCTTTACTCGGCCTTCGCCAGCGCCGAACAGGTCGCCGCGTTCCGCCAGGAACTGCTCGAAGGCCTGGCCTGGGGCGAAGCCAAGCAGCGCCTGTTCCAGTTGCTCGACAACGAACTGGGCGAGGCTCGCGAGCGTTACCAGGCGCTGATCGCCAAGCCGGACGATATCGAGGACATTCTCCTCGCAGGTGCCGCCAAGGCGCGCCGCATCGCCACCCCATTCATCGCCGAGTTGCGCGAGGCAGTCGGCCTGCGCTCCCTGCGCGAGCCGCTGAAAAGTGCCGAGAGCGGCAAGAAGAAGGCCGCCAAGGCTGCGCGCCTGGTCAGCTTCCGCGACGACGACGGCAGCTTCCGCTTCCGCCTGCTGGACGCCGCCGGCGAACAGCTACTGCTGTCCCGCGCCTTCGCCGACGGCAAGGCCGCCGGTGCGGTGAGCAAGCGCCTGCTGGCTGGCGAGACTGCCGACCTGCGGGCCGAGGGCAATGCCTTTGGCCTGTGGCTGGATGGCGAGGCGGTGGCGCAGAGCCCGGCCTTCGCCGACGCCGCCGCCCGTGACGCCGCCATCGAGCGCACCCGCGAAGCGCTGGCACCGCAGGAGTAGGCAGCCCCGGTACATCCTCGACGGATGGCCGATTGCCAAGAGACGGGGTCGTCGCTAAAGTGACGGCCCCGTTTTCGTTGCATTGCTACCGATCATGACGCCCCTCGAGCGCTACCAGGCCGATCTCCAACGCCCCGATTTCTTCCACGATGCCGCACAGGCGAATGCCGTGAAGCATCTGCAACGCCTCTACGATGACCTGGTCGCCGCCGACCACGCCAAGCCCGGCCTGTTCGGCAAGCTGCTCGGCAGGAAGTCCGGCGGGCCGGTGAAGGGCCTGTATTTCTGGGGCGGCGTCGGCCGTGGCAAGACCTACCTGGTGGACACTTTCTTCGAGTCGCTGCCGTTCGAGCAGAAGGTGCGCACGCACTTCCACCGCTTCATGAAGCGGGTGCACGAAGAACTGAAGACCCTCAAGGGCGAGAAGAACCCGCTGACCATCATCGGCAAGCGCTTCGCCGACGAGGCGCGGGTGATCTGCTTCGACGAGTTCTTCGTCTCCGACATCACCGATGCGATGATCCTCGCCACCCTGCTGGAAGAGCTGTTCAAGAACGGCGTGAGCCTGGTGGCGACCTCCAACATCGTGCCGGACGGCCTGTACAAGGACGGCCTGCAACGCGCCCGTTTCCTGCCGGCGATCGCCCTGCTCAAGGAACATACCGAGATCGTCAACGTCGATAGCGGCGTCGACTATCGCCTGCGCGCGCTGGAGCAGGCCGAGCTGTTCCACTGGCCGCTCAGCGAACAGGTCGAGGAGGAGATGGCGCGCAGCTTCAAGGCCCTGACCCCGGACTGTGCCAAGGCCCAGCGCGACGAGGCGCTGATGATCGAGAACCGCGAGATCCGCGCGCGCCTGACCTGCGACGACGTGGCCTGGTTCGAATTCCGTGAGCTGTGCGACGGCCCGCGCAGCCAGAACGACTACATCGAGCTGGCGAAGATTTTCCACGCCGTGCTGATCTCCAACGTCGAGCAGATGGGCGTCACCAAGGACGACATGGCGCGGCGTTTCATCAACCTGGTGGATGAGTTCTACGACCGCAGCGTCAAGCTGATCATCTCCGCCGAGGTCGAGCTAAAGGATCTCTACAGCGGCGGCCGGCTGGAGTTCGAATTCCAGCGCACCCTCAGTCGTCTGCTGGAAATGCAGTCCCACGAATACCTGACGCGTCCGCACCGGCCCTGATCCGGGGCGGAAACGAGAAAGGGGTTGCCGATGGCAACCCCTTTTTTCATGGACGCGCGGCGTTTCAGCGCTGCGCGGTGTTCTGCTCGAAGCCGGCGAGGAGCTTCTTCGCATGGGCCACTTCGAGGGCTTCCATGGCGTTGATCGGCTTGATCGCCACGGCCTGCTTCAGTTGGGCGATGGCCTTCTCCCGCTCGTCGTCGCCGTATACGTAGGTCAGCGCGTTGGCGTACTCGTAGTGGCCGATCGGCAGGTCGTTGGCCTGGCGGAAGGAGCGGGCGAAGTACTGTTCCATCTTGTCGGCGCTGACCCCGTAGGTCATCTTGCCGACCAGCTTGCCGACCTTGCGGATCACTCCCGCCTCGTAGCCGCCGTAGAGCGCCAGGGCGAACGGCTGGTTGGGTTGCCTGGCCAGGAGGGCGTCCAGTTCCTTGGGTATCTCGCTGGTATAGCCGCGCTTGAGCACTACCGGTACCGATAGCTCCTCGGCCAGGCGCGCCTTGGCGTAGACGCTGCCGAACTGGGCGACGATATCGGCCTTGACCAGCGGGCCGGCCTGTTCGGTGTAGTCGATGACCTCTTCGAGCAGGCGCTGTTTCTCCGCCTGGCCGGGAGCCAGGAACATGGCGTAGAGCACCTGGGCGAACATCGCCGGTACCTGGCCGCCGACTCCCAGGGCCAGTCCCTGCTCCTTGGCCTTGGCGTAGTCGCCGCGGAACAGCAGGCGCCAGACATCCTGCAGGCGCGCCGCATATTGCGCGGCCTCTTCCGGCTTGCCGGTGAAGCCGGTGCCGGCCTTCACGGTCTTTTCCAGGGCATCCGGATGGGCGGTCGCCATGTTCACCACCCAGTCGGCGTCCGGATAGGGATAGTCGCCGAAGCCGCGGGTCAGGCGCGGCCAGGCTTCCTTCAACTTATCGCCTGGATAGTCATAGGCGCTCTGGTCGTAGGGGAAGGCTTTCCAGTTGTCGGCGGCCATAGCATTCATACCGAAGAGGGCCAGGAAGGCGAGCAGATAAAGGCGCATGGCAAAGGTCCGTTCTTGTCGTTGTTCGGAACGCCCGCGTCTGCGGCGGGCCTGCGGATTCATGAGAACCCGCGAAGGCCGACCTGGCTACCTATCCTAGGTTCTGTAGGGAAAGCGCCGGCGCCGATGCCGTTCGGGCAGGCCCGGCGATGTCCGGCTCAGCTTTCCTTCTGCATGAACTGGCGACGGTAATGGTGGGGAGAGAGTTCGGTGTGCTGGCGGAACAGGCGGGCGAAGAAGCTGGCGTCGTCGTAGCCGACCTCGTAGCTGATCGTCTTGATGCTCTTGCGCGTGCTCGAGAGCATGCCCTTGGCGGTCTCGATCCGCAGTCGCTGCAGGTAGTGCAGCGGCTTGTCGCCGGTAGCGGCCTGGAAGCGCCGCATGAAGTTGCGGATGCTCATGCCGTGGTCGCGGGCGACGTCCTCGAAACGGAACTTGTCGGCGAAGTGGTCTTCCAGCCATTGCTGGATCTGCAGGATCGTCGGGTCATGGTGCAGCTTCTGTCCGCCGAAGCCGATACGCCCTGGGGTGTAGCTGCGCTGTACTTCGTAGAGGGTATCCCGGGCCACCGCCTGGGCCACCGATCCGCCGCAGAAACGCTCGATCAGATAGATGTAGAGGTCGCAGGCGGAGGTGACGCCGCTGGCGCAGAACAGGTCGTCGGCATCAGTCAGGTGCTTCTCCTGGTTGAGCAGCACGTTCGGGAAGCGTTCGGCGAATTCCCGATAGAAGCGCCAGTAGGTGGTCGCTTCCTTGCCATCCAGCAGGCCTGCCTGGGCCAGCCAGAAAACCCCGGTCGCCTCGCCGCAGAGGGCGGTTCCCTCGGCATGGCTGCGGCGCAACCAGGGAACGATTTGCGGATAGCGCCGTTCGAGCGCGTCGAAGTCGCCCCAGAAGGCGGGCAGGACCACGATATCGCAGGCGGCGAGGGGACCGTCGACGGCGATGCTGTCGCCGCTGAAGCTGCGTACCGGCTGGCCGTCGGGGCTGAGGATGCGGGTGCGGAAGGCCGGCTGGAGACCGAGGCCCTGCTGCTTGCCGTGGCGCAGGCTGGCCATGTGGAAGAAGTCCTTGGCCTGCATCAGGGTCGAGGCGAAGACGCCGTCGATGGCGACGATGCCGACATGTTTCAGCACCGGAGCGGATTGAGCGCGCATGGATTTTTATCGTTGTTGTGAGTAAGGGAAAGCGGTCAAAAGGCGGCTGGATCGTCTTATTTTTTGGCGCAACTGTCCAGTGCGTCGGTCGGGGCATTTCCCTACAGTCGAAGACCTGCCGCGTGCAGCCAACCCGATCCCAGACCGTTTCCAGGTGACCACGATGATACCGAGAACCCTGTTCAGCTCCGACCACGAACTGTTTCGCGACAGCGTGCGCAAGTTCCTCGAACAGGAAGCCGTGCCTTTCCATCACCAATGGGAAAAGGATGGGCATGTCGACCGCGCGCTCTGGAACAAGGCCGGCGAGGCCGGAATGCTCTGTTCGCACCTGCCGGAAGAGTATGGCGGGATGGGCGCGGACTTCCTCTACAGCGCCGTGGTCATCGAAGAGATCGGTCGGGCCGGCCTGACCGGGATCGGTTTCTCCCTGCATTCGGACATCGCTGCACCCTACATCCTCCACTACGGCAGCGAGGCGCTGAAGCGCAAGTACCTGCCGAAGCTGGTATCCGGCGAGATGGTCGCGGCCATCGCCATGACCGAGCCGGGGGCTGGTTCCGACCTGCAAGGGGTGAAGACCACTGCGGTACTGGATGGCGACGAGTACGTCATCAATGGCTCGAAGACCTTCATCACCAACGGCTTCCTCGCCGACCTGGTGATCGTGGTGGCGAAGACCGATCCGAAGGCTGGCGCCAAGGGCATAAGCCTGTTCGTGGTCGAGGCGGGTACGCCGGGCTTCAGCAAGGGCAAGCGCCTGGAGAAGGTCGGGATGAAGGCCCAGGACACCTCCGAGCTGTTCTTCCAGGATGTGCGGATTCCCCGGGAGAACCTGCTCGGCAAGGACGGCCAGGGATTCATCTACCTGATGCAGGAGCTGCCGCAGGAGCGCCTGACCGTCGGTATCGGCGCGCTGGCGTCGGCCGAGGCGGCCCTGCAATGGACGCTCGACTACACTCGCGAGCGCAAGGCGTTCGGCAAGTCGGTGGCGGACTTCCAGAATACCCGCTTCAAGCTTGCCGAGATGGCTACCGAGATCCAGGTCGGCCGGGTCTTCGTCGATCGCTGTATGGAGCAGCATCTCCAGGGCAAGCTGGACGTACCCACCGCCGCCATGTGCAAGTACTGGACGACGGACCTGCAATGCAAGGTGCTCGACGAATGCGTGCAGTTGCACGGCGGCTACGGCTTCATGTGGGAATATCCGGTGGCGCGGGCCTGGGCCGATGCCCGGGTGCAGCGGATCTACGCCGGTACCAACGAGATCATGAAGGAGATCATCGCGCGGGCCCTGTGAGGCGCGCCTGGTCACCGGGAGGGGCGGACGACCGCATCGCGCGGTTGTCCGCCGAACCCGCGGCAGCGCCAGGCCCCTGGAGGCTCAGGGAGCCGGGTTCGGTTGCTCCCGGTGGATTGCATCGATACCGGCGAGCAATTCCTCGTCCAGCCTCAGGTCGACGCTGCCGAGATTGGTTTCCAGCTGTTCCAGCGAGGTGGCGCCGATGATGTTGCTGGTCACGAACGGCCGCGAGGTGACGTAGGCCAGTGCCATCTGCGCCGGTTCCATTCCATGTTCGCGGGCCAGCGCTACGTAGCGCGCGCAGGCCGCTTCCGCCTGCGGGTTGGTGTAGCGGGTGAAGCGGCTGTACAGACTGATGCGCGCGTTGGCCGGGCGGGCGCCGTCCGCGTACTTGCCGGAAAGCATGCCGAAGGCCATCGGCGAGTAGGCCAGCAGGCCGCACTGCTCGCGGATGGCGATTTCCGCCAGGCCCACCTCGAAGCTGCGGTTGAGCAGGTTGTAGGGGTTCTGGATCGATACCGCGCGCGGCCAGCCGCGCTCCTCGGCGAGCCTGAGGAAGGTCATGGTGCCCCAGGGCGTCTCGTTGGACAGGCCGATGTGGCGGATCTTGCCGGCGCGCACCTGCTCGTCGAGCACTTCCAGGGTTTCCTCCAGCGGTGTGAAGCTCTCTTCCTGGTGCTGGTAGCCGAGCTGGCCGAAGAAGTTGGTCCGCCGCTCCGGCCAGTGCAACTGGTAGAGGTCCAGCCAGTCTGTCTGCAGGCGCTCCAGGCTGGCATCGAGGGCGGCGACGATGTGCTGGCGGTTGAACTTGAGGTTGCCGTCGCGCACATGGCTGATGCCGTTGCCGGGGCCGGCGATCTTGCTGGCGAGGATCCAGTCGGCGCGGTCGCTGCTGCGGCGGAACCAGTTGCCGATGATGCGCTCGGTGCTGGCGTAGGTCTCGGCGCGGGGCGGCACCGGATACATTTCGGCGGTATCCATGAAATTGATCCCGGCGGCCTTGGCCCTGGCGATCTGGGCGAAGGCGTCCTGCTCGCTGTTCTGCTCGCCCCAGGTCATGGTGCCGAGGCAGAGGGCGCTGACTTTCAGATCGGTGCGGCCGAGCGGGCGATACTCCATGCGGGTGTCCTCGTGAAATTAAGTGGTTAATGCGGTTGTAAATTCTGGCGAAATCTGCATAATTCCGCAGCCTTTCATCGGTGGGGGATGCCAAGCCTGCCGATCGATGTATCTAGTCGTTACGGACGCACACCGACCCGAGCCCCAATTCGTGTCTGTTTTCGGCTGTCCTTGACTTGTCAAGGCAACCACTGTCCAGTAAGATTCGCCGTCTTATTTTCAGGCGGCCCCTGAGGCTATAACGAATGAAAACCTATACCGCGAAACCGGAAACTGTACAGCGCGACTGGTTCGTCGTCGACGCTGCCGGCCAGACCCTGGGTCGTCTGGCGACCGAAATTGCCCGCCGCCTGCGTGGCAAGCACAAGCCTGAGTACACTCCGCACGTTGACACCGGCGACTACATCGTCGTCATCAACGCCGAGCAGGTGCGTGTGACCGGTGCCAAGACCACCGACAAGATGTACTACCACCACTCCGGCTTCCCGGGCGGCATCAAGTCGATCAACTTCGAGAAGCTGATCGCCAAGGCCCCTGAGCGCGTCATCGAGACCGCTGTAAAAGGCATGCTGCCGAAGAACCCTCTGGGTCGCGATATGTATCGCAAGCTGAAGGTGTACAAGGGTGCCAGCCACCCGCACACCGCTCAGCAGCCCCAAGAACTGAAGATTTAACGGGATAGCTCATTATGTCGGCGACTCAAAATTACGGCACTGGCCGTCGTAAGACCGCTACCGCTCGCGTCTTCCTGCGTCCGGGTACTGGCAAGATTTCCATCAACAACCGTGGTCTCGATCAGTTCTTCGGTCGTGAAACCGCTCGCATGGTCGTGCGTCAGCCGCTCGAGCTGACCGAGACCGTCGAGAAGTTCGACATCTTCGTTACCGTCGTTGGCGGTGGCGTAAGCGGTCAGGCCGGTGCGATCCGTCACGGCATCACCCGTGCCCTGATCGAGTACGACGAAACCCTGCGTAGCTCGCTGCGCAAGGCCGGCTACGTGACTCGCGATGCCCGTGAAGTCGAGCGTAAGAAAGTCGGTCTGCGTAAAGCGCGTAAGCGTCCGCAGTACTCCAAGCGTTAATTCGACGCTTGCTGAAAAACGCCCACCTCTTCGGAGCTGGGCGTTTTTTTATGTCTACGCTTTAACTCTGCGGCAAGGTGTCGCATGGCCGAAGGGCGCGCCCTACAAGGGTTTCGGGCGTTTTGTGTCAGGCTATTACCTTGTCATCAAAGGGGGTTTTCTTTACCATTTGGCGAATTTTTTGCGCGGCTCGAATTTTTACTTAAAGGCCTGATTAGAACAGGTCTGAAGCTGATGGGAGACGACTGAATGAGTAATGACGGCGTGAATGCAGGCCGGCGTCGCTTCCTCGTCGCGGCCACCTCTGTGGTTGGCGCGGCGGGAGCGGTGGGTGCTGCGGTCCCGTTCGTAGGGTCATGGTTCCCCAGTGCCAAAGCCAAGGCTGCTGGCGCGCCGGTGCAGGTGAACGTGGGCAAGATCGATCCAGGTCAGCAGATCATCGCTGAATGGCGCGGCAAGCCTGTATTCATCGTGCACCGCACGAAGGAGATGCTGGACGCCCTGCCGAGCCTCGAAGGACAACTGGCCGACCCGGACTCCAAGGCCTCGGAGCAGCCGGAGTACGTCGATCCCAAGCTTCGCTCGATCAAGCCGGAACTGGCGGTGATCGTCGGCATCTGCACCCACCTGGGCTGCTCGCCGACCTTCCGTCCCGAAGTCGCCCCCGCCGACCTCGGTCCGGACTGGAAGGGTGGCTACTTCTGCCCTTGCCACGGCTCCCACTACGACCTCGCCGGTCGTGTCTACAAAGGCCAGCCAGCGCCGCTGAACCTGCCGATTCCGCCTTATACGTTCGATGCTGACGACGTCATCACCATCGGCGTGGACCAGGAGAAAGCCTGATGAACAAGTTCATGGCTTGGGTCGATGCGCGTTTTCCCGCGACCAAGATGTGGGAAGACCATCTGAGCAAGTACTACGCACCGAAGAACTTCAACTTCTGGTATTTCTTCGGTTCCCTGGCGCTGCTGGTGCTGGTCAACCAGATCCTCACCGGCATCTGGCTGACCATGAGCTTCACGCCGTCGGCCGAAGAGGCGTTCGCTTCCGTCGAATACATCATGCGCGATGTCGACTACGGCTGGATCATTCGCTACATGCACTCCACCGGTGCATCGGCGTTCTTCATCGTGGTCTACCTGCACATGTTCCGCGGCCTGCTCTACGGCTCCTATCAGAAGCCGCGCGAGCTGGTGTGGATCTTCGGCATGCTGATCTACCTGGCGCTGATGGCCGAGGCCTTCATGGGCTACCTGCTGCCTTGGGGTCAGATGTCCTACTGGGGCGCCCAGGTGATCATTTCCCTGTTCGGCGCGATTCCGGTGGTCGGCGAAGACCTGGCCCAGTGGATCCGCGGTGACTTCCTGATCTCCGGCATCACCCTGAACCGCTTCTTCGCCCTGCATGTGATCGCCCTGCCGATCGTCCTGCTCGGCCTGGTCGTGCTGCACATCCTGGCGCTGCACGAAGTCGGTTCGAACAACCCGGACGGCGTTGACATCAAGAAGAAGAAGGACGAGAACGGCGTACCGCTGGACGGCATCGCGTTCCATCCGTACTACACCGTGAAGGATATCGTCGGTGTGGTGGTGTTCCTGTTCATCTTCTGCACCGTGATCTTCTTCTTCCCGGAAATGGGCGGCTACTTCCTCGAGAAGCCCAACTTCGAGATGGCCAACCAGTTCAAGACCCCCGAGCACATCGCTCCGGTCTGGTACTTCACCCCGTTCTACGCGATCCTCCGCGCGGTTCCGGACAAGCTGATGGGCGTGGTGGCGATGGGTGCGGCGATCGCCGTGCTGTTCGTCCTGCCGTGGCTGGATCGCAGCCCGGTTCGCTCGATCCGCTACAAGGGCTGGCTGAGCAAGCTGTGGCTGGTGATCTTCGCGGTGTCCTTCGTGATCCTCGGCTACTACGGCGCCCAGGCTCCGAGCCCGCTGGGTACTACCCTGTCGCGCGTTTGCACCGTCCTGTATTTCGCCTTCTTCATCCTGATGCCGTTCTACACCCGGATGGAGAAGACCAAACCGGTTCCGGAAAGGGTGACTGGCTGATGAAAAAGCAATTCGCTGCACTGATTCTGGCGGTACTGCCAGTCCTGGGTTTCGCCGCTGGCGGCCATGGGCCGCAACTGGATCATGTCGATATCGACCTGACCGACAAGGCGGCCATGCAGGATGGCGCGCGTACCTTCGCCAACTACTGCATGGGCTGCCATAGCGCCAAGTTCCAGCGTTACGAGCGTGTCGCCACCGACCTGGGCATTCCTGCCGATCTGATGATGGAGAAGCTGGTGTTCACCGGCGCCAAGATCGGCGACCACATGGACATCGGCATGAAGCCGGCCGACGCCAAGACCTGGTTCGGCGCCGCTCCGCCGGATCTGACCCTGGTTGCCCGCGTACGCGGCACCGACTGGCTGTACAGCTACCTGCGCTCGTTCTACGAGGATCCCAAGCGTCCGTGGGGCGTGAACAACGTGATCTTCCCCAACGTCGGCATGCCGAACGTCCTGGCGCCCCTGCAGGGACGCCAGGTGATCGGCTGCAAGCAGGTACAGGTGGTCGAGGATGGCAAGAAGCAGTTCGATCCGTTGACCGGTACCCCGCTGACTCACGAAGCTTGTGACCAGTTGACCGTGGTGCCGAAGACCGGCGAGCTGAACGAAGCCCAGTTCGACGAGAAGGTCAAGAACCTGGTGACCTTCCTGGCCTATTCGGCCAACCCGAACAAGCTGGCCTCCGAGCGTATCGGTACCTACGTCCTGCTCTACCTGGCCTTCTTCTTCGTATTCGCCTATCTCCTCAAGCGCGAGTACTGGAAGGACGTGCACTAACCCGCACGTTGGTCTTCGAAGCGNGGGCGCGCGCGTCTTTTCACCTCCCACAAGTCGACCTGCGAGGAGGGCTCCATGGCTTCAATCAACAAGCTGACCTGCTATTCCGACCCTGCCGATCATTACTGCCATCGCATCCGCCTGGTCCTGGCCGAGAAGAACGTGGCGGTAGAGGTGATCGATATCGAGGCGGGCCGCTGTCCGCCGATGCTGGCGGAGGTCAACCCCTACGGCAGCGTACCGACCCTGGTCGATCGCGACCTGGCGCTGTACGAGCCGACGGTGGTCATGGAATACCTCGACGAACGCTATCCGCATCCGCCGCTGCTGCCCGATTATCCGGTGAAGCGTGCCAACAGCCGCCTGTTGATCCATCGTATCCAGCGGGACTGGTGTTCCCTGGTGGACCGGATCCTGGATGCGCGCAGCAAGGAGGCCGAGCGGGTCCAGGCGCGCAAGGAGTTGCGCGAGAGCCTGACCGGGGTTTCCCCGCTGTTCGCCGACAAGGCATATTTCCTCAGCGAGGATTTCAGCCTGGTGGATTGCTGCCTGTTGCCGATCCTCTGGCGTCTGCCGTTGCTGGGCATCGAGTTGCCGCGGCAGGCCAAGCCGTTGCTCGACTACATGGAGCGCGGATTCGCCCGGGAAAGCTTCCGGGCCAGCCTGTCTTCCGTTGAACGAGATATGCGTTAAGGAACATGAAGATGAATTCCAGCCGTCCCTATCTGGTCCGCGCGCTCTATGAATGGATCGTCGACAACGATTGCACGCCACATATCCTGGTGAACGCAGAGTTCGCCGGGGTAAAGGTGCCTCCGGGTTATGCCAGCGATGGGCAGATCGTGCTCAATGTCTCGCCCTCTGCCGTGCGGCATCTGCACATGGACAACGAGGCGGTCAGCTTCGAGGGGCGTTTCGGCGGCGTGGCGCAGAGCCTGTACATTCCAGCGCTGGCGGTAATGGCCATCTACGCCCGGGAAAACGGACAGGGCATGGTCTTCGATCTGGAGCAGCCGGGTCCGGTGGACGACGAGCCGGGCGATGACGATGGCGGACCGTCCGATGAGCCGCCGCGTCCCAGTGGCAGGCCATCCCTGAAGGTGGTCAAGTAAACGGCGAGCAATGAAAAAGGCGATCGAAGGATCGCCTTTTTTTCGTTCGCTGTTCTTCAGTTTATGTATTCGAACAGCTTGACGATCTTCTGCACCCCGTCGACGCCCTGGGCGACGCGGACAGCCTGGGCGGCTTCCTGCTGGTTGACCAGGCCCATCATGTAGACGATGCCGTTCTCGGTGACCACCTTGATCCGCGACGAGGGCACGTTGGGATCGCTGAGCATCTGGGTCTTCAGCTTGGTGGTGATCCAGGCGTCGTTGTTGCGGGCGAGCAGGGAGGAGGGCGAGGTCACCTGCAGTTCGTTATGCACGTTCTTGACCTTCTGCACCGTGCGCGCGGCCTGTTCGGCCTTGCTCTTGAGGTCGGCGCGCGGGGTCTGGCCGGCGATCAGAACGATGCCGTTGTAGCTGACCACGACGATGTGAGAGTCCTTGTCCAGGGCCGGATCGGCCTTGGCGATGTTCACCGCGGCCTTGGTCTCGATCAGCGAGTCGTCGATCTTGCTGCCGATGGTTCGGGTCCCGCGATCGTCGTCGATCGGTTTGTCCCGGGTGGCGCTGAGGAAACTGCTGCAGCCTCCCAGGGCCAGGCTCAGGGCCAAGGTGGCGGCGACGAAGGCGGTACGGCTCATTCTTCACTCCCGAACAGTTGGCGGTCGATCAGGTCGCAGAGGCAGTGGATGGCCAGCAGGTGGACTTCCTGGATGCGTGCGGTGATCTTGGAAGGAACGCGGATCTCCACGTCTTCCGGCAGCAGCAGCGAAGCCATGCCGCCACCGTCGCGGCCGGTCAGGGCGACCACCAGCATCTCGCGGTCGTGGGCCGCCTGGATGGCCTGGATCACGTTGGCCGAATTGCCGCTGGTGGAAATCGCCAGCAGGACGTCGCCCGGCTGGCCCAGGGCGCGGATCTGCTTGGAGAAGACTTCGTTGTAGCTGTAGTCGTTGGCGATCGAGGTGATGGTCGAGCTGTCGGTGGTCAGGGCCACGGCCGGCAGGCTCGGACGTTCGCGCTCGAAGCGGTTGAGCAGTTCGGAGGAGAAGTGCTGGGCATCGCCGGCCGAGCCGCCATTGCCGCAGGAGAGGATCTTGCCCTCGTTGAGCAGCGCATTGACCATCACCAGGCTGGCTTGCTCGATATAGGGAGGCAGTACTTCCAGCGCCTGCTGCTTGGTCTCGATGCTGGCCTGGAAGAGCTGGCGGATACGGTGTTGCATGTCCATCGGTAATGACCTTCGGTGGGGCGGCTGATCAGGCGTCGAATGCGTTCTGAATCCAGTCCAGTCGCGGTGGTGATTGTCCGTCGCTGGTATCGACGGTGACCACATCGAAGCGACAGGGGCGTTTGGCCCAGCGCGCCTCCTGTTGCAGAAAAAGTTCGGCGGAGAGAATCAGGCGCTGCCGCTTGCGCGCGTCGATGCTCTCCAGGGCTCCGCCCCAGGCGCGATGCCGGCGGGAGCGGACTTCGACGAATACTACTGTATCGCCGTCGAGCATGACCAGATCGAGCTCTCCGCGGCGACAGGTCCAATTCTTGCCAAGTGTGGCAAGGCCCTGTCGCCGTAGATGGGCGCAGGCCAGTTCCTCGGCCTGGCGCCCCTTGTCCCGGGAGCTTTCCCTATCGGTCAAAAGCTGCTGGTCCCCAGCGGCTGGACCTGGCCATTGCGGAACTCGGCCCATTGCAACTGGCGTTCGATACGTTGGGTCGGATTCAGGCTCAGGGTACCGGTCAGGCCGTCGATCTGCAGGCTCGGCACGGCCTTCAGTTCAGGCAGACGCGGAGCGAGGCGGTAGGCGTCGACGCCCATGGCGTAGAGGCGGCCCATGCTGCCGTTGGCCTGGGGCCATTGGGCGGCGACCTGCTGGCGGGTCGGGTCGCTGGGGTTGAGCAGCCACGGGGTCTCGCAGAAGCGGATGCCGTTGAGATCCTGGTCCTGGGTCGGGTTGTTGGTCCCGGTGTAGAGGTGCGAAGTGGCGTAGACCGGAAGGTCGCCGGCGTACTGGAAGGCCAGGGTCGGCTTGATCTGGCGGGCCTGCTGCGGGGTGGCGGCGAGGAACACGAAGTCGATGTCCTGGCGGCGCGACGGCTGGGTGGCGATCTGGCTGCCGAGGGCGCCCTGCAGGCGCTGGGCGCGGCCTTCGCTCTGGCGCAGTTGCAGCAGGTCGGCGATCTGTTGCGCCAGTTGTACCGGCTGGTCGACATGCTCGGCGGCGATCAGGCTGCCGCCCGCGGACTGCCAGCTCTGGCTGAAGGCGGCCAACACGCGGTCGCCCCATTCGCCGCGCGGCACCAGCGCCACGGCCCGGCGCATGCCGTCGCCCCAGGCCCGGCTGGCCACCGCGCGCGCTTCGTCCTCGGCGGCGAGGCCGAACTGGAACAGCTGCGCCGGGCCTTCCTGGCTGTTGTCGCTGTAGTTGAGTGCGAGGGTGGTGATCGGCAGTTGCTCGCGGCTAGCGAGTTGCTTGACCAGCGGCTTCTCCAGTGGACCGACGACCAGTTCGACGCCATCGGCCTGGGCCTGGCGGTAGAAGTCATCTAGCGAGCGCACCTGGGTACTGTCGTAGAGCTTGATCGAAGGAGGATTCTGGCCGGCCTGCTGGGCCTGGAAGTGGGCGGCGAGGAAGCCGTCCTGCAGGGCCCGGGCGACGTTGGCCAACTGCCCCTGCTGGGGTAGCAGGAGGGCGATGCGGGTCAGCGGCTGCTGGGACAGCGTCTTGAGTTTCTCCAGCGCCGCCGGCAAGTGCTTGGCCGCCGGGTGCTCGGGGTTCTGCTGTTGCCAGCTCTCGATGCTGGCCTGCTGTTGCTGCAGGGTCGGCGAGGTCTTGGTGATGCGTGCCAGGGTCAGCCAGCCGCTGAGGTCGCCTTCGTTGGCGCTCGGTTGCAACTGGTCGACCGGCAGGCTGCTGACCAGGGTCCAGATCTTTTCCTGGTTCTCGATCACCGCCGGGCCCTCGAGCAGCGGTGCGAAGTAGATGCGCTCCTTGGCTGCGGCAAGGACCTGGCCGTCGGCGGCGAGGGCCTGGGCCTTGGCGCGCTGGGTACGAACCTGCTGGGTCACCGGCAGTTCGCTGAGATGCTGCATGCTCGGATGCTGCAATGCCTGCAGGGCGGCCTTGGGCTTGCTGCGGGCGAGGGCCAGTTCGGCGTTCAGGGTGCTGGCGAAGACCTGCTGGGCCGGCTTCAGGCTTTCCAGCGGAATCTGTCCCAGGATGGCGGTGGACCTGGCGAGGTCCTTCTGCTGGTAGGCAAGGTCCGCTGCCGAGAGGCGCAGCAGCGCCGCGTCCTCGGGCTTGCTCTGGCTGGCCTGTTGCAACAACTGCTCGATGCTGGCATTCGGCGTACGGGGAAGTTCGCCCAGTCCGGAATTGGACGAGGTCGCGCAGGCGGTCAGCAGACCGGCCAGGATCAGAGCAGAAAGCGGACGCAGGCAAGCGATCATATAGGGCTTCTCATGGCGCATTCACGAAGAGTCGCCGATTGTACCGGAGGCCCGCCTCGGGTGCGATGGCGGCACCCTGAATCGCGATACAATGCCGCCTTTTCAGATAGCTCCCGAGGTATTTTCGTGTCAGCAGGCACTCTGTTCGTAGTGGCGACCCCGATCGGCAATCTCGACGACATCAGCCCGCGCGCCCTGCGGGTGCTGCGGGAGGTGGCCCTGGTGGCTGCGGAGGATACCCGCCATTCGATCCGGCTGTTCCAGCACTTCGGCATCGAGACGCCATTGGCGGCCTGTCACGAGCACAACGAGCGCGAGGAGGGCGGGCGCTTCATCTCCCGGCTGCAGGGTGGGGAGGACGTCGCGCTGATCTCGGACGCCGGTACCCCGCTGATTTCCGATCCCGGCTTCCACCTGGTGCGCCAGGCACAGGCGCTGGGTATCCGGGTGGTCCCGGTGCCGGGCTCCTGCGCGCTGATCGCGGCGCTGTCGGCGGCGGGATTGCCGTCGGACCGGTTCATCTTCGAAGGTTTCCTGCCCGCCAAGGCTGCGGGACGACGCAGCCGCCTCCAGGCGGTACAGGAAGAGCCGCGCACGCTGATTTTCTACGAGGCGCCCCATCGTCTGCTGGAAAGCCTGGCGGACATGCGCGACGTGTTCGGCGGGGAGCGCCGTGCGGTGCTGGCCCGGGAGCTGAGCAAGACCTTCGAGACCATTCGCAGCCTGCCGTTGGCCGAACTGCACGATTGGGTCGCGTCGGACAGCAACCAGCAGCGCGGCGAGTGCGTTGTGCTGGTGGCGGGGTGGCAGGCGCCGGAAGGCGAGGAGTCGATCGGTGCGGAGGCGCTCAGGGTGCTCGACCTGCTGCTTGCCGAGCTGCCGTTGAAGAAAGCCGCGGCGCTGGCGGCGGAAATTACCGGGGTGCGAAAAAACCTTTTGTATCAACAGGCTTTGCAACGCCAAGGGAAGAGTTGAGCTTGTTCTTCGCGCCTGCTCCCGCTAACCTTGTCGGCGGAGAGTCGATTGGACAGTCGCTGTCGCGCAATAGCGCGGTGGAGGAAAGTCCGGGCTCCATAGGGCAGAGTGCCAGGTAACGCCTGGGAGGCGCGAGCCTACGGAAAGTGCCACAGAAAATAACCGCCTAAGCGCAACAGCGCCGGTAAGGGTGAAAAGGTGCGGTAAGAGCGCACCGCACGGCTGGCAACAGTGCGTGGCTAGGTAAACCCCACTCGGAGCAAGACCAAATAGGAATCCATTGGCGCGGCCCGCGTTGGATTCGGGTAGGTCGCTTGAGGCGTACAGTGATGTGCGTCCCAGAGGAATGGCTGTCCTCGACAGAACCCGGCTTATAGATCGACTCTCCCACTTCTTCCCACTCTCTTCGCTTTTTCCCGGTTTTATCCGTCCGTCGCAAAAGCGAAAAGCCGCAACTCTTGATAAATCACTTTAAGTTCGAAGGCTAAGACTTTGGACTTATTGTGTTTTGTCATCTCTTTTACTTCTAAAAGCGCTCCGCAACCTTCCAAAAGCACGCTAAATCTCCGTCCTGTAAGGATTTTTCACTTCTGACGCGCCTTGACGGTGGGGAGTGTGGATTTCTATAGTGTGCAGAAGTGGTATGAAGTGGGTAAAAGTGGGATCAATTGGCATGGAAAGCCAACCACAGGGGAAGCGCTGACGTGTTTCGCGGAGCTAATGCCATAAGTCTCGACGCCAAAGGGCGCCTCGCGATGCCGAGTCGGTATCGTGACGAGCTCGTTTCGCGTTGTGCCGGCCAGCTCATCGTCACTATCGACGCAGTCGACCCCTGCCTCACCGTTTACCCCTTGCCCGAATGGGAACTGATCGAAGCCAAGCTGCGCGAGCTGCCTTCTTTGCGAGAAGAAACGCGGCGCCTGCAGCGGCTGCTGATCGGTAATGCCGTCGATCTGGAACTGGACGGAAACGGGCGTTTCCTGATTCCGCCGCGCCTGCGCGAGTACGCCAAGCTGGACAAGCGGGCGATGCTGGTGGGGCAACTGAACAAGTTTCAGTTGTGGGATGAGGATGCCTGGAACGCCATGGCTGAAGCCGACCTGGCGGCAATCAAACAACCCGGTGGGCTGCCGGACGAACTACGCGACCTGATCCTTTGACTATGAATGCCACCTACCGCCATATCACCGTTCTGCTCGAGGAGGCCGTTTCCGCACTGGCCCCGCGGGAGGACGGCTGCTATCTGGACGGTACCTTCGGAAGAGGGGGCCATAGTCGAGCCTTGCTCGAGAAACTGGGCGCCGGGGGACGCCTGCTCGGATTCGACAAAGATCCCCAGGCCATCCAGACAGGAAAAGCATTGGCGGCCGAAGACGGCCGCTTCGTCATTGTGCAGCGCTCGTTCGCCGAACTGGGCGATGAGGTGCGCGCACGCGGTCTCGAAGGGCGGGTCGATGGCGTCCTGCTCGACCTTGGCGTGTCGTCGCCGCAACTCGACGATCCCGAGCGCGGCTTCAGCTTCCTCAACGATGGTCCGCTGGACATGCGCATGAATCCCGGCCAGGGCATCAGCGCAGCGGAGTTCATCGCCAATGCCGCCGAAGAGGAAATCGCCCGGGTTTTCAAGGAATATGGCGAAGAGCGCTTCGCCAAGCGGATGGCTCGCGCCATCGTGCAGCGCCGCCAGGAGCGGCCGTTCGAACGAACTGCCGATCTCGCCGAAGTGATCACGGTTGCCAACCCCGCCTGGGAGAAGGGCAAGAATCCGGCGACCCGCGCATTCCAGGGCCTGCGCATCCATGTGAACAATGAGCTGGGCGATCTCGAGCGTGGCCTTGACGCCGCGCTCGAATCGCTGGCCGTCGGCGGCCGGCTGGTGGTGATCAGTTTCCATTCCCTGGAAGACCGCATCGTCAAGCTGTTCATGCGCAAGCACGCCAAGGGCGAGGCGGACAACCTGCCGCGCGACCTGCCGATCCGTTCCAAGGTCTTCGAGCCGCGCCTGAAGCTGCTGGGCAAGCCGCAGTACGCTTCGGAAGAAGAACTCAAGGCCAACCCGCGCTCGCGCAGCGCGGTCATGCGCGTGGCGGAGAAGCTGAGATGAGCCGTCTCTTCGTCAAGCGCCTGCCTACCGGCAGCTTCCTCATGTTGCTGCTTTATATAGGTCTGCTGCTCTCGGCGATTGCCGTGGCCTACAGCACCTACTGGAACCGGCAACTGCTCAACTCGCTGTATTCCGAGCTGAGCGTGCGCGACAAGGCGCAGGCCGAGTGGGGCCGGTTGATTCTCGAGCAGAGCACCTGGACCGCCCATAGCCGCATCGAAAGCCTGGCGGTGGAACAGTTGCGCATGCGCGTTCCCGACCCGGCCGAGGTCAGGATGGTGGCGCCATGAAACTGAATTATTTCCAGGGCGCCCTCTACCCATGGCGGTTCTGCGTGATCGTCGGCCTGCTGCTGGCGATGGTCGGCGCCATCGTCTGGCGAATCGTCGACCTGCACGTGATCGACCATGACTTCCTCAAGGGCCAGGGCGACGCGCGTAGCGTGCGGCATATAGCCATCCCTGCGCACCGGGGCCTGATCACTGACCGCAACGGCGAACCGCTGGCGGTGAGCACCCCGGTCACCACCCTGTGGGCCAACCCCAAGGAGCTGATGACCGCCAAGGAACGCTGGCCGCAACTGGCGGCGGCGCTCGGGCAGGATACCAAGCTGTTCGCCGACCGCATCGAGCAGAACGCCGAGCGCGAGTTCATCTATCTGGTCCGTGGGCTGACCCCGGAGCAGGGCGAAGGCGTGATCGCCCTGAAGGTGCCCGGCGTGTACTCCATCGAGGAGTTTCGGCGTTTCTACCCGGCTGGCGAAGTGGTGGCCCATGCGGTCGGCTTTACCGATGTCGACGACCGCGGTCGCGAAGGTATCGAGCTGGCTTTCGACGAATGGCTGGCCGGCGTGCCGGGCAAGCGCCAGGTGCTCAAGGATCGCCGTGGCCGCGTGATCAAGGACGTGCAGGTCACCAAGAATGCCAAACCGGGCAAGACCCTTGCGCTGTCCATCGACCTGCGCCTGCAGTACCTGGCTCATCGCGAACTGCGCAACGCTCTGCTGGAAAACGGCGCCAAGGCCGGCAGCTTGGTGATCATGGACGTGAAGACCGGGGAGATCCTGGCCATGACCAACCAGCCCACCTACAACCCGAACAATCGTCGTAACCTGCAGCCGGCGGCCATGCGCAACCGGGCGATGATCGACGTGTTCGAGCCGGGCTCGACGGTCAAGCCGTTCTCGATGAGCGCGGCGCTGGCCAGCGGGCGCTGGAAACCCAGCGATATCGTCGACGTCTACCCGGGCACCCTGCAGATCGGCCGCTACACCATTCGCGACGTATCGCGCAATTCGCGGCAACTCGATCTCACCGGCATCCTGATCAAGTCGAGCAACGTCGGCATCAGCAAGATCGCCTTCGACATCGGCGCCGAATCCATCTACTCGGTCATGCAACAGGTCGGCCTCGGGCAGGACACGGGGTTGGGCTTCCCCGGCGAGCGCGTCGGCAACCTGCCCAACCACCGCAAGTGGCCGAAGGCGGAAACCGCGACCCTGGCCTACGGCTACGGTCTCTCGGTAACCGCGATCCAGTTGGCGCATGCCTATGCGGCCCTGGCCAACGACGGCAAGAGCGTGCCGCTGAGCATGACCCGAGTCGACCGCGTGCCGGATGGCGTGCAGGTGATCTCGCCTGAAGTGGCTTCCACCGTGCAGGGCATGCTGCAACAAGTGGTCGAGGCCCAGGGCGGGGTGTTCCGCGCCCAGGTGCCGGGTTACCACGCCGCCGGCAAGAGCGGGACCGCGCGCAAGGTCTCGGTCGGCACCAAGGGCTACCGGGAAAACGCCTATCGCTCGCTGTTCGCCGGTTTCGCCCCGGCCACCGATCCGCGCATCGCGATGGTCGTGGTGATCGACGAGCCGAGCAAGGCGGGCTACTTCGGCGGCCTGGTGTCGGCGCCGGTGTTCAGCAAGGTCATGGCTGGCGCGCTGCGCCTGATGAACGTGCCGCCGGATAACCTGCCGACGGCCACCGAACAGCAGCAGGTCAATGCTGCGCCCGCAAAAGGAGGGCGTGGCTGATGCCTATGAGCCTGAACCAACTGTTTCCCCAGGCCGAGCGCGATCTGCTGATCCGCGAGCTGACCCTGGATAGCCGCGGCGTTCGTCCGGGCGACCTGTTCCTGGCGGTGCCGGGCGGGCGCCAGGATGGTCGTGCGCACATCGCCGATGCCCTGGCCAAGGGCGCGGCTGCCGTGGCTTACGAGGCGGAAGGCGCCGGAGAGTTGCCGCCCAGCGATGCGCCGCTGATCGCGGTGAAGGGGCTGGCCGCGCAACTGTCGGCGGTCGCCGGGCGTTTCTACGGCGAGCCGAGCCGCGGGCTGGACCTGATCGGCGTCACCGGCACCAACGGCAAGACCAGCGTCAGCCAACTGGTGGCCCAGGCCCTGGATCTGCTCGGCGAGCGCTGCGGCATCGTCGGCACCCTCGGCACCGGTTTCTACGGCGCCCTGGAGAGCGGCCGGCACACCACGCCGGACCCGCTCGCGGTGCAGGCCACGCTGGCCACGCTGAAGCAGGCCGGCGCCCGCGCGGTAGCGATGGAAGTGTCTTCCCACGGCCTCGACCAGGGCCGCGTGGCGGCGCTCGGTTTCGATATCGCGGTGTTCACCAATCTGTCCCGCGACCACCTCGACTATCACGGTTCGATGGAAGCCTATGCCGCCGCCAAGGCCAAGCTGTTCGCCTGGCCGGGCCTGCGCTGCCGGGTGATCAACCTGGACGACGATTTCGGCCGTCGACTGGCCGGCGAGGAGCAGGACTCGGAGCTGATCACCTACAGCCTCACCGACAGCTCGGCGTTTCTCTATTGCCGCGAAGCGCGCTTCGGCGACGCCGGCATCGAGGCGGCACTGGTCACTCCGCACGGCGAGGGCCTGCTGCGCAGCCCGTTGCTCGGCCGCTTCAACCTGAGCAACCTGCTGGCGGCGGTCGGTGCGTTGCTTGGCCTGGGTTATCCCCTGGGCGATATCCTCCGCACCTTGCCGCAACTGCAGGGGCCGGTCGGCCGCATGCAGCGCCTGGGAGGCGGCGACAAGCCGCTGGTGGTGGTGGACTACGCGCATACTCCCGACGCCCTGGAAAAAGTCCTGGAGGCCCTGCGTCCGCACGCGGCCGCGCGCCTGCTGTGTCTGTTCGGCTGCGGTGGCGATCGCGATGCCGGCAAGCGTCCGCTGATGGCTGCGATCGCCGAACGCCTGGCGGATGGGGTGCTGGTCACCGACGACAACCCGCGCACCGAGGCCAGTGCGGCGATCATCGCCGATATCCGCAAAGGCTTCGCTGCCGCTGACAAGGTTACCTTCCTGCCGTCGCGCGGTGAGGCGATCGCCCATCTGATCGCTTCCGCTGCGGTGGATGACGTGGTGCTCCTGGCTGGCAAGGGTCACGAGGATTATCAGGAGATCGACGGCGTACGCCATCCGTTCTCCGACATCGAGCAGGCCGAGCGCGCCCTGGCCGCCTGGGAGGTGCCGCATGCTTGAGCCTCTTCGCCTCAGCCAGTTGACGGTCGCGCTGGACGCCCGCCTGATCGGCGAGGACGCCGTCTTTTCGGCGGTTTCCACCGACAGTCGCGCCATCGGGCCCGGCCAACTGTTCATTGCCCTGAGTGGGCCGCGTTTCGACGGCCACGACTATCTCGCCGAGGTTGCCGCCAAGGGCGCGGTGGCTGCGCTGGTGGAGCGCGAAGTCGCCGACGCGCCCCTGCCGCAATTGCTGGTGCGCGATACCCGTGCGGCCCTGGGGCGACTGGGCGCGCTGAACCGGCGCAAGTTCACCGGCCCGCTGGCGGCCATGACGGGCTCCAGCGGCAAGACCACGGTCAAGGAGATGCTCGCCAGCATCCTGCGTACCCAGGCCGGCGATGCCGAGTCGGTGCTGGCTACCCGTGGCAATCTGAACAACGACCTCGGCGTACCGCTGACCCTGCTGCAACTGGCGCCGCAGCACCGTAGCGCAGTGATCGAACTGGGCGCCTCGCGCATCGGCGAGATCGCCTACACGGTCGAGCTGACCCGCCCGCACGTGGCGATCATCACCAATGCCGGAACCGCCCATGTCGGCGAGTTCGGCGGACCGGAGAAGATCGTCGAGGCGAAGGGCGAGATACTCGAAGGGCTGGCCGCCGACGGCACCGCCGTGCTGAACCTGGACGACAAGGCCTTCGACACCTGGAAGGCCCGTGCCAGCGGCCGTCCGTTGCTGACTTTCTCCCTCGACCGGCCCCAGGCCGATTTCCGCGCCGCCGATCTGCAGCGCGATGCGCGCGGCTGCATGGGCTTCAGGCTGCAGGGCGTAGCGGGTGAAGCGCAGGTCCAGCTCAACCTGCTGGGGCGGCACAATGTCGCCAATGCCCTGGCTGCCGCCGCTGCCGCCCATGCACTGGGCGTGCCGCTGGATGGGATCGTCGCCGGGCTGCAGGCGCTGCAGCCGGTCAAGGGCCGCGCGGTAGCGCAACTGACCGCCAGCGGGCTGCGTGTGATAGACGACAGCTACAACGCCAACCCCGCGTCAATGCTGGCGGCGATTGATATACTGAGCGGCTTTTCCGGGCGCACCGTCCTGGTCCTCGGAGACATGGGCGAACTCGGTTCCTGGGCCGAGCAGGCCCACCGCGAGGTGGGCGCCTACGCCGCTGGCAAGGTGTCCGCGCTCTATGCGGTCGGACCGCTGATGGCCCACGCCGTACAGGCGTTCGGCGCCACGGGCCGGCACTTCGCCGACCAGGCCAGCCTGATCGGGGCGCTGGCCACCGAACAACCGACAACCACCATTTTGATCAAGGGTTCCCGCAGTGCGGCGATGGACAAAGTCGTCGCGGCGCTGTGCGGTTCCTCCGAGGAGAGTCACTAATGCTCCTGCTGCTGGCCGAATACCTGCAACAGTTCTACAAGGGCTTCGGCGTCTTCCAGTACCTGACCCTGCGCGGCATTCTCAGCGTGCTCACCGCGCTGTCGCTGTCGCTGTGGCTGGGGCCCTGGATGATCCGTACCTTGCAGATCCGCCAGATCGGCCAGGCCGTGCGCAACGACGGTCCGCAGTCGCACCTGTCGAAGAAGGGCACCCCGACCATGGGCGGCGCCCTGATCCTTACCGCCATAGCCATCAGCACGCTGCTGTGGGCGGATCTTTCCAACCGCTACGTGTGGGTAGTGCTGGTCGTTACCCTGCTGTTCGGTGCCATCGGCTGGGTGGACGACTACCGCAAGGTGATCGAGAAGAACTCCCGTGGCCTGCCGAGCCGCTGGAAGTACTTCTGGCAGTCGGTGTTCGGCATCGGCGCCGCCGTGTTCCTCTACATGACTGCCGAAACCCCGATCGAGACCACCCTGATCGTGCCGATGCTGAAGAGCGTCGAGATCCAGTTGGGCATCTTCTTCGTGGTCCTGACCTACTTCGTCATCGTCGGTTCGAGCAATGCAGTGAACCTCACCGACGGTCTCGACGGCCTGGCGATCATGCCGACGGTAATGGTTGCCGGCGCGCTGGGCATCTTCTGCTACCTGTCGGGCAACGTGAAGTTCGCCGAGTACCTGTTGATTCCCAACGTACCGGGCGCCGGCGAGCTGATCGTGTTCTGCGCCGCGCTGGTCGGCGCCGGCCTCGGCTTCCTCTGGTTCAACACCTATCCGGCGCAGGTCTTCATGGGCGACGTCGGCGCGTTGGCGCTGGGCGCCGCGCTGGGCACCATCGCGGTGATCGTGCGCCAGGAAATCGTGCTGTTCATCATGGGTGGGGTGTTCGTCATGGAAACCCTCTCGGTGATGATCCAGGTCGCTTCCTTCAAGCTGACCGGACGCCGCGTCTTCCGCATGGCGCCGATCCATCACCATTTCGAACTGAAAGGCTGGCCGGAGCCGCGCGTGATCGTGCGCTTCTGGATCATCACCGTGATCCTGGTGCTGATCGGCCTCGCCACCTTGAAGCTGCGTTGAGGACGAAGAGAGCATGAGCCTGATCGCCTCCGACCACTTCCGCATCGTTGTCGGCCTCGGCAAGAGCGGCATGTCCCTGGTGCGCTACCTGGCGCGCCGCGGCTTGCCTTTCGCCGTGGTCGATACCCGAGAGAACCCGCCGGAGCTGGCCACCCTGCGTGCCCAGTATCCGCAGGTGGAAGTGCGTTGCGGCGAACTCGACGCCGAGTTCCTCTGCTCCGCCCGCGAACTCTACGTCAGCCCCGGCTTGTCGCTGCGCACCCCCGCGCTGGTACAGGCCGCCGCGAAAGGCGTGCGCATCTCCGGTGACATCGATCTCTTCGCCCGCGAGGCGAAGGCCCCGATCGTCGCCATCACCGGTTCCAACGCGAAGAGCACCGTGACCACCCTGGTGGGCGAAATGGCGGTGGCCGCGGACAAGCGTGTCGCCGTCGGCGGCAACCTCGGCACCCCGGCGCTCGACCTGCTGGCCGACGACATCGAGCTGTACGTGTTGGAGCTGTCGAGCTTCCAGCTGGAAACCTGCGATCGCCTCAACGCCGAGGTGGCGACCGTGCTGAACGTCAGCGAAGACCATATGGATCGCTACGACGGCATGGCTGACTACCACCTGGCCAAGCACCGGATCTTCCGCGGTGCCCGCCAGGTCGTGGTGAATCGCGCCGATGCCCTGACCCGACCGCTGATCGCCGATACCGTGCCGTGCTGGTCGTTCGGCCTGAACAAGCCGGACTTCAAGGCTTTCGGCCTGATCGAGGAAGACGGCCAGAAGTGGCTGGCGTTCCAGTTCGACAAGCTGCTGCCGGTTGGCGAACTGAAGATCCGTGGCGCCCACAACTATTCCAACGCGCTCGCCGCGCTGGCGCTGGGCCATGCGGTCGGCCTGCCGTTCGACGCCATGCTCGGCGCGCTGAAGGCGTTTTCCGGCCTGGCTCATCGCTGCCAGTGGGTACGCGAGCGGCAGGGCGTGAGCTACTACGACGATTCCAAGGCCACCAACGTCGGCGCCGCCCTGGCGGCGATCGAGGGGCTGGGTGCCGACATCGACGGCAAGCTGGTGCTGCTCGCCGGCGGAGACGGCAAGGGCGCCGATTTCCATGACCTGCGCGAGCCGGTCGCGCGCTTCTGCCGGGCGGTGGTACTGCTTGGCCGTGACGCCGAGCTGATTGCCCAGGCACTGGGCAACGCGGTACCGCTGGTGCGCGTCGCAACGCTGGACGAAGCAGTCCGGCAGGCCGCCGAGCTGGCCCGCGAAGGCGATGCGGTGCTGTTGTCGCCGGCCTGCGCGAGCCTGGACATGTTCAAGAACTTCGAAGAACGCGGACGCCTGTTCGCCAAAGCCGTAGAGGAGCTAGCGTGATGCTGTCGGTGTTGCGCCCCTTCCCGTCGCCGCTGTTGAGCCGGCACGGCATCGACCTGGACTTCCCGCTGCTGGCGGGTTGCCTGGCGCTGCTCGGCCTCGGCCTGGTGATGGTGACTTCCGCCTCTTCCGAGGTGGCGGCGGCGCAGTCGGGCAACCCGCTGTACTTCTCCGTCCGTCACCTGATCTACCTGGTGATCGGCCTGATTTCCTGCGGCCTGACCATGATGGTCCCGATGGCCACCTGGCAGCGTTGGGGCTGGAAGCTGTTGCTGGTCGCCTTCGGCCTGCTGGTGCTGGTGATCACCCCCGGTATCGGCCGCGAGGTGAACGGCTCGATGCGCTGGATCGGCTTCGGCCTGTTCAACATCCAGCCTTCGGAGATCGCCAAGGTCTGCGTGGTGATCTTCATGGCCGGCTACCTGATCCGCCGCCAGCAGGAGGTCCGGGAAAGCTGGATGGGCTTCTTCAAGCCCTTCGTGGTGTTGCTGCCGATGGCCGGCCTGCTGCTGCGCGAGCCGGACTTCGGCGCCACCGTGGTAATGATGGGCGCTGCCGCGGCCATGCTGTTCCTCGGCGGGGTGGGGCTGTTCCGCTTCGGCCTGATGGTGCTGCTGGCGGTCGGCGCGGTGGTCCTGCTGATCCAGACCCAGCCCTACCGGATGGCACGCCTGACCAACTTCACCGACCCCTGGGCCGACCAGTTCGGCGCCGGCTATCAGTTGAGCCAGGCGCTGATCGCCTTCGGCCGCGGCGGCTGGTTGGGCATGGGACTGGGCAACAGCATCCAGAAGCAGTTCTACCTGCCGGAGGCGCACACCGATTTCGTCTTCGCCGTGCTTGCAGAGGAGCTGGGCATCGTCGGCGCCCTGGCGACCGTCGCCCTGTTCGTGTTCGTCAGCCTGCGCGCGCTGTACATCGGCATCTGGGCCGAGCAGGCCAAGCAGTTCTTCTCCGCCTACGTGGCCTACGGCCTGGCCTTCCTCTGGATCGGCCAGTTCCTGATCAACATCGGGGTGAACGTCGGCCTGCTGCCGACCAAGGGCCTGACCCTGCCGTTCCTCAGCTACGGCGGCAGTTCGCTGGTGATCTGCTGTGCCTGTCTGGGGATGTTGCTGCGCATCGAATGGGAACGGCGAACCCACCTGGGTAGCGAGGAATATGAGTTCAACGAAGAGGACTTTGCCGATGAAAGGTAATGTCCTGATCATGGCGGGTGGCACCGGCGGACACGTGTTCCCGGCGCTCGCCTGTGCGCGGGAGTTCCAGGCGCGCGGCTATGCCGTGCACTGGCTGGGGACGCCGCGCGGCATCGAGAATGACCTGGTACCCAAGGCCGGCCTGCCGTTGCACCTGATCCAGGTCAGCGGGCTGCGCGGCAAGGGCCTGAAGTCGCTGGTCAAGGCGCCGCTGGAGCTGCTCAAGTCGCTGTTCCAGGCGCTGCGGGTGATCCGCCAGCTGAGGCCGGTCTGCGTGCTCGGCCTGGGTGGCTATGTCACCGGCCCGGGCGGCCTGGCTGCGCGCCTCAACGGCGTGCCGCTGGTGATCCACGAGCAGAACGCCGTGGCCGGCACCGCCAACCGCAGCCTGGCGCCGATCGCCAGGCGCGTCTGCGAGGCATTCCCGGATACCTTCCCGGCCAGTGACAAGCGTCTGACCACCGGCAATCCGGTGCGCGGCGAGCTATTCCTCGACGCGCACGCCCGCGCGCCGCTGACCGGCCGTCGGGTCAATCTGCTGGTGCTCGGCGGCAGCCTTGGCGCGGAACCGCTGAACAAGCTGTTGCCAGAGGCCCTGGCGCAGGTGCCGCTGGAAATCCGTCCGGCAATCCGCCATCAGGCCGGTCGTCAGCATGCCGAGATTACCGCCGAGCGTTATCGCACAGTGGCGGTCGAAGCGGACGTCGCGCCCTTCATCAGCGACATGGCCGCGGCCTATGCCTGGGCCGACCTGGTGATCTGTCGCGCCGGCGCGCTGACCGTCAGCGAGCTGACGGCGGCGGGATTGCCCGCCTTCCTGGTGCCGTTGCCTCACGCGATCGACGATCACCAGACCCGCAATGCCGAATTCCTGGTACGCAGCGGCGCCGGCCGCCTGCTGCCGCAAAAGTCTACCGGCGCGGCCGAACTGGCCGCGCAGCTGTCCGAGGTCCTGATGCATCCCGAAACCCTGCGCTCCATGGCAGACCAGGCACGCAGCCTGGCGAAACCCGAGGCTACCCGGACGGTGGTCGATGCCTGCCTGGAGGTGGCCCGTGGTTAAAGAACCGAATGGCGTCACCCGGACCATGCGCCGTATCCGCCGCATCCATTTCGTCGGCATCGGCGGCGCCGGTATGTGCGGGATCGCCGAAGTGCTGCTGAACCTCGGCTACGAGGTATCCGGCTCGGACCTCAAGGCCTCGGCGGTGACCGAGCGCCTGGAGAAGTTCGGCGCGCAGATCTTCATCGGCCACCAGGCGGAAAACGCCGACGGCGCCGACGTGCTGGTGGTGTCCAGTGCCATCAACCGGGCCAACCCGGAAGTGGCATCGGCCCTGGAACGGCGGATTCCGGTGGTGCCGCGTGCGGAGATGCTCGCCGAGCTGATGCGCTACCGGCACGGCATCGCGGTAGCCGGCACCCACGGCAAGACCACCACTACCAGCCTGATCGCCTCGGTGTTCGCCGCCGGCGGCCTGGACCCGACCTTCGTCATCGGCGGCCGGCTGAACGCCGCCGGGACCAACGCCCAGCTCGGCGCCAGCCGCTACCTGGTGGCCGAGGCCGACGAGAGCGACGCCAGCTTCCTGCACCTGCAACCGATGGTCGCGGTGGTCACCAATATCGACGCCGACCACATGGCGACCTACGGCGGCGACTTCAACAAGCTGAAGAAGACCTTCGTCGAGTTCCTCCACAACCTGCCGTTCTACGGACTGGCGGTGATGTGCGTGGATGATCCGGTTGTGCGTGAGATCCTCCCGCAGATCGCCCGCCCGACCGTGACCTACGGCCTCAGCGAAGACGCCGACGTGCGCGCGATCAACATCCGCCAGGAAGGCATGCGCACCTGGTTCACCGTGTTGCGCCCGGAGCGCGAGCCGCTGGACGTCTCGGTGAACATGCCCGGCCTGCACAACGTGCTGAATTCCCTGGCGACCATCGTCATCGCTACCGACGAGGGCATCTCCGACGAAGCCATCGTCCAGGGGCTGTCCGGCTTCCAGGGCGTAGGCCGGCGCTTCCAGGTCTACGGCGAGCTGCAGGTCGAGGGTGGCAGCGTGATGCTGGTGGACGATTACGGCCACCATCCGCGCGAAGTCGCCGCGGTGATCAAGGCGATCCGTGGCGGTTGGCCGGAGCGTCGCCTGGTGATGGTCTACCAGCCGCATCGCTATACCCGTACCCGCGACCTGTACGAAGACTTCGTGCAGGTGCTGGGCGAAGCCAACGTGCTGCTGTTGATGGAGGTCTATCCGGCCGGCGAAGAGCCGATCCCGGGAGCCGACAGCCGCCAGCTGTGCCACAGCATCCGCCAGCGCGGCCAGCTTGACCCGATCTACTTCGAGCGTGACGCCGACCTGGCGCCGCTGGTCAAGCCGCTGCTGCGCGCTGGCGACATCCTGCTTTGCCAGGGCGCTGGCGATGTCGGCGGCCTGGCCCCGCAACTGATCAAGAACCCGCTGTTCGCCGGCAAGGGAGGGAAGGGCGCATGAACCTTTGCCTCGATAGCCTGCTGAACGGCACCCAGGATCCCAAGGCGTTCGGCCGTGTCGCCGTGCTGTTCGGCGGCAAGAGCGCCGAGCGCGAGGTGTCGCTGAAGTCCGGCGCGATGGTCCTGCAATCCCTGCTGGCCGCCGGGGTCGATGCCTTCGGCATCGATGTCGGCGAAGACCTGCTGCAACGCCTGGTCGAGGAGAAGATCGACCGTGCCTTCATCATTCTCCACGGTCGTGGCGGCGAGGATGGCAGCATGCAGGGCCTGCTCGAGTGCGCGGGCATTCCCTACACCGGCAGCGGCGTGCTGGCCTCGGCGCTGGCGATGGACAAGCTGCGGACCAAGCGGGTCTGGCTCAGCCTCGGCCTGCCGACCCCGGACTACGCGGTGCTGGCCAGCGAGGATGACTGCCGCGAAGCGGCGCAGCGACTGGGTTTCCCGCTGATCGTCAAGCCGGCTCACGAAGGCTCGAGCATCGGCATGGCCAAGGTCGGCGGGCTCGACGAATTGATCGCGGCGTGGCGCGAAGCGGCCCGCTACGACTCGCAGGTGCTGGTCGAGCAGTGGATCAGCGGCCCGGAATTCACCGTGGCGACCTTGCGCGGGCAGGTGCTGCCGGCGATCCGCCTGGGCACGCCGCACACCTTCTACGACTACGACGCCAAGTACCTGGCCAGCGATACCCGCTACCAGGTGCCCTGCGGTCTCGACGAGGCCAAGGAACGCGAGCTGAAGGAACTCACCGCGCGCGCCTGCGACGCCCTGGGCATCCAGGGCTGGGGGCGGGCGGACGTGATGCAGGACGCCGAAGGGCGTTTCTGGCTGCTTGAAGTCAACACCGCACCGGGCATGACCGACCACAGCCTGGTGCCTATGGCCGCGCGGGCCGCCGGCCTGGATTTCCAGCAACTGGTGCTGGCGATCCTGGCCGATAGCCGCGAGGCGAGGGGATAAGCCATGAATGGCGTACTGCTCCGTCATCAGCAACCCGGTGGACTCGGCCGCGCTCCGCGCAAGCCGATGCCGCGCGGCGCCAGCCGTCTGGTGGCCAAGGAACCGCTGAGCGTGCGCCTGCCGAAAGCCGACTTCAGTTTCCTCAAGTACCTGGCCTGGCCGCTGTTGCTGGCCGTTCTCGGCTATGGCGCCTATCGCGGCGCCGAGTACATCCTGCCGTACGCCGACCGGCCGATCGCCAAGGTCAGTGTCGAGGGCGACCTCAGCTACATCAGCCAGCGCGCGGTGCAGCAGCGGATCTCCCCGTACCTGGCGGCGAGCTTCTTCACCATCGACCTGGCGGGCATGCGCGGGCAACTGGAACAGATGCCCTGGATCGCCCACGCCGAGGTGCGCCGGGTGTGGCCGGACCAAGTGGTGATCCGCCTGGACGAGCAACTGCCGATCGCGCGGTGGGGCGACGAAGCGCTGCTGAACAACCAGGGACAGGCTTTTACGCCAAAGGAGCTGGCGAATTATGAACATCTGCCCCGCTTGCATGGTCCACAGCGGGCGCAACAGCAGGTGATGCAGCAATACCAGTTGCTCAGCCAGTTGCTGCGTCCCCTCGGGTTCTCCATCGCCCGCCTGGAAATGAGCGATCGCGGCGGTTGGGCGCTGACCACGGCCCAGGGCGTCGAGATCCAGATCGGGCGCGACCACGTGGTAGACAAAATTCGCCGCTTCGTAAGCATCTACGACAAGGCACTCAAAGATCAGATTTCGAACATTGCGCGGATCGACCTGCGTTACCCCAACGGCCTCGCCGTTGCGTGGCGCGAGCCGGTCACGCCCGCGACGGTGGCCACGGCCAGCGCCGTGCAGTGAGTTGAGGAGACAGTAATAACCATGGCAAGCGTGCAGAGCGGCAAGATGATCGTCGGCCTCGACATCGGTACCTCCAAGGTGGTGGCGCTGGTGGGCGAGGTGACGGCCGATGGCCAGCTGGAGGTCGTTGGCATCGGTACTCATCCGTCCCGCGGCCTGAAGAAGGGCGTGGTGGTGAACATCGAGTCCACCGTGCAGTCGATCCAGCGCGCCATCGACGAGGCCCAGCAGATGGCCGGTTGCCGTATCCACTCGGCGTTCGTCGGCATCGCCGGCAACCACATCCGCAGCCTCAATTCCCACGGCATCGTGGCGATCCGCGATCGCGAGGTGAACCCGGCGGATATCGAACGGGTACTGGATGCCGCCCAGGCGGTGGCGATCCCGGCGGACCAGCGGGTGCTGCATACCCTGGCCCAGGATTACGTGATCGATAACCAGGAAGGCGTGCGCGAGCCGCTGGGCATGTCCGGGGTGCGCCTGGAAGCCAAGGTGCACGTGGTGACCTGCGCGGTGAATGCTTCGCAGAACATCGAGAAGTGCGTGCGCCGCTGCGGCCTCGAGGTCGACGACATCATCCTCGAGCAGTTGGCCTCGGCCTATTCGGTGCTGACCGAGGACGAGAAGGAACTGGGCGTGTGCCTGGTGGATATCGGCGGCGGCACCACCGATATCGCGATCTTCACCGAAGGCGCGATCCGCCATACCGCGGTGATCCCGATCGCCGGCGACCAGGTCACCAATGACATCGCCATGGCCCTGCGTACGCCGACCCAGTACGCGGAAGAGATCAAGATCCGCTACGCCTGCGCCCTGGCCAAGCTGGCCGGTGCCGGCGAGACCATCAAGGTGCCCAGCGTCGGCGACCGGCCGCCGCGCGAACTGTCGCGCCAGGCCCTGGCCGAAGTGGTCGAGCCTCGTTACGACGAGCTGTTCACCCTGGTCCAGGCCGAGCTGCGCCGCAGCGGCTACGAGGACCTGATCCCGGCAGGGATCGTCCTCACCGGCGGCACCTCGAAGATGGAAGGCGCGGTCGAGCTGGCCGAGGAAATCTTCCACATGCCGGTACGCCTCGGCGTGCCGTATAGCGTGAAGGGCCTCACCGACGTGGTGCGCAACCCGATCTATTCGACGGGCGTCGGCCTGCTGATGTACGGACTGCAGAAGCAGTCCGATGGCATGTCGATGTCTGTGTCAGGCAGCAGCTACAGCAGCGACGAACCCAAGGCACCTGTCCTGGAGCGGCTCAAACGCTGGGTCCAGGGCAATTTCTGATTCAACGCGGTAACAGTAGGCGACAAAACTAGAAAGGAAGGAGAGGGGAAATGTTTGAACTGGTCGATAACATCGCACAAACCGCCGTCATAAAAGTGATCGGTGTAGGTGGTGGTGGCGGCAACGCCGTCAATCACATGGCCAAGAACAACGTCGAGGGCGTCGAGTTCATCTGCGCCAACACCGACGCACAAGCGCTGAAGAACATCGCGGCGCGCACCGTTCTGCAACTCGGCCCGGGCGTCACCAAGGGGCTGGGTGCCGGCGCCAATCCGGAAGTCGGTCGTCAGGCGGCTCTGGAAGATCGCGAGCGCATTTCCGAAGTGCTGGAAGGCGCCGACATGGTCTTCATCACCACCGGCATGGGTGGCGGCACCGGTACCGGCGCCGCGCCGATCATCGCCGAAGTGGCGAAGGAAATGGGCATCCTCACCGTCGCGGTGGTGACCCGCCCGTTCCCGTTCGAAGGTCGCAAGCGCATGCAGATCGCCGACGAGGGCATCCGCGCGCTGGCCGAGAGCGTCGATTCGCTGATCACCATCCCGAACGAGAAGCTGCTGACCATCCTCGGCAAGGACGCCAGCCTGCTGGCCGCCTTTGCCAAGGCCGATGACGTGCTGGCCGGTGCCGTGCGCGGTATCTCCGACATCATCAAGCGTCCGGGCATGATCAACGTCGACTTCGCCGACGTGAAGACCGTCATGAGCGAAATGGGCATGGCGATGATGGGTACCGGCTGCGCCAGCGGTCCGAACCGTGCCCGCGAGGCCACCGAGGCGGCAATCCGCAACCCGCTGCTGGAAGACGTCAACCTGCAGGGCGCGCGCGGCATCCTGGTGAACATCACTGCGGGTCCGGACCTGTCCCTGGGCGAGTACTCCGATGTCGGCAACATCATCGAACAGTTCGCTTCCGAGCACGCCACTGTGAAGGTGGGCACCGTGATCGACGCGGACATGCGCGATGAGCTGCACGTCACCGTAGTCGCCACCGGCCTGGGCGCGCGCCTGGAGAAACCGGTGAAGGTCGTCGACAACACCGTGCAGGGCAGTGCAGCCCAGGCAGCCGCTCCGGCCCAGCGCGAGCAGCAGTCGGTGAACTACCGCGACCTCGACCGTCCTACCGTGATGCGCAACCAGTCTCACGGCAGCGCGGCGACCGCGGCCAAGCTGAACCCGCAGGATGACCTGGATTACCTGGATATCCCGGCGTTCCTGCGTCGTCAGGCCGATTGAAGTAATTAATCAGGAGTAGAGATGTGATTGGTGTTCAGCAAAGGCCGGTTCTGCTATCATCGCCGGCCATTGTTGAAAACAGTTCGCAGTCAGCGCTTAAGCGGCCAAAGCCATGATCAAACAACGCACCTTGAAGAACATCATCCGGGCTACTGGCGTCGGTCTGCACTCGGGGGAAAAGGTTTACCTGACCCTGAAACCGGCGCCGGTGGACACCGGTATCGTGTTCTGCCGCACCGACCTGGATCCGGTCGTGGAAATCCCGGCCCGGGCCGAGAACGTCGGCGAAACCACCATGTCGACCACCCTGGTCAAGGGTGACGTCAAAGTGGATACGGTGGAGCACCTGCTCTCGGCCATGGCCGGCCTGGGCATCGACAACGCCTACGTCGAGCTGTCCGCTTCGGAAGTGCCGATCATGGATGGCAGCGCTGGTCCGTTCGTATTCCTGATCCAGTCCGCCGGATTGCAAGAGCAGGAAGCTGCCAAGAAGTTCATCCGCATCAAGCGCGAAGTCAGCGTGGAAGAGGGCGACAAGCGCGCCGTCTTCGTTCCGTTCGACGGCTTCAAGGTCAGCTTCGAGATCGATTTCGATCATCCGGTCTTCCGTGGTCGCACCCAGCAGGCCTCGGTCGATTTCTCCAGTACTTCCTTCGTCAAGGAGGTCAGCCGCGCCCGTACCTTCGGGTTCATGCGCGACATCGAGTACCTGCGTTCGCAGAACCTGGCACTCGGCGGTAGCGTGGAGAACGCGATCGTGGTCGACGAGAACCGCGTGCTCAACGAAGACGGCCTGCGTTACGAGGACGAGTTCGTCAAGCACAAGATCCTGGATGCCATCGGCGACCTGTATCTGCTCGGCAACAGTCTTATCGGCGAGTTCCGTGGCTTCAAGTCCGGCCATGCCCTGAACAACCAACTGCTGCGTACGTTGATCGCAGACAAGGATGCTTGGGAAGTGGTGACCTTCGAAGACGCGCGTACCGCGCCTATTTCCTATATGCGCCCGGCGGCGGCAGTGTAGGAAAACTCTCCTTTCCATATTTGGAGGCCACCTCAGGGTGGCCTCTTTTTATTTCGGGATTTATTCTTGCCGGCTTTTCTCGGCGCGGCTTGCCAACCGCTCGAGCGCTTCCCGCAGGCGTGGATTGCCGACGATCTCGGCGGATTCGCGAAGGTTTTCCGCCGCGACGGCAGACAGGGTCAAGCTGCGACGTGCCGCACGTTGTGTGGACGTGGTGGGTTGCACCTTGAAAAGGATTTTCGCTAAGTTCGCGAATTCTTCGAAAGCCTGCAGCTGCCGCTGCAGGCGCCGCTGCTGATAGCGCAGGCGTGTGGCCCAGTGGCCATCGGTGACGATCAGCAGCAGGCAACCGCCGCGCCACGAAGCCACATGGCAGTACGGGCGCGCCGCCGGTTGCAACTGGCTTTCCAGCAGTTGCTGCAGGCGGCAGATGCGCTGGGCTTCGGCGAACAGCATCTGCAGCGGCCTGGCCTGGCGCAGCAACTGGGTCGATGCCTGGGCGGGCAAGGGACGAAAAGACATGGCGGGAAGCCTGGGGGTTACTGAGTCGGAATGGTAGCAGAAAGCGTTTCGCTACTGCCGGCCCGTATGAAGGATAAGTCATGCACATCATTTTTCTGAGCCGGCACCATGGGGCCGCTCGCTCCGTCCATCTGCAGCCGCGGTTGCTGATGCTGGCCGGGGCCTGCGTGGTCGGTGCCAGCCTGTTGGCCGGGGGCTTCATGGGCGCCTGGCTGTTCCGCGCGCCGGCTCCGGTGGCCGGCATCGAAGTCGATGCCGCGCTGCAGGCGCAGAGCGCCGAGATCAGCAGCGCCCGCGAGGACGCGCAGCGGCAGATGGACGCACTGAGCGTGCATCTCGGCGAACTGCAGGCGCGCCTGGTTCGGCTGGATGCCCTCGGCGAACGTCTCACCGAGCTGGCCGACGTCGACCCCGACGAGTTCGACTTCTCCCTGAGCGTCGGCCAGGGTGGCGTCGACGAACCGCTGGAGGGCAGCGCCTATGCCCCGCCGTCGTTCATGGCGACGCTGGACGAACTGGCGGCACGCCTGGATACCCGCGAGCAGCAGCTCGAGGTGCTGGAGCAACTGCTCGCCGACAAGCACATCAGCCAGTCGACCTACCTGGCCGGCCAGCCGGTGCGCCAGGGCTACATCTCCTCGCCGTTCGGGCGCCGGGTCAATCCGGTGAGCGGCCGCCTGAGCATGCACAAGGGCATCGACTTCGCCGCGCCGGCTGGCAGCGACGTGGTGGCCGTGGCGGCGGGGGTGGTGACCTGGTCCGGGCGCAAGAACGGCTATGGCAACGTGGTCGAGGTCGGGCACGCCGATGGCTACACCACGTTGTATGCCCATAACCAGAAGAACCTGGTCGAGGTCGGTGACCTGGTCAAGCGCGGCCAGGTGCTGGCCAAGGTCGGCAGCACCGGACGCTCCACCGGCTACCACGTACATTTCGAAGTGATGAAGGATGGCCGGGTAATGAATCCGCAAAGCTTCATCGCACGCGCGTCTGTTTCCGAGTGAGCGACGCGCATTGATCTGCTGTACTTTTCTCATACCCGTTTCCGGGTAGAATGTTCCCTTTCATGCCGTTGATCGGCACGGGCCGCCGGATGGGTGAGCCTTCCATTCCCCACGTGTGGATGACCAAGTCGATATGTTTGCGCCTTTGTTGAAGAAACTCTTTGGAAGCAAGAACGAGCGTGATGTAAAGCGCATGGCCAAGGCTGTACAGGCCATCAATGCGCTCGAGCCCCAGATGGTGGCGCTCTCCGACGAGCAGTTGAAGGCGAAAACGGCTGAATTCCAGCAGCGCTACGCCAAGGGCGAAACGCTCGACCAATTGCTGCCCGAGGCCTTCGCCGTGGTTCGCGAGGCTGGCAAGCGGGTGATGGGCATGCGCCACTTCGACGTCCAGCTGATCGGTGGCATGACCCTGCACGACGGCAAGATCGCCGAAATGCGTACCGGCGAGGGCAAGACCCTGGTGGGCACCCTGCCGGTCTACCTCAACGCGCTGTCCGGCAAGGGCGTGCACGTGGTCACGGTGAACGACTACCTGGCGCGCCGCGACGCCAACTGGATGCGCCCGCTGTACGAGTTCCTCGGCCTCAGCGTCGGCGTGGTCACTCCCTTCCAGCCGCCGGAAGACAAGCGCGCCGCCTACGCCGCCGACATCACCTACGGCACCAACAACGAATTCGGCTTCGATTACCTGCGCGACAACATGGCCTTCAGCCTGGACGACAAGTTCCAGCGCGAGCTGAACTTCGCCGTGGTCGACGAAGTGGACTCGATCCTCATCGACGAGGCGCGTACCCCGCTGATCATCTCCGGCCAGGCCGAAGACAGCTCCGAGCTGTACATCAAGATCAACAAGCTGATCCCGCGTCTCAAGCGCCAGGTCGAAGAGGTCGAGGGCAAGCCGACCGAGGAAGGCCACTACAGCATCGACGAGAAGACCCGCCAGGTCGAACTCAACGAGCAGGGCCACCAGTTCATCGAGGACCTGCTGAGCCAGAACGGCCTGCTCGGAGAAGGCGAGAGCCTCTACTCGGCGCACAACCTGAGCCTGCTGACCCACGTTTACGCAGCGCTGCGCGCGCACACCCTGTTCCACCGCAACGTCGAGTACATCGTCCAGGGCGACCAGATCCTCCTGATCGACGAGCACACCGGCCGCACCATGCCTGGCCGTCGCCTGTCCGAGGGCTTGCACCAGGCCATCGAGGCGAAGGAAGGCCTGCCGATCCAGGCCGAGAGCCAGACCCTGGCCTCCACCACCTTCCAGAACTATTTCCGCCTGTACAACAAGCTGGCCGGCATGACCGGCACCGCCGATACCGAGGCCTTCGAGTTCCGCCAGATCTACGGTCTCGACGTGGTGGTGATCCCGACCCACCGGCCGATCGCGCGCAAGGACTTCAACGACCTGGTCTACCTGACCCAGGAAGAGAAGTACGCGGCGATCATCACCGACATCAAGCAGTGCCAGGCCCTCGGCCGGCCGATCCTGGTCGGCACCGCGTCGATCGAGAGTTCCGAGTACGTTTCCAAGCTGTTGCAAGAGGCAGGCATCGAGCACAAGGTGCTCAACGCCAAGTACCACGAGAAGGAAGCCGAGATCATCGCCCAGGCTGGCGCGCCCGGTTCGGTGACCATCGCCACCAACATGGCCGGCCGCGGTACCGACATCCTCCTCGGCGGCAACTGGGAAGTCGAAGTCGCGGCCCTGGAGAACCCCACCGAGGAGCAGATCGCCCAGATCAAGGCCGAATGGCAGAAGCGCCACCAGCAGGTGATCGAGGCGGGCGGCCTGCACGTGATCGCCTCCGAGCGCCACGAATCCCGCCGGATCGACAACCAGTTGCGCGGCCGTGCCGGTCGTCAGGGCGACCCGGGTTCCAGCCGCTTCTACCTGTCGCTGGAAGACAACCTGATGCGGATCTTCGCCTCCGACCGGGTGAAGAACTTCATGAAGGCGCTGGGCATGCAGTCCGGCGAGGCGATCGAGCACCGCATGGTGACCAACGCCATCGAGAAGGCCCAGCGCAAGGTCGAAGGGCGCAACTTCGACATCCGCAAGCAACTGCTGGAATTCGATGACGTAGCCAACGAGCAGCGCAAGGTGATCTACCACATGCGCAATACCCTGCTGTCGGCAGAGGACGTGGGCGAGACCATCAAGGAATTCCGCGAGGAAACCCTCAGCGCCACCATCAACCAGCACATTCCGCCGCAGTCGCTGCCCGAGCAGTGGGACATCGAAGGCCTGGAGGCTGCGCTGTACAGCGACTTCGCCGTGCGCCTGCCGATCCAGCAGTGGCTGGACGAAGACGACAAGCTGTACGAGGAAACCCTGCGTAGCAAGATCCTCGAGCAGATCGTCGCCGCCTACTACGAGAAGGAAGAGCTGGCCGGCGCCGAAGCCCTGCGCGCCTTCGAGAAGCAGATGCTGCTGCGGGTGCTGGACGACCTGTGGAAGGACCACCTGTCGACCATGGACCACCTGCGGCACGGCATCCACCTGCGTGGCTACGCGCAGAAGAATCCGAAGCAGGAATACAAGCGCGAGTCCTTCACCCTGTTCCAGGAGCTGCTGGACTCGATCAAACGCGACACCATCCGCGTGCTGTCCCACGTCCAGGTCCGTCGCGAAGACCCGGCCGAAGAGGAGGCCCGCCTGCGTCGCGAGGCCGAGGAACTGGCCAAGCGCATGCAGTTCCAGCACGCCGAGGCTCCCTCGATGGAGCAGGCCGTGGCCGGCGAGGAAGAAGAGCTTCCCGAGGGCCCGGCTCCGGTCGTGCCGCTCGAGCCTGTGCGCAACGAGCAGAAGATCGGCCGCAACGAGCCTTGCCCGTGCGGTTCCGGCAAGAAATACAAGCACTGCCACGGGCAGCTGGACTAAGCTTCCCGCCTGGTTCACCAACGCCGCGACCGGTCCTGCCGCTCGCGGCGTTTGTTCGAATTGGCGCCAGCCCGGCGCCGATGCGTTTTCCGTCACGCCGTCGCAGACGGTATCGAGTCCACTGTTTGGTAAAGGAGCGCGTTCCCATGGCTGTCGGTCTTGGCCCCCTGTCCACCCTGCACCCGGTCCCCGGTTTCGAACTCGGCATCGCTTCCGCCGGCATCAAGCGACCGGGGCGCAAAGACGTGGTGGTCATGCGCTGCGCCGAAGGCTCCAGCGTGGCCGGGGTGTTCACCCTGAACGCGTTCTGTGCCGCGCCGGTGACCCTGGCCAAACAGCGTTTCCTCGGTGAGGTGCGCTACCTGCTGACCAATACCGGCAACGCCAACGCCGGTACCGACGAGGCCGGCCTCGCCGCCGCCGCGCAAACCTGCGCCAAGCTCGCCGAACTGGCCGGGGTCGCCGAGACTTCGGTGCTGCCATATTCCACCGGGGTGATCGGCGAGCCCCTGCCGGTGGCCAAGATCGAGGCGGCGTTGCCTGCGGCCCTGGCCGACCTGGCCGAGGACCGCTGGGCCGAAGCTGCCGCGGGGATCATGACCACCGATACCCTGCCCAAGGGCGCCAGCCGCCAGTTCGTGCACGATGGCGTGACCGTGACCGTCACCGGGATCAGCAAGGGCGCCGGGATGATCAAGCCGAACATGGCGACCATGCTCGGTTATATCGCCACCGACGCCAAGGTCGCCCAGGGCGTGCTGCAGGATCTGTTGCGCGACGCCGCCAACAAGTCCTTCAACCGCATCACCATCGACGGCGATACCTCCACCAACGACTGCTGCATGCTGATCGCCACCGGTCGCGCGGCGCTGCCGGAAGTCACCCAGGCCAGCGGCGCGCTGTTCGCCGCGTTGAAGCAAGCGGTACTGGAGGTTTCCATGGAGCTGGCCCAGGCCATCGTTCGCGACGGCGAGGGCGCGACCAAGTTCGTCACTGTTCAGGTCAACGGCGGCGCCACCCACCAGGAGTGCCTGGATGTCGGCTATGCCGTGGCCCACTCGCCGCTGATCAAGACCGCGCTGTTCGCCTCCGACCCGAACTGGGGACGCATTCTCGCCGCGGTCGGACGTGCCGGCGTGGCCAATCTGGACGTGAGCAAGATCGACGTGTTCCTTGGCGACGTCTGTATCGCCAGCCGTGGCGGCCGGGCGGCCAGTTACACCGAGGAACAGGGCGCGGCGGTGATGGCCCAGGCCGAGATCGGCATCCGCATCGAACTGGGACGCGGCACCTGCAGCGAGACCATCTGGACCACCGACCTGTCCCACGAATACGTGAAGATCAACGCAGAGTACCGCACCTGAAGCCAGGCATTCCGATCCTTCATCGATGGATGAAAATCGGGAATTTGCCATCGGTCCGTGCGCCTCTTAAGTTCTCTGGTGCATGGCCGTCCGCGTCGGGCGGCCGAAGAGGAGAGGCGCATGGCCCTGACCATCGTGATTGGCAATCGCAATGACTCGTCCTGGTCGCTGCGGGGCTGGCTGGCCCTGCGCATGAGCGGGGCGGCGTTCGACGAGATCCTCGTCCCGCTGGGGCGGCCCGATACCCGGGAGCGGATCCTGCAATATTCGCCGACCGGCAAGGTGCCCTTGCTGAAAAGCGAGGATGGCGACATCTGGGATTCCCTGGCCATCGCCGAGTACCTCGCCGAGCGCTTCCCCGAGGCCCACCTGTGGCCGCGCGGCGAGGCGGCGCGGGCGCTGGCCCGTTCGGTTTGCGCGGAAATGCACAGCGGTTTCGCCGCGTTGCGCGGCGAGCTGCCGATGGACCTGCGGCGCCAGCAGCCATTGGTGGAATTGTCCGAGGCGACACGACAGGATATTCAACGTATCTGCGAAGCCTGGGCGGATTGCCGGCGGCGCTTCGGCCAGGACGGTCCGTTCCTGTTCGGCCACGCCAGCCTGGCGGATGCGTTCTACGCACCGGTGGCGGCGCGTTTCCGCAGTTATGCGGTGGAGTTGCCGGATATCGCCCGGACCTATGTCGAGACGATTTATCAGTGGCCTGCGTTCCGCGCCTGGTACGACGCGGCATTGCGCGAGCAGGCCGGTAGTTGATGGCCGTCCGCCGCTTCCGGCGGTGCGTGACGGCAGTAGCGAGGAGATGATCCGTGAAACGAGTACATGTCGCCGCGGCCGTGATTCGTGGCTCCGATGGCCGGGTGCTGATCGCCCGGCGGCCGGAAGACAAGCACCAGGGCGGCCTGTGGGAGTTTCCCGGGGGCAAGGTGGAGGACGGCGAGCCGGTGCGCGCGGCGTTGGCCCGTGAGCTGGAAGAGGAACTGGGCATCCGTGTCGAGCGGGCCCGGCCGCTGATCCAGGTCCGGCACGACTATGCCGACAAGCACGTCCTGCTCGATGTCTGGGAGGTCGACGGGTTTTCCGGCGAAGCCCACGGCGCCGAGGGCCAACCGCTGGCCTGGGTGGAGCCGCGCGAGCTGGCCGACTACGAGTTCCCCGCCGCCAACGCGCCGATCGTCCAGGCCGCGCGCCTGCCGGCGCACTACCTGATCACCCCGGACGGATTGGAGCCGGGCGAGCTGATCAGCGGCGTACGCAAGGCGGTGGAGGCGGGCATCCGCCTGATCCAGTTGCGCGCGCCGAACATGTTCAGTCCCGAATACCGCGATCTCGCCATCGATATCCAGGGACTCTGCGCCGGCAAGGCGCAACTGATGCTGAAAGGCCCGCTGGAGTGGCTGGGCGACTTCCCGGCTGCCGGTTGGCACCTGACCTCCGCTCAACTGCGCAAATACGCCAGCGCCGGTCGGCCGTTCCCCGAAGGGCGCCTGCTGGCCGCCTCCTGCCACGACGCGGAGGAACTGGCCCTGGCTGCCTCGATGGGAGTGGAGTTCGTCACCCTTTCGCCGGTACAGCCGACCGAGAGCCATCCCGGCGAGCCGGCGCTGGGTTGGGACAAGGCCGCCGAACTGATCGCCGGCTTCAACCAGCCGGTCTACCTGCTGGGTGGCCTCGGTCCGCAGCAAGCCGAGCAGGCTTGGGAGCATGGAGCCCAGGGCGTGGCGGGTATCCGTGCGTTCTGGCCGGGCGGCCTTTGACGGTGGAATGAAGAAAAAAGGAGGCTTCGGCCTCCTTTTTTTCGTCTCGATGCCGAGCCCTCGCTCGCCGTCAGTCCGGTTTTGCCGCCGCCTCCCAGAGAATCTCCGCCACGCCCTGGCGCCGGGCGATGGCGCGGGCGGCGACGAACAGCAGGTCGGAGAGCCGGTTCAGGTAGCGCAGGCCGACGCCCTCCAGCGTTTCCTCCTGGTCCAGCGCCTGGCAGCGCCGTTCGGCACTGCGCGCCAGGCTGCGGCAGACATGGGCCTGGGCGACCGGGCGGGAACCGCCGGGGAGGATGAAATTCTTCAGCGGGCCCAGCTCGTCGTTCCAGCGGTCGATGCAGCTTTCCAGGCGTGCCACTTCCGTCTCGTCCAGGGCCCGATACTCCGGCATCGCCAGCTCCCCGCCGAGGTCGAACAGGCGGTGTTGCACCGGCGCCAGCGCCTGGACGATCTCCTCCAGGCCGGGATGTGCGCCACGCGCTTCCAGCAGCTCGGCAAGGAGCAGGCCCAACTGGCTGTTCAATTCGTCCACCGCGCCGATCGCCTCGATGCGTGGATGGCTCTTGGGCACCCGGCGTCCGCCGGCCAGGCCGGTCTCGCCGCGGTCGCCGGTACGGGTGTAGATCTTCGACAAACGATTGCCCATGGTTTCAACCTTCCTCTTCGTCGCCCCGCCGCAGGCTGCTACCGGGTTGCGGCAGAGCGGGCGGCAGGGCCTTGGCTTGTGCCGGGGCGACCGCTTCGGAGCTTTCCAGCGGCAGGCGGATGCTGAAGCAGGTGCCGCGGCCCAGTTCCGAGCGTACTTCCATCTGGCCCTTGTGATTGTTGGTGATGATGAAATACGAGACGGACAGGCCGAGACCGGTGCCCTGGCCGACTTCCTTGGTGGTGAAGAACGGCTCGAAGATACGCTTGCGCACCAGTTCGGGCATGCCGCTGCCGTTGTCTTCCACCTGGACTTCCGCCCAGGGCGGCGTCAGGCGCGTGCGCAGGACGATCCGGCCCTGTTCGCCTTCCTCTTCGTCGTCGCGCTGGTGGATGGCCTGGGCGGCGTTCTTCAGCAGGTTGAGCAGGACCTGCTCGACCTCGTTGGCGATCACCGGCACCGGGCCGAGGTTGGGGTCGAACTCGTGGACGATCTGCAACGACTTGAAGTCGAAGCCTTCGGCCAGGTCGAAGTCGTTACCGGCGATTTCCACCGCCTGTTCGAGCAGTGCGGGCAGTTCGCAAGCGGTCATCTGCCGGTGGCTGCGGCGGCTGAAGGCGAGCATGTGGGTGACGATCTTCGCTGCCCGCGAGCCGGCGTGCTGGATGCCTTCCAGCAGGCGCGGGATGTCGCGGCCGTCGAGGTAGTGATTGATGTCTTCCAGCGGCACTCCGACCTCGGCCGCCAGCTCGACGTTCTTCGCCAGCTCCGGGGACAGGCGCCGCTTGATGTTCTGCACGTTGTGCAGGATCGCGCCGAGCGGGTTGTTGATCTCGTGGGCCATGCCGGCGGCGAGGCTGCCGACCGAGAGCATCTTCTCCGATTGCACCATCACTTCTTCCAGGCTCAGCCGCTGGGTGATGTCGTCGATGCGGATCACCGCGCCGCGGCCGGTGCCGCCCATCAGCGGGTAGAAGGTCAGGGCGTAGTGGCGTGGCGTGTCGATCAGCGCCCAGGTGACCCGTTCGACACGCTCCACGCTGTGCTTCTCGGCAGCCCGGGTGAGCTGCGGAAGGAACGGCTTGAGCGAGGGAAAGGCGAGGAACACCGGCTGGTTGACCGCATCGTCCAGGCTGGTGCCGGAAAGCTGGCTGGCCTCCTGGTTCCACTGCGTGACGTAGAGTTGCTCGTCCACCGCGATCAGCGCCGAAGGCATGGAGTCGATGATGCTGTTGAGGTAGTGCTGGAAACCGGTGAGCTTCTTCTCGATCTTGCTGCGCACCTGCACTTCCAGCTCCAGCTTGCGGTTCGAGCGGCGGGTTTCCTCGGCCAGGCTCTGGGCCTGCTCGACCGCTTCCTGGGCATCGTCGCGGGCGCGCTTGAGCTGCTGCTCGCGGGCCTCGATGCGGGTCAGCATGGTGTTGAACGCGTCGGCCAGGCGGCCGATCTCGTCGCCGTTGCCGCGCTGGGCGCGGAGGGCGTAGTTCTCCTCGCGGGTGACCTGCCGCGACAGTTCCTCGAGATCGCGGATCGGCCGGGTGATCAGGCGGCGTATCTGCTGCGCCACCAGCAGCCAGAGCAGCACGCTGACGCCGAGGATCGCCAGGCTGGCGGTGAGGGTTCCGGTGTAGAACGCGCTTGGCAGTTCACCGCTGGCCACCAGCAGCAGGTAGCCGGGGCGGGCGTTTTCCTGGGGCAGTTCGATCAGCGCATTGAGGCGGTACTCGCCGCGCCTCCAGTGCTCCAGGCGGTCCAGGCGGGCCGGCAGCTTGAGGGTGTCGCCGCGTTGCAGGTCGGCCAGCATCAGCCCATTGCTGTCGTACAGGGCCGCGGCGCGCAACGGCTGGTAATCGTTGAGCTGGCGCAGCAGGACCTCGGCGGTCTGCGGCGAACTGAGTGCCGGCTGGCTTAGCGCCGGGTTGGCGATCAGCCGGCCGATGGTCTGCATCGCCTGGGGGGCGACGCTCTCCTGGGAAATCCAGTAGGCGGCGCTGATGAACGCCAGGTTGGCCACCAGCAGCACGGTAGCCAGCAGGATCAGCAGGGCGGCGAGCAGTTTCTGCCCTACGGGCAGGTTGTCGAGGCGCTGGCGCAGGTTCATGGGCTCTGGCGGTCCGCGGCGAAAAGGAATGGCGGGCAGGGTAACGCGCTTTAGCGGTCGGGCAAACCGCGCTGGCGCAGATGGGCCTGGAGGCGGGCGAGCAAGGTTCCCAGGCGCGGCAGCGGTAGTCCCAGGCGCTGCCCGTGCTGGCAGGCGTAGCCGAGCAGGTAGCCGATTTCCGTGCGCCGGCCGCGGGTGACGTCCTGATGCATCGAGGAATAGTTGGCCGCGGTGGCGTCGATCACCGCCCGGACATCCTCCAGCAGGCTCCTGGCGGCGGCGTCGTAGCCGCTGGCGTGGAGCAACTGGCCGAGTTCGTCGCAAAGCGCGGCGATCTCTTCCGGGTGCTGCCGCAGGCCGCCGTTGCGGCAATCGTGGAGGACGGTCAGCGGGTTGATCGCGCAGTTCAGGGCCAGCTTGCGCCACAGCCGTTCGAGGATGTCGTCGCTCCAGCTGTGCGGGATCCCGGCCTGGGACAGCTGCGCCAGCCAGGCGGGGGCGCTTGTGTCGCGCGGATCGCCGAGCCAGGTGTGCCCCCGGCCGGCGAAGACCACGCGGAAATCGCCATCGCGGAACGCGCCTTCGGTGCTGGAGGCGAACAGGCAGCGGCTGCGCGGCAGGCGGGCGGCGACCGCCTGCTGGCTGCCCAGGCCGTTCTGCAGCAACAGCAGTTCGGCGTTGCCGGCCAGGCGATGGGCCACGCTGGAGGCGGCTTCCTCCGCGTCGTAGGCCTTGCAGGCCAGCAGCAGGCGCTGGATGGGTTGCCCGCCGTCCGGGGTTTCCGCGGCGATCGGGTAGAGGCTGGCCTGGCCGTCTTCCACCAGGCTCAGTCCGCCGGCCTGTTGGTAGCGGCGCAGGCGCTGGCGGTCGCGCAGGATCAGGCGGACGGGCAGGCCGGCGCGCCCGAGGCGCGCGGCCCAGAGGCTGCCGAGGCTACCGGCGCCGAGGATATGCCAGGTCATGGTGGCTACTGCGAATGGCTGACGATAGGGCGAAGTCTAGCGCAGTGCCGGTAGCCGGCAGGTTGCGATCCTGCCGCTGGCATAGGCATCGGGCAACAGGGCCTCGGTGCGCTGCAGCAGTTCGTCGATGCCCAGCGGCAATGCCCCGCTGTCGAGGCCGAGCATGGCGATGCCGGCTTTCAGGCTGATGAAGCCTTCGCTGGTCTTGAAGGCCTTCAGGTTGAGCCCGTCGTGCAGCCGCTTGAAGCTGCTCGACGAGCATTCGTGCAGGTCCTCCACCAGGGTGATCAGGGCGAAATGCTGCTCGTCCAGGCGCACCAGCACATCCAGCGGCCGGACCAGCTGTTGCAGGCGCCTGGCCACGCCGAGCAGCAGCTCGCGATGGAAGGCCTCGCCGTGCCGCTGGCGCAGGACCGGTGCCTCGGGCATGCCGACCAGCAGGTAGCACAACGCTCCACCGCGGGTTTCCACCTGGCGCAGGCTGTCGGCCAGCTTCTGTCGCAGGTAGCGGGGATTGCCGAGGCCGGTGAGGGTATCCACCAGGTTGCGTTCTTCCATCCGCGCGATGTTTTCGGTGAGCAGGCGGTTTTCCACCAGCAACCGTTGCAGGGTGTTGCACAGGCGGTCGGCTGCGTAGATGCGCGGCACCAGTTGCTCGTTCATCGCGGCCTTGCTGACGAAGTCGTCGACGCCGCGGTCGAAGGCCTCGCCGAGGACGTTCTCGCCTTCCTTGCCGGTGAGCAGGACGATGTAGGTGTAGTGGTTGATGCTTTCGTCCAGTTGGCGGACCCGGGCGGTCAGTTCCAGGCCGTCCATCTCCGGCATCAGCCAGTCGGCCAGGAGCACGCTGACCGGGCGTTGTTCGAGCTGCTGCAGGGCCTCGCTGGCGCTGCTGGCGAAGCGGATGTCCTGGTAGCCGGCCTGGCTGAGGGCGCGGCCGATCATGGCGCTGGAAAACTTGGCGTCGTCGACGACCAGGATGCTGAGATCGGGGTTGGGCATGAACGGACTCGAGAAGAGGATGGGCGCCGGTACGCTGCCGGCAAGGGCCCGGTTCGTCGCGGGAGGCCGGGTCCCGGCCGCGGTCGCGCGCGCCATCGGGAAGAAATCGTCGGTCTCCGCCACACCGGCGGGCATTCGCTCGCGAGGGCTCGGTTATAATGGGCGGGCATTTTTTACCGTCAAGCCAGGCGCGGTTCCGTCTGTGAACCCTGTCGCGCCGTCCATCTGGAGAGATGACATGCCTTCGTTCGACGTGGTGTCCGAACTGGACAAACACGAGTTGACCAACGCCGTGGACAACACCATCAAGGAACTGGATCGCCGTTTCGACCTGAAAGGCAAATGCAGTTTCGAAGCCAAGGACAAGTCGGTGACCCTCACCGCCGAAGCCGATTTCATGCTCGAGCAGATGCTCGACATCCTGCGTTCCAACCTGGTCAAGCGCAAGGTCGACAGCCAGTGCATGGAGATCAAGGATGCCTACCCGTCGGGCAAGGTGGTCAAGCAGGACGTCAACTTCCGCGAGGGCATCGACAAGGACCTGGCGAAGAAGATCGTTGGTCTGATCAAGGAGCGCAAGCTCAAGGTCCAGGCCGCCATCCAGGGCGAGCAGGTGCGCGTCACCGGCAAGAAGCGTGACGATCTGCAGGAGGCCATCGCCCTGCTGCGCGGCGAATCCCTCGGCATGCCGTTGCAGTTCACCAACTTCCGCGATTGACGAGGTTTTTCGGAACCTCTCGCCATCCCGGGCATCGCAATAGGGAGTAGCGCCGCCGCGACCTCTCCCGCGTTGTCCGCCCCTGTCGGCGCAGCGTCGGTTCGTCCGCGCTGCGCCGATTCGTATCCAGGCCCGGAAACGTCGCCCCACGGCGTCCGGGCAGGAATCTGCAAGCCCGTCCCGTTTCCGTTGCGGAAGGGAGGGGTGTTTTTTCGAGAAATGGAGGTAATGCATGGAATTGAACTACGACCGACTGGTGCAGCAGACCGAGTCCTGGCTGCCGATCGTGCTGGAGTACAGCGGCAAGGTCGCCCTGGCGCTGCTGACCCTGGCGATCGGCTGGTGGCTGATCAACACCCTGACCGGCCGGGTCGGCGGCCTGCTCGCCAGGCGCAGCGTCGACCGCACCCTGCAAGGCTTCGTCGGCAGCCTGGTGAGCATCGTCCTGAAGATCCTGCTGGTGGTCAGCGTGGCTTCCATGATCGGCATCCAGACCACCAGCTTCGTCGCCGCCATCGGCGCCGCCGGCCTGGCCATCGGCCTGGCCCTGCAAGGCAGCCTGGCTAACTTCGCCGGCGGCGTGCTGATCCTGCTGTTCCGCCCGTTCAAGGTCGGCGACTGGATCGAGGCACAGGGCGTGGCCGGCACCGTGGATTCGATCCTGATCTTCCACACCGTGCTGCGTAGCGGCGACAACAAGCGGATCATCGTGCCCAACGGGGCGCTGTCCAACGGAACGGTGACCAACTACTCCGCCGAGCCGCTGCGCAAGGTGATCTTCGACGTCGGCATCGACTACGACGCCGATCTGAAGAATGCGCAGAACATTCTTCTGGCCATGGCCGACGATCCGCGGGTTCTGAAGGACCCGGCACCGGTGGCGGTGGTTTCCAATCTCGGCGAAAGCGCGATTACCCTGTCCCTGCGGGTCTGGGTGAAGAACGCCGACTACTGGGACGTGATGTTCATGTTCAACGAAAAGGCCCGCGACGCGCTGGGCAAGGAAGGTATCGGCATTCCCTTCCCGCAGCGGGTGGTCAAGGTTGTGCAGGGCGCGATGGCCGACTGAGGTCCGTACGATCCACGAAAAAGGCCGGCGAATGCCGGCCTTTTTCATTCTCGCCTCAGTGCTGCTCGGCGTTCTGGTGTCCCGGCGCCGGCGTCTCGCTGGACGGCGCGCGGCGCAGCCACAACCAGCCGATCAGCAGCAGGGTGGGAATGCCCATCACCGCGGTGACGTAGAAGAAGTGCTCGTAGCCGAGGCTCTCGACCATGGTTCCGGAGTAGCCGCCGATGAAGCGCGGCAGCAGGAGCATGGTCGAGCTGAGCATGGCGTACTGGGTGGCGGAGAACTTCAGGTTGGTCAGGCTCGACAGGTAGGCGACGAAGGCCGAGGCGGCGAGGCCGCCGCTGAAGTTGTCGAGGGTGATGGTCATCACCAGCATCAGCACGTGCGGCTCGAGCGCCATCACCAGGCTGATCACGTCATGGCTGGGCAGGGCCTCGGCGTGCAGCGGGCCGAGCTGGGCGAGCATGGCGAACAGCAGGTTGGTGGCAGCCGAAGCGGCACCGCCGATGAACAGGATGGAGAGGATGCTGAAGCGGGCGATCAGCACCCCGCCGGCGGCGGCGCCGATCAGGGTCATGAGTACGCCGAAGACCTTGCTGACACTGGCGATGACTTCCTTGGAGAAGCCCATGTCGATGTAGAAGACCCCGGCCATCACCCCCATCACCGTGTCCGACAGGCGATAGGTGGAGATCAGGCCGAGCAGCAGCAGGGCCTGCCAGCGATAGCGCTGGACGAACTCGGTGATCGGCGTCAGCACCGGGGCCATCAGCAGGCGTCCGGGTGCCGACAGGCAGGACGCGGCGATCAGCAGGAACAGCGTGCCGCGCGGCCAGGCGCCGGAGTAGTAGGCGCGGCACATGGCGGTGACGGTGACGAGGAGGATGATCAGCACCATCACCGAGACCGCCTGGTGGACGAAATCGAACAGCGGCACTTCCTTGCCGCGCGCCGCCACCAGCAGCGGCCTGCGCACGGTGGCGAGCAGTTCGCGGACCGGGCGGATCTGCTGGCGTCCCCACGGCGACAGGCAGATCCCCATGAGCAGCGCGTAGAGGCCGGCGCGCGGCCAGGCGCGGTCGAGGAGGGCGGTGATCATCGCCGGCAGCGAGATCAGCAGGATCAGCAGCAGGAGCACCGAGAGCAGTTGGTGGTTGAAGTCGAAACGCGACGGGTTGACGTGGATCGGCACGTCCACCGCCGGCTCGCGGATCAGCAGGCTGGTGACCAGCCCAGGCAGGATCAGCAGGGCGAACAACGCATAGGTCAGGCCCCAGGCCGACTGGCTGTAGTTGAGGCTGGTGGAGCCGAACCATTCGGCGAGAATCAGCGCGCCGGCGCTGGCCAGCAGGATCGCCGCGCGGTAGCCGGTCATGTAGCAGGCAGCGAGGGCGGCCTGGCGGCTATCCTCGGCGATTTCCAGGCGGTAGGCGTCGATCGCGATGTCCTGGGTGGCGGAGGCGAACGCCACCAGCAGGGCCAGGCCGATCAGCCAGGGCAGGTGGCTCTGCGGATTGCACAGGGCCATGCCGAGCAGTCCCAGGGCGATCAGCACCTGCGAGAACACCAGCCAGGAACGGCGCCGGCCGAGACGGCCGACGAAGGGCAGGCGCCACTGGTCGAGCATCGGCGACCAGACCCACTTGAAGGCGTACACCAGCCCCAGCCAACTGGCGAAACCGATGGTATCCCGCGCCACGCCGGCTTCGCGCAGCCACACCGACAGGGTGTTGAACACCAGCATGGTCGGCAGGCCGGCGGCGAAGCCGAGCAGCAGGAGGGCCAGGCTGGCGGGAGACTTGTAGGCGACCAGGGCCTCTCGCCAGGATTGCTGAGTCATGGGGTAACCGTTCCGCAAAAAATAACGCGCACTCTAACCGCTCTACTTCGCTGTAAGCCAGCCATGCCGACGTATGTCCACCCTGTCGTTGTGCAGGAGAACGCCTTCCTCGCGCAAGCGTGCGCGTTGTTCGCGACCGCCGGGACTGTCCGCCGGCAGGCTGATGCGACCGCCGGCGCCGAGAACCCGATGCCAGGGCAGGCGGGTATCCACCGGCAACTGGCTGAGCGTCCTGCCGACCCAGCGGGCGGCGCGGCCTAGGCCGGCCAGTTCGGCCAGTTGCCCGTAGCTGACCACCTGCCCCGGCGGCACCTGCGCCAGCACCAGGTACAGGGCCTCGCGGCGCGCCTGGGCACTTGCCGGGTCGCTGCCGGCCCATGCATGCTCATCGGTTTTCCCTTTCCTGTCCGCCTTGTGAACGCCCATGTCGCTCAGAGCCCTCTGTTCAATCGTCGTGATGCTCCTGGCCGGCCCCGCGCTGGCCGACACCGTATGGCTGGACAACGGCGACCGCCTGTCCGGCGAGATCGTGCTGATGGACGGCGGCAAGCTGGCGCTGAAGACCCGTTATGCCGGCCAGGTGCTGATCGATTGGAAGGATATCGACACCATCAGTTCCGACAAACCCCTGCTGATCAAGCAGCAGGGCGTATCCGGGCAGCGTAGCCGAACCCTGGAGGCGGCGGGCAAGGGCATGGTGCGGATCGTCGATGGCGGCAGCCATACCGTCCCGCTGGCCAGTATTCGCCAGATGGTGCCGCCGCGACCGCTGGTGGAGGACCTGGTCTGGGAGGGCAATCTCGACGTCAAGCTGGATAGCAAGCGCAACGACAGCGACAAGGACGAATGGAAGCTCAAGGGCGATACCCGGCTTCGCCACGGTGCCTGGCGCCATGTGCTGGCGGGGGAAGTGGAGCGGGAAAAGAAGGACGGGCGCAAGGTCGAGGACAACTGGGAGCTGGACTACGACCTCGATCGCTTCTTCGGCGAACACTGGTTCTGGCGCGGCAGCTATTCGCAGAAGCACGATGCGATCGACAACCTGGAGCGCCAGAGCGCGCTGGGAACCGGCCCCGGCTACCAGTTCTGGGACGACGAACTCGGGCGTTTCGACCTGGTCGCCGAGATCAGTCGCTGGCAACTGGAGTGGCGCGATCAGCCGCGCGAGGATTTCACCTCCTATTCGCTGGAGTGGGACTACAAGCGGCTGCTCGCCGGCACCCGGCTGGAGCTGTACAGCAAGGGAACCGTGCTGGTTCCCGGCATCGAGCGGATCGACTACCTGCTCGACAGCGAATACGGCCTGCGCTATCGCCTGAACAGTTGGGCGCGTCTTTCGTTCCTCTATGAACTGGACCAGTTGCGCACCGAGGGGGGCACCCAGTCCGACCGGCATTACCTGATCGGGGTCGGCGTCGGCTGGTGACGCGGCTCACCTTTCGGTCGATCCGGCTGAACTTTACCGCCCGTGCCCCGGTCCTTGCTCTGCCGCCCGGCATTTGGATAATGCCGGCCTCTTCGAACCCAACTCAGTTGATTTGTGCTCATGTTGTCGAGAATCCTGCTGTGCCTCGCTGCCCTTGCAAGTTCCACCTCTGCCCTTGCCGATACGGTCTGGATGAAGAACGGTGACCGCCTTACCGGCAAGATCACCCTGTTCGACGGCGGCAAGCTGCTGCTGAAGACCGACTATGGCGGCGACATCACGCTCAAGTGGGACAAGATCTCCACCTTCGAGAGCGAGCAGAACCTGCTGGTCAAGCAGGATGCCGAGACTGGCGAGCACTCCAAGGGCATCAAGGCCGCCGGGCCGGGCCAGGTGACCCTGGTCAACGGCGAGCCGAAGACCGTGGAGCTGGCCAGCATCCAGCAGATGATGCCGCCCAAGCCGATCCTCCAGGACTGGGTATGGAACGGCAACGTCGATTTCTCGCTGGACCGCAAGCAGGCCGAGAACGATGTGTCCGACTACGACATCGATTTCAAGACCAACGCCCGCCACGGACTCTGGCGCCACAACGTGCAGGGCGAGTACAACCGCGAGAAGAAGAACGGCCAGGTCAGCACCGACAATTATTCCGGCCAGTACGCGCTGGACCGCTTCATCGACGACCACTGGTTCTGGCAGGGCCAGGTCGCCTACAAGCGCGACATGATCGAGGACCTGGCGAAGAAGCGTACCGTCGGTACCGGCCCCGGCTACCAGTTCTGGGACAACGAGCTGGGCGCGTTCTCCATCGCCACCCTGGTCAACCGCAACGACTACGAGTTCGCCGATGGCGAGAAGGAGCACTTCTATTCGTCGAGCTTCAAGTGGGACTACAACCGCTACCTGCTGGCCAAGCAGTTCGAGCTGTTCACCAACGGCGAGGTCAGCAAGCCGCTGCAATCCGGCCTGGACTACGAGCTGCAGACCGAGGCGGGGATCCGCTACAAGCTGACCAGCTGGGCTTCGCTGAGCATGAAGGCGGAATGGGACAAGTTCAGCGGCAACGACGGCAACGTCAACCAGCGCCGCTATACCTTCGGCCTCGGGGTCGGCTGGTAAGCCGGCCTGCACGAAAAAGCCCCGCGATAGCGGGGCTTTTTCCTTGCGGGGCCGGGGCCTACAGGCGCAGGCCGCCGTCCAGTTCGAGAACGCGGCCGGTGTAGTAGTCGTTCTCGAAGATGTAGGCCACCGAGTGGGCGATCTCCACCGGCTTGCCCATACGCTTGAGGGGGATGCCGGCGGTCATCTTCTCCAGCGCCTCGGGTTTCATCCCGGCGGTCATCTCGGTCTCGATGAAGCCCGGCGCCACGCCGGCCACGCGGATGCCGTAGCGCGCCAGTTCCTTCGCCCAGACCACGGTATCCGCGGCCACCCCGGCCTTGGCTGCCGAGTAGTTGGCCTGGCCCATGTTGCCGGCGCGGGAGATCGAGGAAATGTTGACGATCGCGCCTTCGTTCTTCAGCTCGATCATCTTCGCCGCCACTTCGCGGGTGCAGAGGAACACACCGGTGAGGTTGACGTCGATCACCGATTGCCATTGGGCCAGGCTCATCTTGCTCAACTGGCCGTCCTTGACCTTGATGGTCAGGCCGTCGCGGAGGATGCCGGCGTTGTTGACCAGGCCGTTGATCGCGCCGAAGTCGCTGGCGACCTGGGCCACCATGTGGGTAACCTGTTCCTCGTCCGCCACGTTGCACACGTAGGCGCGAGCGTCGCCGCCGGCGGCCTTGCAGGCAGCGACGGCTTCGTCGAGACGTTCGCGGTTGAGATCGACCAGGGCCAGCCTGGCGCCCTTGCCGGCGAGATATTCGCCCATTGCCCGGCCGAGCCCCTGGCAGCCGCCGGTGATGATGATGACCTTGTCTTTCAATTGCATTGCTTGGAACCCCACGAGCAGTTTCTGGAAGCGGACCTTGCCGGCACCTGCGAACGTACTTTGATATGCCCGTCCGTTTACGACGGATTCTATGCAAGGAGTCATAAATTGAGCGTTGAAGCTGCAAAGAATGCCCGAGAATTGCTGCTCAAGGAATACCGTGCGGTCCTTTCCACCCACTCGAAGAAATGGCCGGGCTTTCCTTTCGGCTCGGTGGTTCCCTATTGCCTGGATGCCGAAGGCCGGCCGCTGATCCTGATCAGCCGGATCGCCCAGCACACCCACAACCTGCAGGCGGACCCGCGCTGCTCGATGCTGGTAGGCGAGCGCGGCGCCGAGGATATCCAGGCTGTCGGCCGCCTCACCCTGCTGGCCGAGGCGCGGCAATTGGCGGAGGAGGAGGTCGCCGCGGCGGCCGAGCGTTACTACCGCTATTTCCCCGAGTCCGCCGACTACCATCGGGTCCACGATTTCGACTTCTGGGTGCTGCAGCCGGTCCAGTGGCGTTTCATCGGCGGTTTCGGCGCGATCCACTGGCTGGCCGCCGAGCGCGTGCCGCTGGCCAATCCGTTCGCCGGAGAAGCCGAGCGCGGCATGGTCGAGCACATGAACAGCGACCACGCCGCCGCCATCGCCCACTATGTGGAACTGGCCGGACTGCCGGCGCATGCCGCGGCGCAGCTGGCGGGAATTGATACAGAAGGTTTCCACCTGCGCATCGGCCAGGGCCTGCACTGGCTGCCGTTCCCCGCCGCCTGCGGCAACCCCGGGGCCGTGCGCCAGGCGCTGGTGCAATTGGCCAGGGCCGAGCGCTGGCCTACCGTCGAGCCGGAGCAGGGTTGAATTCTTCCCCGGCTGGCGCCAACTACTGGTGGTACCGGGGGCAAACGGGCCCCGCCAAGGACTCTGAAATGCGCGCTTTCCTCTTTCTGCTGTTGCTCTTCCCGCTGGTCGAGCTGGCCGTCCTGATCAAGGTCGGCAGTGTCATCGGGGTCGGCTGGACCCTGTTCCTGATCGTCGCCAGCGCCTTCATCGGTGCTGCATTGTTGCGCGTGGCCGGCGTGGCCACCGCCTGGCGCGCCCGCGAACGACTGGCCCGTGGCGAACTGCCGGAGCAGGAAATGCTCGAAGGCCTGTTGATCGCCGTCGGCGGCGGCCTGCTGATGCTGCCGGGTTTCATCAGCGACATCTTCGGCATCCTCTGCCTGATTCCTTTCACCCGTCGCCTGATGCTCGGCGGCCTGCGCCGCCGCGTCGAACAGCAGGCGCTGCGCCGGCGCGCCTTCGCCGACGACCTGAACGCCCGCTACGGACAGGGTCCGTCGCGGCCGAACGTCATCGAGGGCGAGTACGAGCGCCGCGACGATTCGCGCAACTGAAAAAAAAATTTCACTGCATGCCCTTGAAATGGCTTGTGGCGACCTTATGTAACGGTCACCGCAAGGTCCCTGCCACAAGGGCAGGCTGTCTTACGCGGCTCGCGCGTCGAGTCGCAACCCGGCAACGCCGGCTTCAACAAAACCCGCCGGACTTCGATCCGGCCGTTGGAAACCACTGTTTGGGAGAGTTACGACTATGAAGCTTCGTCCTCTGCATGATCGCGTCGTTATCCGTCGCAGCGAGGAAGAGACCAAGACCGCAGGCGGCATCGTGCTGCCGGGTTCCGCCGCCGAGAAGCCGAACCGCGGTGAAGTGGTAGCCGTAGGTACCGGTCGTGTACTGGACAACGGCGAAGTGCGCGCTCTGGCAGTGAAGGTGGGCGACAAGGTGGTCTTCGGGCCTTACTCCGGCAGCAACGCCATCAAGGTCGATGGCGAGGAACTGCTGGTGATGGGCGAGTCCGAAATCCTCGCCGTCCTGGAAGACTGATCGGTCTCACCACTCCGTTTTCACCGAATTCGATTTAGAGGAAAGAGAACATGGCTGCCAAAGAAGTTAAGTTCGGCGATTCCGCTCGCAAGAAAATGCTGGTCGGCGTGAACGTGCTGGCCGATGCCGTCAAGGCCACCCTCGGCCCGAAAGGCCGCAACGTGGTTCTGGACAAGTCCTTCGGCGCTCCGACCATCACCAAGGACGGCGTTTCCGTCGCCAAGGAAATCGAGCTGAAAGACAAGTTCGAGAACATGGGCGCGCAACTGGTGAAAGACGTTGCCTCCAAGGCCAACGACGCTGCCGGTGACGGCACCACCACCGCGACCGTCCTGGCCCAGGCCATCGTCAACGAAGGCCTGAAGGCCGTTGCCGCCGGCATGAACCCGATGGACCTGAAGCGTGGCATCGACAAGGCCACCGTGGCCATCGTCGCCCAGCTGAAAGAGCTGGCCAAGCCCTGCGCCGACACCAAGGCCATCGCCCAGGTAGGCACCATCTCCGCCAACTCCGACGAGTCCATCGGCCAGATCATTGCCGAAGCCATGGAAAAAGTCGGTAAAGAAGGCGTGATCACCGTCGAGGAAGGCTCGGGCCTGGAAAACGAACTGTCCGTCGTCGAAGGCATGCAGTTCGATCGCGGCTACCTGTCCCCCTACTTCGTGAACAAGCCGGACACCATGGCTGCCGAGCTGGATAGCCCGCTGCTGCTGCTGGTCGACAAGAAGATCTCCAACATCCGCGAAATGCTGCCGGTGCTGGAAGCCGTCGCCAAGGCCGGCCGTCCGCTGCTGATCGTCGCCGAGGACGTCGAGGGCGAAGCCCTGGCCACCCTGGTGGTGAACAACATGCGTGGCATCGTCAAGGTCGCGGCTGTCAAGGCTCCGGGCTTCGGCGATCGCCGCAAGGCCATGCTGCAGGACATCGCCATCCTCACCGGCGGTACCGTGATCAGCGAAGAAGTCGGCCTGAGCCTGGAAGGCGCTACCCTGGAGCACCTGGGCAACGCCAAGCGCGTCGTGATCAACAAGGAAAACACCACCATCATCGATGGCGCCGGTGTGCAGGCTGATATCGAAGCCCGCGTCCTGCAGATCCGCAAGCAGATCGAGGAAACCACTTCCGACTACGACCGCGAGAAGCTGCAAGAGCGCCTGGCCAAGCTGGCCGGCGGTGTTGCCGTGATCAAGGTAGGCGCTGCCACCGAAGTCGAGATGAAAGAGAAGAAAGCCCGCGTCGAAGACGCCCTGCACGCTACCCGTGCAGCGGTGGAAGAGGGCGTGGTTCCCGGCGGCGGCGTAGCCCTGGTTCGTGCCCTGCAAGCCATCGAAGGCCTGAAGGGTGACAACGAGGAGCAGAACGTCGGTATCGCCCTGCTGCGTCGCGCCGTCGAATCGCCGCTGCGCCAGATCGTGGCCAACGCCGGCGACGAGCCGAGCGTAGTGGTCGACAAGGTCAAGCAGGGTTCCGGCAACTACGGCTTCAACGCTGCTACCGGCGTGTACGGCGACATGATCGAGATGGGCATCCTGGACCCGGCCAAGGTCACTCGTTCCGCTCTGCAGGCTGCGGCCTCCATCGGCGGTCTGATGATCACCACCGAAGCCATGGTTGCCGAGATCGTGGAAGACAAGCCGGCCATGGGCGGCATGCCTGACATGGGCGGCATGGGCGGCATGGGCGGCATGATGTAAGCCGACCGGCCCCTGTGGTTGGAAAAGCCCCGCTTCGGCGGGGCTTTTTTATTCCTCAGTGCGGGCAGTCCTGGCGGTAGCCCGGCAGCTCCCTTGCCGCCGGTTCGCAGGCCAGGCGCAGTGCCTGCTTCAGGTCGTCGGGCAGAGTGGCGCGGCTGATCGGCCGCCAGTGCATGCGTTCGCCGAAATAGCGCGCCCAGTGGAATTCGATGAAATAGCTCTGCCGATCCTTGTCGAAGGCGTTCTCGTCCTCGGCGTAGCCGGCCAGGGCGCGGTAGGGATCGTCGCCAAGCCCGGCGAGAGCGTTCGGCAGGGCCTCGGGCGGGATCTCCGCGCCACGCGCATCGTGCAGCCAGACCCAGTGGTTTTCCTGCATCTTCTCCCAGAAGTCGCTGGCCTGGGGTAGCCGGCCGATCACCTTCACCGGCACGCCCTGTTTCGGGGCCAGGCGCCAGAGCGCGCTACTCAGGTGATGGCGATCGGTGAGGTAGAAGCGGCCGCCGGGGCCGATCACCACCGGAATCTCCTTCTTGCGCAAGTAGCGCTCGAGAGCCTTGGGCTTCTTCCCGGCGAGCTTGGCCTGGTCATCCTCGACCTGCAGCAGGCCGACATTCTGCTGGGTCGGGTGGAGAGCCGCGAGCGGCAGCTCGCACCAGCTACCGACGGAGGTTTGCGGCGAGCAATCCTCGGCCTGGGCGGTGGCGGACAGGAACAGGCAACAAAGCAGCAGGACTGGGCGCATGGGGGCTCCGGCGAAGGAAGGGGAAAGGTTCCCTAGACTGGCACGCTTCGGGCGATCCGGCGTACTCCGGCCTTTGATAGGTGCCTCGCTTTGTGCCAATCTTGCCGACAGGAGATGGCATTCCTCCTTCAACCGCCCCTGGGGCTGATGATGCCTACGCATGAACCTGGAAAGGCGCGTAGGCGCTCGCCTGCCGCCTGTCCGAATCGCTCCTACAAGGACAGGACTATGTGGAAATCCATTCTCGCCATCGCCCTCGGCGCCGCCCTGGGGGCGTTGCTGCGCTGGTTCCTCGGGCTCAAGCTGAACAGCCTGCTGCCCAGCATTCCCCCCGGCACGCTGCTGGCCAACCTGGTCGGCGGCTATGTCATCGGCGCGGCGATTGCCTATTTCGCCCAGGCGCCGGGCATCGCTCCGGAATGGCGGCTACTGATCATCACCGGGTTCTGCGGCGGCCTGACCACTTTCTCCACCTTTTCCGCCGAGGTCGTCAGCCTGCTTCAGGAGGGCCGCCTGGGCTGGGCCGCCGGGGCCATCGCGACGCACGTCAGCGGCTCGTTGCTGATGACCCTGCTGGGGTTGTTCTCGATGAACTGGATGCTGGGCAAATAGCGCAGCGGGAGGACCGACCATGCAAGGCTATCAACTGACCTTCATCACCCAGCAGGGGCGCCGCCACCAGGGCCAGCCGATCTGCGACTGGCTGCTGGAAGAGGCGCGCCGCCTGGGCGTGCGCGGTGCCACCGCGCTGGCTGCCAGCGAAGGCTTCGGCCAGAGCGGCCGGCTGCATTCGATGCACTTCTTCGAGCTGGCCGACCAGCCGCAGGAAACCCTCATGGCGGTCGATCCCGAGCAGGCAGAACGGCTGTTCGAGTCGATCCGCCAGGCCGGCGTGCGGCTGTTCTACATGAAGGTGCCCATCGAGTTCGGCGTGCTGGGAGCGGACGAATCGTCTTCCTGAACGCGGTTTTCGTCGGCGCCGCCGTTGCGCTGTCCCCGCGTCTCCGGTCGGTAGAGCATCAGGCGGTACAGGCCGAGGCAGATCAGCCAGTCGAACAGCATCGTCCACAGGTTGTGCGAGAGGAAGTGCGCACCTTGCAGCATGCGCGACAGCGATAGCAGACAGCCCATGGCGAAGGCGAAGGCCAGGGCGTAGCGCGCCAGCCTGGGCTTGCGGTCGCGCAGGGCGAAGAACAGCGCGAACAGGACGAATCCGGACGATGCGTGCCCGCCCGGCCAGCAGCGTCCGGGGTGCTCGGTCGGCGGCCGTGGGCTGAGCAGCGAACTATAGGTTTCCTCGCCGCCGAACTGCGCCAGACTCCAGGGGCACTGCACGGCGGTGAGCGCCTTGAGCGGAGTGACTATGCTGGCTGCAAGGCTCATGGCGAGGAACACATAGGCCAGCGGCCTGCTCAGTGCGCGCCATGGCCGGTGGAACAGTCCGGCGATGGAGACCAGCAGGCCGAGGACGCTGATGGCGATCACCAGTTGCTTGACCCGGTCGTGCAGGATGTTCTCCAGGAACCAACTGTGCCGGCCGATGAAGCCGGCGCCCGGGTCGTACATCAGGTTGGCCAGGGCGAGGTCGAGGGTCACCGGCTCGAAGGCCAGCAGCAGTGCCGCCAGGCCCAGCGGCAGGGCGAGGAACAGCCAGGGGTTGAATGGACGGGAAGGGGAATGGACGGCGGCCTGGGTCATGCGATCTCCAACGCTGGCGTTGACGTTCTCTTGACTTCGACGCTGGTTAAATCCACCGCCGGGGTTCGTGCGCATCCGCAAAGCCGCTATGATCGGCGGCCATGGAAGACGCCATGCAGTCTCTGGTGGCGAGCGTAGAGCCGGTGTGAATCGCCGGTGAAGAATCCGTAAATGCGCGAGAGGCGCTCAATCGGTCTTCCTGCGAAGGAGTGGGACATGCGAATACTGGTGGTCGAAGACAACCGCGACATCCTGGCCAACCTGGCCGATTACCTGTCGCTCAAGGGCTATACCGTGGATTGCGCGCAGGACGGGCTGTCCGGCCTGCACCTGGCGGCCACCGAGCACTACGACCTGATCGTGCTCGACGTGATGCTGCCGGGAATCGACGGCTATGCCCTGTGCCGGCGCCTGCGCGAAGACGCACGGCGCGACACCCCGGTGATCATGCTCACCGCCCGCGACCAGTTGGACGATCGCCTGCAGGGGTTTCGTTCCGGAGCCGACGATTACCTGGTCAAGCCCTTCGCCCTTTCCGAACTTTCCGCACGCATCGAGGCGGTGCTGCGTCGCGCCCAGGGTGGCGGCCGCCGCGAGCTGAGCGTGGCCGATCTCAGCTATGACCTGGACACCCTGGAGGTCAAGCGCGCGGGCAAGTCGCTCAAGCTCAATCCGATCGGCCTAAAGCTGCTCGCAGTGCTGATGCAGAAGAGCCCCCATGTGGTGCGCCGGGATGCCCTGGAAGAAGCGGTCTGGGGCGACGACTGCCCGGACAGTGACAGCCTGCGCAGCCACGTCCATCAACTCCGTCAGGTGATCGACAAGCCATTCTCCGTGGCCTTGCTGCATACGGTGCATGGCGTCGGCTACCGCCTGGCGGAGGAGCCGAATGGAGTATAAGCAGAGCCTCGCCCGCCGGATCGTCATCGCCTTCATGCTGATGACGGTCGCCGTGGGGGGACTGTTCTCCGCCGGCATCGTCGGCGTGGTCCACATCATCGAGGAGCGCCTGATTTCCCGCGACCTGGGCGGCGAGCTGGAGCGCATCCTGCGCGACGACCTGGCCCAGGGACGCAACCCGGTGCTCGATCCCGGCATGCGCTTCTTCATCAGCGACGGCCAGGGCTCCTACGCCATGCCGCCGGCGCTGGACCAACTGGATGTCGGTTTCCACGAAGTGTTCGAGGGCGACTTGTCGTTCCATGCGCTGGTGCGCGACATCGATGGTCGCCGCTTCGTCCTGCTGCAGGACCAGAGCGATTTCGAAGCGCGCGAGCAGGTGCTCTACGCCTCGGTGCTGACCGGCTACGTGCTGAGCATCGCCCTGGCCGGCCTGCTTGGCTGGATGCTCGCGCGCAAGGTGATGGAGCCGGTGGTGCGCCTGGCGCGCCAGGTGCGGCATCGCGAACAGTTGCTCGGTCTGGCGCCGCCGTTGGCGCCGGACTACGCCAACGACGAGGTCGGCGAGCTGGCCGCTTCCTTCGACGAGACCCTTGGCCGCCTGCGCGACGCGCTCAAGCGCGAGCAATTGTTCACCAGCGACGTCAGTCATGAGTTGCGTACGCCGTTGATGGTCATCGCCACCTCATGCGAACTGCTGGCCGAAGAACCCAGCCTCGGCCCGCGCGCCCGTGGCCAACTGGAGCGGATGACCAAGGCCACCGAGGAGATGCGCGACCTGGTGCAAACCTTCCTGTTGCTGGCGCGTGCGCAGAAGGGCGAGGAAAGCCTGGCGCCCCACGGTAGCCTGGAGAGCATCGCCGACGACCTGGTCCAGGTCTGGCGCGAACAGGTCGAGGCGCGAGGACTGACCCTGCACTACCGCAACGAAGGTGCCTGCGCCGGCCAGTTCAACGCGCCACTGCTGCGCGCGGTGATGGGCAACCTGTTGCGCAACGCGACCCACTACACCGATGCCGGGAGCATCACGCTGACCCTCGACGAGCATGGTTTCAGCGTCGAGGACACCGGGGCGGGCGTCCCGGAAGAACAACGCGAACGCATTTTCATGCCCTTCGTTCGCGGCAGTTCCAGCTCCGGGCGCGGCGAAGGCCTTGGCCTCGGGCTCTCGCTGGTGAAGCGGATCTGCGCCGCCGAGGGCTGGAGCGTAACCCTCAGCGCGGTGGAGCCGCATGGCTGCCGGTTCGAAGTTTTACTCGATGTTGCTTGACGAAAAATTCACCACCCCTTGACCCGAGCTTGACGGCTGGATTCATACCGTTCGTCTCATGAATCCTGGAGTTCTCGTCATGAACAATCCGCCTGTCGACCTCGACTTTTCTCACAAGTATGATCGCGAGCATGCTGAGGCCTACCTGAAGAAGCATCAGGACGGCCTCGCCCGGAAACTTTCCCACCGGCGCGACGTCCAACTCGCCCGGCACGCGCTGAAGCTCGCGGGGCAGCCCAACCTGGTGCTCGACCTGCCCTGCGGCGCCGGACGCTTCTGGCCGCTGCTGGCGGAAAAGGACAACCGGGTGATCATCGGCGCCGACAATTCCGCGGACATGCTGGCGGTCGCCTGCGCCGGCCAGCCGGACGGTGTGGTGAAACGGGTACGGCCCTTGCAGACTTCCGCTTTCGCCATCGACCTGCCGGACAGCTCGGTGGACAATATCTTCTGCATGCGGCTGCTCCACCACATCGGCGAGGCGGACGATCGACGCGTCCTGCTCCGCGAGTTTCACCGGGTCACGCGGGACAGCGTGATCCTTTCCCTCTGGGTCGATGGCAATTTCAAGGCCTGGAAGCGTAGGCGCATGGAGGCACGGCGGGTAGCGAACGGGGAACAGACCGGCTACCAGAACCGCTTCGTATTACCAGCCGAAACGGTCGAGCGCGAGTTCCGCGACGCCGGCTTCGTCGTCCAGAAGCATCTCGATTTCATCCCGCTGTATCACATGTGGCGGGTCTATATCTTGCGAAAGGAATAACGATGGCTCCCGATCTGGCATCCCTGCAACGTATCTCCGGCGACTCCGCCATCGACCAGTGGTTGCAGGTACCCGGCAGCTGGGTCGAGGAGCCCAACGAGCGCCGTGGCGGGGCCAGCGGCGTGCAGCGGGTGTACACCGGCGATGGACGGCTGCTCTATCGCAAGCAGCAGACCGGCCACGTCTACCGCGACTGGCAGCGCCCTTTCGGCTATCCCACCGCCATGCGCGAGCGCGATGCGCTACGGGCCTTCGAGTCGCTCGGTATACGCGTGCCGCGCCTGGTCTATTCCGGCTGCCGCAAGGTCGACGGGCAATGGCAGGCGCTGCTGGTGACCGAAGCCCTGGAGGGTTTCTCCAGCCTCGACGAGTGCTATGCGCGCGGTGACCAGGACCGCTGGGGCGAAGCGAAGCACCAAAGAATTCTGCAACAAATCGGCGCTACCATTGCCCGGATGAATCTCGCCCACTGGCAGCACGGTTGTCTCTATCCGAAGCACATCTTCGTCCGCGTCGAGGGTGAGGCCATCGAAGTAGCGCTGATCGACCTGGAGAAGAGCCGCCGCCGCCTTACGGTGAACAAGGCGTCCCAGCACGACCTGAAGCAGTTGAAGCGCCGTTCGTCGTGGACTGGCGCGCAGTGGCAAGCCTTCATCTATGGTTACCAGACGGCGTTTGGCAGCGCCATCAAAGGGTTGCAGACATGAAATTAGAAATCACTCGAGGTTTGTTGCTGGTCGGCGCTCTCGCCGTGGCTACAGCCGCGGCTGCCGCCTGGCACGAACCCGCGCCGAACGTGGTGCAGATGAGCGGCGGTCATGAGTACTGCCCGACGCCTTCGGCGCTCAAGGCCGAGCGGCCGACGCGTCAGGAGGTCCAGCCGAACAAGGACATCCTGCTGCTGATGTTCGGTCTTTCCCAGGGGGGAGCCAGCCTGTCGCGCTGAGTCTCCTTGTCGAAAAAGCCCCGCCTTGGCGGGGCTTTTTCATGGGCGATGAGATCGTCGGAGGCATGGGCCGAATAAGGACCAGGCCTCATGCGCCACCCTGCCGCAGCGCGCCAGGCTTGCCCTAGGCGACCTGGAACACGTGCTTGAGGTAGTGGATGAAGTCAGGGTCCCGGCATTGCGCCTTGCCGGGCGTATCGGAGATCTTCGCCACCGGATGGCCGTTGCAGGCGCTCATCTTCACCACGATGTTCATCGGCTCGACGCCCGGCAGGTCGCAGGTGAAATGCGTGCCTATGCCGAAGCTGACGTTGATCCGGCCCTGCAGCGCGCGATAGATCTTCAGGGCCCGCGGCAGGTCGAGGCCGTCGGAGAACACCAGGGTCTTGGTCAGCGGGTCGATGCCCAGCTTGAGGTAGTGGGCGATGGTCTTTTCCGCCCACAGCAATGGGTCGCCCGAGTCGTGGCGGAGGCCGTCGAAGAGCTTGGCGAAATAGAGGTCGAAGTCGCGCAGGAAGGCATCGGTGGTGATGCAGTCGGTCAGCGCGATGCCGAGCAGCCCACGGTATTCGCGGACCCAGCAGTCCAACGCGGCACTCTGGCTGTCGATCAGGCGCGGACCGAGCTGCTGGTGGGCCATCAGCCATTCGTGGGCCATGGTGCCGAGGGGCTTGAGGTCGAGCTTGCGTGCCAGGTGGACGTTGCTGGTGCCGACGAAGCAGCCCGGAAAGTCCTCCTTCAGACCGCTCACCACCGCCTCGTGGACCCGATAGGAGAAGCGGCGGCGGGTACCGAAGTCGGCCATCTTGAAGCCGGCCAGTTCCTCGGCGCTGGCCTCCCGGCGCAGCCAATCGAACTTTTCCTGCAGGCGTTCGCGCGCCTGCTCGACGGTGGCGGCCGGGTAGCGGGCGCGGTTGCGCACCTCGCTGATCATCGCCAGCAGCGGCACTTCGAAGAGGATCACGTGCAGCCAGGGACCTTTCAGGCGCAGGAAGAATTCGTCGTTCTCGATGCCGGTCTGCACGTAGCGCGGGTTGAAGCGGAACAACCCGAGGAAGCGGATGAAGTCCGGCGCGAGGAAGGGAATCCGTTCGAGGAAGGCCAGTTGCTCGTCGCTGATCGCCAGGCCCGCCAGGTATTCCAGTTGTTCGCGGATGGCCGGCAGGTACAGGCGCAGGTCTTCCTGGTTGCGGCAGCGGAACTCCCACTCCACCTCGGCGTTGGGATAGTTGTGCAGCACCGCCTGCATCATGGTCAGCTTGTAGAAGTCGGTATCCAGCAGGTTCTGCACGATACGTTCGGAAAAAGCGCTCTCGGCCATGCTCGTCTCACCACTGCGTTTCAGCGGGCAGTCTACTGGAGGCGGCTGCCGGCGGACATAGGATCGCGCCCGGAGGGCTGTGGGATGGGGCGACAGCGCCGGCGGACAGCGCTGTTGTCGCTGTCCGCCGTTTCCGATCAGTGTGCGTTTGCCGCTTGCGTCACGCCTGGCGGGGCATCCGGCCTGGCCACCAGGGTGTAGATGCACGGCAGGACGAACAGGGTGAAGAGGGTGCCCACCGACATGCCGGTCGCGATCACGATGCCGATGTCGAAGCGACTGACCGCCCCGGCGCCGGTGGCGAGGATCAGCGGGATCACCCCGAGCACCATCGCCGCGGTGGTCATCAGTACTGGCCGCAGGCGGATCGCGGCGGCCTGCTCGATGGCCTCGCGACGCCCCAGCCCCTGTTCGTGGCGCAACTGGTTGGCGAACTCGACGATCAGGATGCCGTGTTTGCTGATCAGGCCGATCAGTGTCACCAGGCCGACCTGGGTATAGATGTTCAGGCTCGACACGCCGAGGAACAGCGGTATCAGCGCACCGCAGATCGACAGCGGCACGGTGACCATGATCACCAGCGGATCGCGGAAGCTTTCGAACTGTGCGGCGAGGACCAGGAAGATGATCGCCAGGGCCAGTCCGAAGGTGACCAGCAATGCGCTGCCTTCCTGCACGTATTGCCGGGAAGCGCCGGCGTAGTCGACGGCGAAGCCACGCGGGGCTTCCTCGCGGGCGATCTGCTGAACCGTCTCGATGGCCTCGCCCATGCTGACGATGGGGAAGCCGGAGATGATCGCCGAGTTGAGCTGCTGGAACTGGTTCAGTTGCCGTGGCCGTGCCCGTTCGTGGGTCTCGATCAGGGTCGAGAGGGCGACCAGTTGGCCGTTGCGGCTCTTCACGTAGTAGCTGCCGAGCCAGCCGGGATTGTCGCGATAGGGGCGTTCGACCTGGGCGATGACCTTGTAGCTGCGCCCGTCGATGGTGAAGCGGTTGATCTCGCCCTCGCCGAGCAGGCTGGCCAGCGCCACCCCCAGGTCCTGCATGGAGACGCCCATCTGCGCGGCCTTCTCGCGGTCGATGTCGACCACCAGCTCGGGTTTGTCGAACGCCAGGTCGAGATCGAGGAAGGCGAACTTGCCGGACTCGCTGGCGCGCTGCTTCACCCGTTGCGCCACTTGCAGCAGCGACTCGTAGTCGTTGGCGGTGTTGAGCACGAACTGGAATGGCAGGCCCTCGCCGGTGCCCGGTAGCGACGGCAGGTTGAAGGCGAAGATCTGCACGCCGGGAATCTCGTTGAGCTTCGCCTGCACCGCATGGAGCAATTCCATCTGGCTCTTTTCGCGTTCGTCCCAGGGCTTGAGCAGCATGCCGCCGATGCCGGCCTGGACGCCGTTGTAGCCGTTGATCTGGAACGCCGAGTAATACTCCGGGAAGCTGCGGAAGATGCCTTCGAACTCGGCGGTGTAGTGATTCAGGTAGTCGAGGTTGGCGGTTTGCGGCGAGTTGGTCATGAGGAACACGATGCCCTGGTCCTCTTCCGGCGCCAGCTCCTTCTTGGTGAACATCAGCAGTACCGGGATCAGCGCCAGTACCAGCACGGCGAACACCAGGACCACCGGACGGGTGTCCAGGGTGCCGTGGAGGGCGCGCTGGTAGCGTTGCTTCAGGCCCTCGAAGATCAGGTCGAGGCGATGCGCCAGGCCCGAGGGATTCTCCTCGTGGCGCAGCAGGCGCGAGCACATCATCGGCGACAGGGTCAGGGCGACGATCCCGGAAATGATCACCGCGCCGGCCAGGGTGAAGGCGAACTCCTTGAACAGGGCGCCGGTGAGGCCGGTGAGGAAACCGATCGGCGCGTAGACCGCGGCGAGGGTGATGGTCATGCTGACCACCGGTACGGCGATCTCCCGCGCGCCCTCCAGGGCGGCCTCGAAGGGCGGCTTGCCCTCCTCGATGTGGCGGTGGATGTTTTCCACCACCACGATCGCGTCGTCCACCACCAGCCCGATGGCCAGGACCATCGCCAGCAGGGTCAGCAGGTTGATCGAGTAGCCCATGGCCTGCATGAAGAACAATACGCCGATCATCGACAGCGGAATGGTCACCACCGGGATCAGTACCGAACGGAACGCGCCGAGGAACAGGAACACCACCACGATGACGATCAGCACCGCCTCGCCGAGGGTCTTCACCACTTCATCGATGGAGGCCTGAATGAAGCGCGTGGCGTCGTAGGCGATGGACACCTTGAGGTTGGGCGGCAATTGCTCTTCCAGTTCGGGCATCTTCGCCCGCACTTCCTTGATCACGTCCAGCGGGTTGGCGCTGGGCGTGCCCTTGATGCCGATGTAGACCGAGGGAATCCCATTGAACGAACTGATCGCGTCGTAGCTGGCGGCGCCCAGCTCGACCCGTGCGACATCACCCATCAGCACCCGGCGGTCGCCGTCGGTCTTCACCGGGATGGCGGCGAAGGCCTGGGGCGACTTGAGGTCGGTGGAAGCATTGACGCTGGTGACCACCAACTGGCCCTTCACCTCGCCGGCGGCGGCGAGGAAGTTGTACTGCTGCACCGCCTGGTTGATCTCGCCGGCGGTGACGCCGAACGCGGCCATCTTCACCGGGTCCAGCCACAGGCGCATGGCGAACACCTGGTTGCCGAGGATCTCCGCCTCGGCGATACCGGGCAGGGTCGCCAGCTTGGGCTGGATCACCCGCGACAGGTAGTCGGTGATCTGCGGGTTGTTCATCTGCTCGCTGTAGAAGCTGATGTACATCAGCGCCGAGGCGTCCGCGGCCTCCTTCTGCAGCACCGGGTCCTCGGCGTCCGGCGGCAGCTGGCTCTTCACTTCGTTGGACTTGGCCAGCAGCTCGGTGACCAGGCGATCGGTATTGGCGCCGATCCGCGCGTAGATGGAGATGGTCGAATAGTTCTGCCGGCTCACCGAGGTCATGTAGTCGATGCCTTCGGCGCTGGCCAGGCTCTGCTGCAGCGGCTGGGTGATGTAGCCCTGGATGGTTTCCGCGTTGGCGCCGGCGTAGAGCGTGGTCACCGTGATCAGCGCGTTCTCCATTTGCGGATACTCGCGGATCACCAGCTTGCTGAAGGCCTGCATGCCGAGCAGGACGATCAGCAGGCTGACCACGCTCGCCAGGACCGGACGACGGATGAACGGATCGGTAAAAGCCATGTTTCAGTCCCTTGGCAAGCCTTCCGCCACGGAGTGGGAAGGCGCGCGACTCAGTGCTCTTGCTGGAGGTCCCGCTCGGCGACGATGGCCACCGCGGCGCCGTTGTCGAGCTTCAGTTGCCCGGAAGTCACTACCTGCTCGCCGCCCTCCAGGCCTTCGAGCACCACCGCCAGGCCTTCGCGGCGTTCGCCGATCCTGACGAAGCGGCGCTCGACGACCCGTTGCGGCTGGCCCTTGTCATCCTTCGACACCTGGCCCTGCTCGTCCTTCTTCTGCCCGACGACGTAGATCGAGTCGCCGTAGAGGGTGAAGGTGATCGCCGTCTCCGGCACCACGACGCGTTGTTCCTCGCCAGGCAACATCACCTCGAGGTTGGCGAACATGCCCGGCAGCAGCTTGCCGTCCGGGTTCTCCAGGGCAGCGCGGACCTGCAGGTTGCGGGTCTCGTTGTCGACCTTGGGGTTGATGGCGGCGATCTCGGCGTCGAACACCTGGCCGGGGTAGGCGGCGACCCGGACCTTCACCAGCTGGCCGCGGCTGAGCAGGGGGAAGTCCTGCTCGGGCAGGTGGAAATCCAGGAGCAGGGTGGAAAGGTCCTGCAAGGTGGCGATCGGCGTCCCGGGCGAGACGTAGTCGCCGACGTCCACCTGGCGGATGCCGATGGTCCCGGCGAAGGGCGCGAGCACGCGCTTCTTCGCCAGCGCCGCCTTCAGCTCGGCGACGGTGGCGCTGGTCTTGGCCCACTGCGCGGCGAGACGATCGAATTCGCTTTTCGAGATGGCCTTGCTGCCGATCAGTTCGCGGCCGCGCTGGTACTCGGCCCTGGCCAGGCCGAGATCGGCCTCGGCAGTGCGCAGGGTGGCTTCCTCGACGTCGCTTTCCAACTGGATCAGCGGTTGGTCCAGCTTCACCTGGTCGCCGGAAAGGAACAGTACGTCGCGTACCGTGCCGGAGACTTCGGCGGTGAGGGTCACGCCCTGGAATGCCTTGAGGCTGCCGATGGCTGGCAGGCGGCTCTGCCAGGGACGCTTTTCGGCCAGGCTGGCGGTCACGCTGATCGGCGGTTTCGGTGCGCTGAAAAGGGCGATCTGCTGACGGATGGAGTAGACCTTGTAGCCGGCGAGAATCGCCACCACGGCGATCACCGCGGCGAGCATGATCAACATGCGGCGGAGCAACATAATCCTGGTCCCTGGTATGCCGAGAGCGCCCCGTTTCGGGGCGAATCCGACACATTACGTGCAGCTTTCAGGGCTTGTCAAAGCACAGGATTGGCGAAAGATTTCAAGCGTGTTGCAGGTCGCTTCCGACTTTCGCGGACCGGTATGGCGAGAGGTTGATGCCGTGCTCTCAGGCCAGGTGCAGGTGGTTGTCCCAGAGGCCGGCAGGCAGCTCCAGCGGTTGCGCGGCGATGCGCTCGCCCTGGCAGTCGTAGAAGCGGCAACGGCCCTGTCCGGACGTGACGACGAAGCCGTTCTTCACCGCGCCCACGCCGGCGCAGTCCGGCAACGGCGCGTCGAGGCGTACGGCACCGCTGTCCAGGTCCCAGATGAAGAAACGGTTGCCGCGCGGGGCGGTCAGGGCCACCAGGCGCAGGTCGTCGTGGATCGCCACGCTGGCGGTGTACTGGGCCATCGCCAGGCGCTGCTCCTCGGCCACCGGGAAGGCTTCGAAGGGACGGCCGGGGCGCTTGATCGCCAGCAGGTCGGCATGTTCGTGGGCATCGCCCATGAACTGCTGGCCGGCGACGATGGTGCCGTCGCGACCGATCGCCAGGTGGCGGACGCTGTTCATCTGCTGCGCCAGGGTTTCCTTGGACAGCAGGTTGCCGTCGCGGCGCATCAGCACCAGGCTGGGCTCCATGGCGTCGAGGTTCATCTCGACCCGGCTTTCCGCCTCGGTGCGAATGCCGCCATTGGCCACTACCAGGGTCTCGCCGTCGGGCATCCAGGAAACCTGGTGCGGCCCGAGGCCGTGGGTGGAGATCTCGCCGCTGTGCTGCAGTCGCTCGCCGTCGAAACGGTAGACGCCGAGCACGCCGCGACCGGGATCGGTAGTGTCGTTCTCGGTGGCGTAGAGCCACTCGCCGCTCTGGTGGAACACGCCGTGGCCGTAGAAGTGGCGGTCTTTCTGCGAGACCAGGGTCTGCAGCAGGCGACCGTCGTTCAGGTCGATCAGGTAGCTTTCGGTGCCTGGCCGGCGGGCGACGAACAGCGCCAGCGGCAGGCTCGGGTGCTGGACGATGTCGTGGCAGCGCTGGGCCACGCGGGTGGCGAACTGGCACTTGCCGTCCAGGCGGTAGCCCACCGCGTAATGCTGGCCATCGGCGTCGTCGCGCGCCGATAGCACCAGCGGTTGGCTACCCAGGCGGCTGAAGCTCCAGCCGCCGAAGGACAAGGCGCCGAGCAGCAGGCTGCCCAGGCCGATCACATGACGTCGCAGCATGGTGCCGACCTCAGTCGCCATCGTTGGCGTTGAAGCCCAGTTGCACGCCGAGGGCGCGGGCCAGATCGCCTTCGTGCAGGCGGTGGACCACGTTCAGGCTGTCATAGAGGGCGTTGAGCTGGTTGCGCCCGTCTTCGCTGGCGAGCAGTTCGGAGAGCGGTTTCTGTTCCAGCGCCGCCAGCTTCGCGTGGCTGTCGGCGTAGGCGGCGTCGATCTTGCCGGCCAGGTCCTTCTGTTCGGCCGGCAGCAGGGTCTTCAGGCCCTTGCCGTCGATACCTTCCCAGAGCGCCTGGGCGCCGCTCAGGCTGGCGTCCAGGCTGGCCAGCGAGGCGTTGCTGCGCCAGGCCTCGGCCTGGTAGGGCTGGGGAATGCCCTTGCTCTGCCGGCCCAGCGGAGTACCGAGTTTCTTCTTCAGCATGTCCAGGGCGGTGACCTGGACCCGCAGCAGCTCGGCGATCGCCTCGTGGGCGTCGGCGTAGCGGTCGTTGGGGAACTTGCTCATCTGGGTGAGCATGCCGCCGTCGTTCTTCCAGCGCGCCAGGATGTCCTGGGCCAGTTGCTGCTGGTGGGTGCCGATGGCTTCCAGCAACGGGCAATAGCGGGCCTTGGTGGCGGCGTCGGCGAGGTCGATCTTGCTGTCGAAGAGGATGTATTCGTAGGCGGAGAGCCCCTGCACCACCACGCTGGCCTTGGCCAGGGCCGCGGCGTCGACCTGCGGGTTGTTCTTCAGCAACTGTTCGACCTGGCGCCCGACCAGGTCCTTCTTGTCCGGCCAGAACTGCACCTGCCAGGCGCGGTTGCCCTCGGCCAGCGGGCCGATCAGCAGCGGTTGCAGCTCGGCCCAGGCCTTCTGCGCGGCGTGGAACGCGTCGCGGGCCTTGGCCAGGTCTTCCTTGCCCTGGCAGTAGGCCAGGGCGCTGCTGGCCAGGGCCTGGTCGGCCTCCACCCAGCGGCTGTAGGTCGGCAGGATCACCTGTTGCGCCAGGGCGGCACTGGTGACGGCCTGCGGGTCTTGCGGCGAGCAGGCGCCGAGGGCGATGGCGAGGCTGGTCAAGAGCAGTCGTGGGCGGAACATGTGGGCTCCTCAGAGTGAATTCAGGAAGGCCAGCAGGGCGCTGCGCTGGTCGGCGTCGAAGCCGAGTACGTGCCGCTTGGCCGCTTCGGCTTCGCCGCCGTGCCAGAGGATCGCCTCCAGCAGATTGCGGGCGCGCCCGTCGTGGAGGAACTGGGTGTGGCCGTTGACCGTTTCGGTCAGGCCGATGCCCCATAGCGGCGGGGTTCGCCAGTCCCGCCCGCTGGCGAGAAATTCCGGGCGATTGTCCGCCAAGCCGTCGCCCATGTCATGCAGCAACAGGTCGGAATAGGGACGAATCCGCTGGTTGGCCAGCTCCGGCTCGCTGGCGTCGGAACCGGTAGTGAAGGCGGGAACGTGGCAGGCCACGCAGTTGGCCTGGGCGAACAGGCGCTTGCCGGCCAGCACCTGCGGGTCGTCCACCTTGCGCCGCGCCGGGACCGCCAGGTTGCGGCTGTAGAACAGCACCTGGGCGAAGATGTTGTCGCTGACTTCCGGCTCGCCGCCGTCGGGCGCCCGGCGGCACTCGACCTGGGCGGCGCTGCAGTCGTCGTGGGGCAGCAGGCTGCTGGTCAGGCCCATGTCGTTGGCGAAGGCGTGCGCGTTCTGCTGCGGGATATCCGGCTGGCCGGCCTTCCAGCCGAAGCGGCCGAGCGCGGTGCGCTGCCGCGCTGCATCCCAGACCTGGTTGGCGCGCCCGCGGATACCGTCGCCGTTGCGGTCGTCCGGATCGGCATTGGCCAGGATCGCCTCTTCGGGAATCGCCTCGAGCAGGCCGAGCCCGATCATCGGCGGGGCGACGCGGGCGGAAAACATCGTCTGCGGATGCATCGGCCCATAGCCGAGCTGGCTGATACGCAGGATCGGCTTGCGCAGTTCGACCTCGGTGCCGTCCTCGAACCTCACCTTCAGCGGCTCGTAGTCCACCCGCACCTTGCCTTCCGGGGCGACGCCGGGAATGCCGACGTCCTGCAACTGGCCGCCGTAGGTCGGCTCGGGAATCACCCCCTGGTGCAACAGGGTCTTGCCGTCCGCAGGGCCGGCCGGGATCGACAGGCGTACCAGCATCGACACCGCGCTGACCGCGTCCGCTCCCGGCGGGTGGCCGCGGCCGTCCTTCACATGGCAGTTCTGGCAGGCGTTGGTATTGAACAGCGGTCCCAGACCGTCGCGCGCGGTGGTGGAGGAAGGGGCGATGACCCAGGGGTTGCGGAAGAAACTGTTGCCCACGCTGAAGTCCAGGCGCCGGCTCGGGGCGAGGTTGGCGGAGGGCAGGGAGAAGGCGTTGCGGTCGCTTTGCAGCACCGTGGTCGCGCCCCCGGACAGGTGTTCGCCGGGCTCGGCGCGCAGCGGTTCGTCGTCGGCGCCGCATCCGCCCAGAAGGAGCGCCGTCAGGAGACAGGCGAGCGGCATGGAAGGTGACGGCAACGACATCGGCGAACATCCCGGACTGCGTAGAAACAGCCCGCAAGCTTACCAGTTGGAGCTAATCAAAATAAGAGGGATTTGCGTTTGTAAAGGCCCGCGAAGTCCGCTTTCGAGGCCCTGAAACGCAGCGTGCGGNGCACGCTGTTGGCGCAGGAAGGAATCAGAACTCGTGGTCGGCGTTGTCCGGCTTCAGGTCCTGGATACCCAGCTTGCCCGCGGCCTGCTCGATGGCGCCGGTCTGCTTGACCAGGGCGGCGATGGCGTCGCGGATCTTCTGCTGGCCGTCCTTGTTGTCCGGAGCGATCATCTGGTCGAAGTGCACGCCATCCTTCTCGGCGCTGTCGACGATGGCCTGCAGCTTGGCCTCGGTGTCGGCCAGGTCGGCCTTCAGGGTGTCGTTGGCGGCGGCGTCGGCCTTGGCGACCAGGTCGGCCAGGCTCGGGCCCTTGACCACGCTGCCGTCGATGCGCTTGTACTCGCCGAGGTAGATGTTGCGGATGCTCTTGCCGTTGAAGAACAGGGTGTGGTGGGTGTCGTCGCTGAAGCAGTCGTGCTCGTCTTCGGTGGAGTTGGCCTCCAGCGCGACCTTCATGCGCTCGCCGGCCAGTTCGCCGAGGGACAGGCTGCCCATGCCGAAGAACATCTTGCGCAGGCCGGTATCCACCGGTTCGGCCTCCAGCTTGGCGCGGTAGTTGTCGGCGACGCCGGCTTTCCACTGTCCGGCCATGTATTCGAGGTCGCTGACCAGCAGGTCGGTGACGGCCTTCAGGTAGGCGGCGCGACGGTCGCAATGGCCGCCGGTGCAGTCCTTGCCCTGGGCATAGTCGGTGGCCGGACGATTGCCGGCGCCGGGACCGGTGCCGTTCAGGTCCTGGCCCCAGAGGAGGAACTCGATGGCGTGGTAGCCGGTGGCGACGTTGGCTTCGGAACCGCCCAGCTCGTTCAGGCTGGCCAGTTTCTCGCCGGTGATTTCCTTGACGTCGATCTTGTCTTCGCCGACCTGGATCTCGGTGTTGGCGACGATGTTGGCGGTGGCGCCGGGGTTGCCCAGGGCGTGCTGGTAGTCCTTGGCGACATAGTCGATCAGGCCTTCGTCCAGCGGCCAGGCGTTAACCTGTCCTTCCCAGTCGTCGATGATCGCGTTGCCGAAGCGGAAGGCTTCGCTCTGGGAGTAGGGGGTACGAGCGGCGAACCAGGCTTCCTTGGCGGCTTTCAGGGTCTCCGCGTCAGGCTTGGCGAGGAACGCGTCGATGGCTTTCTGCAGGTCCTTGGCGGTGCTCAGGGCATCGGCGAAGGTGGCTTCGGCGAGGTCCGCGTAGTTCTTGATCACCGCCTTGGCGGCGGCCTCGTCGACCTTGGCGGCCGGGGCGGCGGCGGGCGCGGCGGGCTGCGTGCTGGCCGCCGGTGTTGCGGGCGCTTCGGCTTTCTTGTCGTCGCCGCAGCCGGCGAGGGAGATGGCGAGGGCCAGCAGACTGGCGGTGGCCAGGGGCATACGAGTCATGGCGGATTCCTTTGCTTTATTGGTGGCGTGCCGAAGCGGCGTGCGCTTGTCGGAAACACCCGCGAGGGCGTTAAAAAACCGCCACATAATGCGAAAGATTTGCATTTTTGAAAAGGGCGCAGCGTGATCGCCGTCGTGCCTGGACATGTCGGGCGCAGCTAGAATGCCAGTATCTTCGTCCGGAGCTCCGTCCATGAGTCTGACCGCTATCGCTTTCTGGGTTGTCCTGCTGCTGCTCGCCGGCTACGCGGTGGTGCTCTACAACGGCCTGGTACGGCTGAAGCACGCCGTGGGCAAGGCCTGGGCCAACATCGACGTGCTCCTCAAGCAGCGCCATGACGAGTTGCCGAAGCTGGTCGAGGCCTGCAAGCAATACATGCAGCACGAGCGCGCCACCCTGGAGCGGGTCATCGCCGCCCGCAACGCCGTCGCCAGCGCCCGCGAGCGCGCCGACGTGAATGCCCTGGGCAAGGCCGAGAGCGGCCTGCGCGCCGGCCTGGGGCAGCTCTTCGCGCTGGCCGAGAACTACCCGCAGCTCAAGGCCAACGAAAGTTTCCAGTTCCTTTCCCAGCGCATCAGCGGCCTGGAGAACGGGATCGCCGATCGCCGCGAGCTGTACAACGAGGCGGTGAACCTGAACAACGTGCGCATCGAGCAATTTCCCGACCTGCTGATCGCTCGTGTCGCTGGCTTCAAGGCCGCCGAGCTGTTGCAGTTCAGCGAGGCGGAGAAGGCCGACGTCGATCTCAAGGCCCTGTTCGGCTGAGATGGACTTCGACCTGCGCTGGCTGTTCATCGCCGCCAGCCTGGGGCTCTGCGCCTGGGCCGGCTGGCAGTTCGTGCACCGCCTTGCCCGGGCGCGCCTGCTCGGCGACGTACCGACCTCGCGGATCCGTTCGGCGGCGCAGGGTTTCGTCGAACTCTACGGGGTGCTCGAGGAGGGCCCGGAAGGCCCGCTGCAGGCTCCCTTGACCGGCAAGCCGTGCCTGTGGTGGCGCTACCGCATCGAAGTCGAGGAAAAGCGCAGTGGCCGCGAGAAGGCCTGGCGCACCGTCGACAAAGGTGCCAGCGAGTCGCCATTCGGCTTGCGCGATGCCACCGATGCCTGCCTGGTCGACCCACGCGGCGCCGAGGTGCGACCCTTGACCCTGCAGCGCTGGGAGGCTTTTCGCGAAGCACCGATCGATACCCTGCGACTGCTGGAGAGCTTCGGCACCCTGGTCGGCGGAGAGCGGCTCTACCGCTACACCGAGGAGCGCCTGCATGCCGGCGAGCCGCTCTATGCGCTGGGCGAATTCCGCAGCAGCGGTGGCGGTCGCCAGGGACTCGATGCCGAACGGGCGCAGGGTGCGGTGATCCGTGAATGGAAGGGCGATTTCCACGGCCTGCTGGCGCGCTTCGACAGCGACGGCAACGGCGAGCTGGACGAGCGCGAATGGAACCGGGTGCGCCTGGCGGCACGGCTGGAGGCCGAGGATCGGCATCGGGCAAGCAGCGCCGCGCCGACCCGCCACCGGCTCGGCAAGCCGGGGGAGGCGCATCCCTTCATTCTCTCCAGCCAGGGCGAGGACGATCTCGCCGTGCAACTGCGCCGCCAGGCGGCGGGGGCCGCGTTGCTCTGCCTGGGCAGCGCGCTATTGGCGGGCTGGCTGTTCAGCCGCCTGTTCTGATCAGGGCCGTTCGCTGCTGGTGGCCTGGCTCAGGCGTCGCGCCTGCTTGAGGTACTGGGTCAGTTCCCTGGCCGGCAGCGGCTTGCTGTACAGGTAGCCCTGACCTTCGTTGCAACCTTCGGCGATGATGTACGCCTCCTGCTCGGCGGTTTCCACGCCCTCGGCGATCACCTGCATGCCCAGGCTCTTGCCGAGCTGGATGATGGCGCGAACGATGGTCGCGTCGTCCTCGTCCTGCAGCAGGTCCTGGACGAAACTCTTGTCGATCTTGATCTTGTCCAGCGGCAGGCTCTTCAGGTAGCTCAGCGAGGAATAGCCGGTGCCGAAATCGTCGATGGCATCAGCGCGCCGGCGCGGCGCAGGCTGAGGAGGTGCTGGGCGGCAGTGGAGATGTCCTCCATCAGGCCGGTCTCGGTGACTTCCAGCTCCAGGCTGCGCGCCGGCAGGCGGTAGACCTGCAGCAGGTTGCTGACCACCCGTGGCAGGGCGTTGTGGTGGAGCTGCACGGTGGAAAGATTGACCGCCATGCGCAGGTCGTCGAAGCCCTGGTCGTGCCATTCGCGCAACTGCCGGCAGGCCTGGTCGAGCACCCACTCGCCGATGCTGAAGATGCTGCCGTTCTGTTCCGCCAGCGGGATGAACAGGTCCGGCGGGACGAAGCCGTGCAACGGATGTTGCCAGCGCAGCAGCGCCTCGACGCCGACCACGCGGTGGTCGCGGTAGTCCACCTGCGGCTGGTAGACGAGGTGCAGCTCGTGGCGCTGCAGGGCGTCGCGCAGGTCCTTTTCCAGTTCCCGGCGGCGACGCATCTCGCTGTCCACGCTGGCGATGTAGAACTGGTAGCGGTTGCGCGAGCGGGTCTTGGCCAGGGTCATGGTCTGCTCGGCCTTCTGCAGCAGTTTCTCCGTGGTCTCGCCGTCCTCGGGGAACAGGGTGATACCGATGGTGGCGCGCAGGCGCACCTCGTGCTGGTCGATCTCGAACGGCGCTTCCAGGCCGTCGAGGATGCTCTGCGCCAGTTCGGCCGCCTCGTAGGGTTGCTCGATGTCGGCCTGGACCAGGGCGAACTGGTCGCCGCCCAGGCGCGCCAGCGAACCGAGCCGCGCGCTGTGCCCGCGCAGGCGGTCGGCGAGGGCGATCAGCAGCTGGTCGCCGAGCTGGTAGGTGTACTGCTCGTTGATCCCCTTGAAATCGTCGAGGCCCAGGCACAGCACTGCCACCCGGCGCTGCTGGCGGCCGGCGCCGTCGAGGATCTGGTCGAGTTGCTGCTGCAGCAACTGGCGGTTCGGCAGGCCGGTGAGGAAGTCGTACTGGGAAATGCGCAGCAGGTTGTCCTCGGCCTCGCGGCGCAGGTGGCTGTTGCTTTCGATCGAGGCGAGCAACTGGTTGGCGGTGGTCACCCAGAGCCCCAGCTCGTTGCGTTCGTGCCCCTTGAGCAGCGGCAACTGGTGCTGGCTGGGGCGGTCGGGATTGATGCTGACCAGGTGCTCGATGATCTTCGACAGCGGCTTGGTCAGCATCCAGTGGTAGACCAGGAACAGCACCAGGCCCATGGCCAGGGCGCGGAGAATGCCGGAGATGAAGATGATTTCCGAAGTGGTGACGAAGTTCTCGCCGTAGGGCGCGGTGTCCAGGGTGATCTTCAGGTCGCCGTAGTATTCGCTATAGGGCGGGCGGCCGATCAGTCGAATGCTGAAGGTGCGTTCCTGGCCGAGGATCGGGTCGGTCAGCCAGCGCGTCGGCAGGTCCAGCAGCGGCCTGGATTTCTCCGCCAGCATTGGCTCGCCGGGATGGCCGATGCTCGCCTGGCGCACCGCCTCGTGCTGGAACAGGCCTTCGAGGACCTGCATCGCCATTTCCCGGTCGAGGCTGTAGACCGCCTGGGTGGAAGGGTCGCGGACCATCGCGAGGATGCGTTGGGCGTCGCTGCTCACCGCCTGCTTGGCCTTGTAGGCGTCGAAGACGATCTGCGCGCAACTGAGCACTACGCCAACGGCTAGCGCCGCCAGTAGCACGACACGCAGCAGCTTGAGCGAGAGGCTGTGTCGGGAGTCCAGTTTCAAGGGGCCTTCCTTGTTCGTCGCCAGGGCGAAAGACAAGCCGGTAGGAAGAGCTTGTTTACCTCAAGAGGCTATCACGAGCGAAGGTCTACCAGTTCCTGAGGGTAGACGATGGCTCCTGGACCGCAGATTAAAACGAAAAAGCCCGGCGAATGCCGGGCTTTTTCGTGGTTCTGATCAGACTCAGGCAGCGAAATTCTTCGCTACGAAGTCCCAGTTGACCAGGTTCCAGAACGCCTCGACGTACTTCGGACGCAGGTTGCGGTAGTCGATGTAGTAGGCGTGTTCCCAGACGTCGCAGGTCAGCAGCGGGGTGTCGCCGCTGGTCAGCGGGTTGCCGGCACCGATGGTGCTGGCCAGGGCCAGGGAGCCGTCGGCCTTCTTCACCAGCCAGCCCCAGCCGGAACCGAAGGTGCCGACGGAAGTCTTGGTGAACTCTTCCTTGAACTTGTCGAAGGAGCCGAAGGCGGCGTTGATGGCGTCGGCCAGGGCGCCGGTGGGCTGGCCACCGCCGTTCGGGCTCAGGCAGTTCCAGTAGAAGGTGTGGTTCCACACCTGGGCGGCGTTGTTGAAGATGCCGCCGGAGGAGCTCTTGACGATCTCTTCGAGGCTCTTGCCTTCGAACTCGGTGCCCGGGATCAGGTTGTTCAGGTTCACCACGTAGGTGTTGTGGTGCTTGTCGTGGTGGTACTCCAGGGTTTCTGCGGAAATGTGCGGCTCAAGGGCGTTCTTTTCGTAAGGCAGCGGCGGCAATTCGAAAGCCATGGTGTCTCTCCTATTCTTCCTCAGGTCAGGACTGGCGCGGCTAGCGCGCGACCGGTTCACGGGGCCGGTCCGATGCCTGTCCGGGAGCCCGTCCTGGATCCCCGGGGGGGACGTTCGGCGGAGCGCTCCGGAAAGGGCGCCGGGTGCGACTCGGAGCCTAGGCTCCCAGTGCCGCGAACTCCGGATCATAGCACCCGTGTCGGGGCATATCCACGCAGCAACTGTAGGGGCAAAGGCCGGCGGCGGCGCGCTGCGACGGGCTTCTGCAAGCTCGCCGGCGAACACCGCCACATTCTCTCTGGACTGCCTGGCGGCGCGAGGGTTCGCTCGGGAAGACAGAAACCGCGTTATCCCCGGAACAGCAGTTGCGCGGCCATGCCCAGCATCATGGCCGCCACCATCAGGTCGAGCAGGCGCCAGGTGGCCGGGCGCGCCAGCCAGGGGGCCAGCCATGCCGCGCCGAGGGCGAGGGCGAAGAACCACATCAGCGAGGCGCTGGCCGCGCCGAGGGCATAGGCGCCCGGCGCGGCCTGCTGGGCGCCGAGCGAACCGATAAGAAGTACGGTATCGAGATAGACGTGGGGGTTGAGCAGGGTGACCGCCAGTGCCGCCAGAAGCACCGCCTTGCGCGAGCGTGGCCCGGTTTCCGCGGCGTTGCCGAGGGCGTCCGGGCGCAACGCGCGAAGCAGCGCCTTGAGCCCGTACCAGGTCAGGAAGGCGATCCCGCCCCAGCGGGCGATGGCCAGCAGCGTCGGGTTTTCCAGCAGCAGCTTGGCCAGGCCGAACACGCCGAGGCTGACCAGCACCGCGTCGCAGAACACGCAGAGCGCGGCTACCGAGAGGTGATGCTCGCGGCGCAGGCTCTGCGCGAGGACGAAGGCATTCTGCGCGCCGATGGCGATGATCAGGCCGGCAGCCACCAGGATGCCGTTGAGATAGCTCTGCCACATGTCAGTGTGCCTCCGCCGCCAGCCGCTGGAGCACGGCGAGGGCGCGCCGGCCCTCGTCGCGGGCGACGAACAGGTGGTCGTGGAAATAGCCGGCCATCACGTTGCAACTGATCCCGGCTTCGGCCAGCGCCGTGGCGAAGGCGGCGGTCAGGCCCACCGCCGCCAACGAGGAGTGCACCGTCAGGGTGATCCAGGCCGCCACGTATTCGTAGGGCAGGCCCAGGCGTTCGGCCTGCCGGCGTTCGAGCACCAGGGTCAGGCCCTCGCGCTCGCGGAAGCTGGCGAGCGGCTCGGCGCCGTTCGGCAGCGCGCCAGCGGCGCAGGTACAGAACACATAGTCGCCGGGATTGAGTTCGGGAGTGAGCGTGCGCAGCAGGGTGCGCAGCGAGGTTTCGCCAGCCATGGTCGGTCCGCGTCGGGTGGATCGGAAAAGTGCTGGCGAGTGTGGCCGCGGGCGGTTTATAAGGAAAACGAATCCTGCTGATCTCTCATTAGGAAAACTGATTTTGTTCGACTACAAGTTGCTCGCCGCGCTGGCCGCAGTGGTGGAGCAGGGCGGTTTCGAGCGCGCCGCACAGGCGCTGGGGCTGTCGCAGTCGGCGGTATCGCAGCGGATCAAGCTGCTCGAGGCGCGGGTCGGCCAGCCGGTCCTGGTGCGCGAGACGCCGCCGCATCCCACCGATCTCGGGCGCCGCCTGCTCAACCATGTGCAGCAGGTGCGGCTGCTGGAGGGCGACCTGCAGCGCTGGGTGCCGAACCTGGATGAGGGCGGTGCCCCGGAACGCCTGCGCATCGCTCTCAACGCCGATAGCCTGGCGACCTGGTGGGCCGCCGCGGTGGGCGATTTCTGCGCCGAGCGGCGGGTGCTGCTGGACCTTGTGGTGGAGGACCAGGAGGTCGGGCTCAAGCGCATGCGCGCGGGCGAAGTGGCGGGCTGCGTCTGCGGTAGCGCGCGGCCGGTGGCCGGCGCGCGTTCGCTGCTGCTCGGAGCCATGCGTTATCGCGGCCTGGCCAGCCCGGATTTCATTGCCCGGCACTTTCCCCGCGGGGTCGAGGCGGCCGCCCTGGCCGGCGTGCCGGCGATCGTGTTCGGCCCGGACGACCTGCTGCAACACCGCTTTCTCAAGGACCTCGGCGTCGAGGGCGGTTTCATCCACCACCTCTGCCCGTCCTCGGAAGGTTTCGTCCGCCTCACCGCCGGCGGTCTCGGCTGGGGCCTGGTGCCGGAGCGCCAGGTGCAAGGCGAGCTGGCGCGCGGTGAACTGGTCGAGCTGCTGCCCGGCCAGGTCATCGACGTACCGTTGTACTGGCACTACTGGCGCAACGGCGGCGAACTGCTCGCGTCGCTCACCGAGCACCTGCTCGCCCGCGCCGGCGACGGCTTGGTGCGGGTGTCAGGCTGATCAGCCGATGACGGTGATTCGTCCGGAGCCGGGCAACGATTCGACGCAGCGCGCGCCGAGCAACCGCGATGGCGTGAAATAGCCGCCGGGACCCTGGTAGTCCAGCAGGTGGCGCACTGCCAGGAGCACGCCGTGCAGGGTCAGGTCGTACACGTTGGCCGTCTCCAGGCGCGCCGTGCGGCGTTCGCCGCGGGCGTTGCGCGCCTCGCCCCAGACCCAGGTGCGCAGGCGCTCGCGGGCCGCCTGGTCGGGGCCGGCGATGCGTTTGTCGACCTGCCCCTTGAGCCAGTCCTGGACCCGTTGCCGACCGAGCAGCGGACGCAGCGGATCGATCAGGCGCATGCCCAGGGCCAGCAGCGGCGGCGCCGGCAGGTAGACCTCGATGTCCGGGATGCCGGTGCTGTAGTAGGCGGTGGCCACGTCGCCCCAGGGAATCGTCACGGCGTGCCGCAGGCCGCGGCCGAAATCGATGTCGCGGCGCTTGTAGCCCAACGGCACGTCGCGCAGGCGGCCATTCTCGCGGATCTTGCCGCCGAACTTGAGGCCTTCGACGCTGGTCTTCGCGGTTCCCGTCGAAAGCCCGCTGCCGGTGACGAAGCCCAGCGCCAGCCGTTGCGCGTCCGGCAGCGCCTCCTTCAGGCAGGCGGCCAGGCAATCGGTGGGGATCACATCGAAGCCCACGCCCGGGCAGACCACGATGCCGGCCTCGCGGGCCTCGGCGTCGCCGGCGTGGGCCTGCTCGAACACCGCGATCTCTCCAGTGATATCCACGTAGTGGGTGCCGGCGGCGCGGCAGGCGGCGATCATCGGCGTGCTGGTGGCGGAGAACGGACCGGCGCAATGGGCCACCACCTTCACCTGGTCCAGGGCTTCGCGGCAGGCCTGCGGATCCCCCAGGTCGAAGACCCGGCACTCCAGCCCGAGCTGACTGCCGAGGGCGTGCAGGGCGGCCGGGTTGCGTCCGCCGAGGAGCGGCGTCAGGCCCTCGCGCTGCGCCTGTTCAGCGACCAGCCGGCCGGTGTAGCCGTTGGCGCCGTAGATCATCCAGTGACTGGCCATGGTGCGTCTCCCAGCGTGCAGGTGGCTTTCAGGTTAGACCTTGTAGCGCGCAGCGCCGCTTCTGTCGCCCAACGCAAGTCGTGCCGGCGGCCCGCAAGGTCGTTGTTCTGGCATGCTGTGCCAGTGGTGGCGCGGCTCCGGGTTGCTAGAGTCGCGGCACAAGAAGAACAACGGGAGAAACGCAATGCGGATTCTGGTAACGGGGGCGACGGGCTTCATCGGCGGGCGTTTCGCTCGCTTCGCCCTGGAGCAGGGCCTGTCGGTACGGGTCAGCGGTCGTCGTGCGGACGCGGTGGAACATCTGGTGGCGCGGGGCGCCGAGTTCGTTCCCGGCGACCTCGCCGACCCGGCGCTGGTCCTGCGCCTCTGCGAGGATGTCGAGGCGGTGGTGCATTGTGCCGGCGCGGTCGGAGTCTGGGGACCGCGCGAACGCTTCCTGGCGGCCAACGTCGGGCTTGCCGAGAGCGTCGTCGAGGCCTGCATGCGGCAAAAGGTGCGGCGCCTGGTGCATCTGTCGTCGCCGTCGATCTATTTCGACGGGCGCGACCACCTGGACCTGAACGAAGAGTACGTACCCCGGCGTTTTTCCGACCATTACGGGGCGACCAAGTACCAGGCCGAGCAACTGGTGCTCAGCGCCCGCGACCTGGGCCTGGAAGTGTTGGCGCTGCGTCCGCGCTTCGTGGTCGGCGCCGGCGACACCAGCATCTTCCCGCGAATGATCCAGGCCCACCGCAAGGGACGCCTGCGGATCCTCGGCAACGGCCTGAACCGGGTCGACTTCACCAGCGTGCACAATCTCAACGACGCGCTGTTCAGTTGCCTGCTGGCCGGCGAGCCGGCGCTGGGCAAGGTCTACAACATCAGCAACGGGCAGCCGGTACCGTTCTGGGATGCGGTCAACTACGTGATGCGCCAGCTCGACCTGCCGCCGGTCGGCGGTCACCTGCCGTATGCCGTCGGCTATGGCCTGGCGGCGCTCAACGAAGGCGTCTGCCGGATCCTGCCGGGGCGCCCGGAGCCGGTGCTGTTCCGCCTGGGCATGGCGGTGATGGCGAAGAACTTCACCCTGGACATCAACCGCGCCCGCGAATACCTCGACTACGACCCGCGGGTCAGCCTGTGGACCGCGCTCGACGAGTTCTGCGCCTGGTGGCGCGCCCAGGGACTCTGATCAGCCGCGCAGCGGGCCGGCGTATTGTCGGCTCGGCGCCTGCGCGGGCAACAGGGAAGGTTCCGCCGGCGGCAGCGCGACCCCGCTGAGCCTGCCGAGGCGCTGTCCCAGCTCCCGCGTCGTCGCATCGCCGGAGCGGGCGCAGGCCGCCTGCATCGCGGCGATCGCATCGCGTTGCTGGAAGTGGATATCCAGCGCTTGTTCCTCGCGTAGTCGTCGGCGCACGGCGCGCATGCAATCCAGCAAGGATTTGTTCAACTCCATGCATCCTCCGGCTCTCGAATCTGCCCGGCAATGCCCAAGCAAGCGACGTGCCATGCGGGCCGCGGACCAGCGCCGGCGTGCGGGGCGGGGAACCGCTGGCGGCCTGCGGCGGTCTGTGCCGGACAGCGTTCGCTCCGTCTTGGGGCGCACGGCTTCGCGGTGGAGCGCCCCGGTCCGGCAATTTGCTTCGAGCAGACGCTGAAGGGGCGGGGCCGAACCGATATAATGCGCCATTCGGCCCTTTCTCCAGGCCTCCGGCAGGATGCCGTTCCCCTTCACAGGTTTTCACCATGCGTAACGATGCTTTCGACGAACTCGACGATGTGCCCAGCCTGACCACCGATGCTGCCGACCGTGATGAATTCGGCCACCACCCGCGGCACGTCTACGAACCGGAGCAGCGCCGGGTCGTCGACACCAAGGAGCGCCGTCCGGCCTCTACCGGCCCGCTCTGGGCCCTGCTCGGGGCGATGCTGATCGCCCTCGCCGGGGTGGGTTGGTGGAGCCACCAGCAAATCAGCCTGATGGAACAGCAGTTGGTGGCGACCCAGGAAAGCTTCGTAAGGATCAGCGAAGAAGCCGCCGGGCGCCTCGACGACATTCGCGGCAAGGTGGTCGCCAGCGAGTCCAGCGTCACCAGCGAACGCGAGGCGCTGCGCCTGCAGGTCAAGCAACTGCAGGAGAAACTCGGCAGCCAGGAACGCCAGCAGGCCGATGTGAGCAACCAGTTCGGCGGCCAGGGCAAACGCCTCGACCAACTGGCCAGCGATCTCAAGGCCCAGCAGGAAAGCGCGGCGCAACTGGTCGCGCAACTGGACGGCAAGCTGCAGACACTGGCCGCCGAACAGGAGAAGCTGAAAGCCCTGCAGGTCGAACTGGGCAAGACCAACGAGCAACTCAAGGCCCTCGGCGGCGATGTCGCGGCGCTGAAGAAGCAGGGCAACCCGAGCCAGACGATCAAGGGTATCCAGGATGACCTGCTGGTATTGCGCAGCCAGCTCGACAACCGCCCGGCCCAGGGCGGCAATACCGCCGAGTTCGACGCCTTCCGCACCCAGGTGATGCGCAACATCAACACCCTCCAGGCCCAGGTGCAGAACCTGCAGCAGCAGCTCAATACCCGCTGACCCCTTGCGCCGCCAGCCGCCCGTCGCACCGGGCGCTGGCGGCGACAGTTCGCCGCGCCCGGCGAAAATCCCCGCTTCCATTGCTCTGGATCAGCGAATCCGCTGCTCCTCCACTCCGATACTGCGTCCTTAAGCGAGCCTTAAGTGAGAGTCGTTTAGATTCTCGGTCACCGGCCAGGGAGGCCATTGGTCCCTTCCTCTGCCTGGAATCCGCCATGAGCGCATTGCAACCGTCCCGTTCCTACCGCATCACCGGTTATTCCCCCGCCATCAGCAACGGCTATCGCCAACGCCTGTTCTCCATGGGGCTTCTGCCCGGCGCGGCGCTGCGCGTGGTGCGCATCGCCCCGCTGGGCGACCCGATCCAGGTCGAGACCCGCCAGACCAGCCTGGCGCTGCGGCGCAAGGACCTCGCCCTGCTGACCCTCGTCCCGCTCGACTGACCCCGCCCGGAATCCCCATGACCGCATTGACCCTCGGCCTGATCGGCAATCCCAACTCCGGCAAGACCACCCTGTTCAACCAGCTCACCGGCTCGCGCCAGCGGGTCGGCAACTGGGCCGGCGTCACCGTGGAGCGCAAGGAGGGTGCGTTCCATACCGTCCGTCACGCGGTACGCCTGGTCGACCTGCCCGGCACCTATTCGTTGACCAGCGTTTCCGCCCAGGCCTCGCTGGACGAGCAGATCGCCTGCCGCTACATCGCCAGCGGCGAAGTGGACGTGCTGGTCAACGTGGTGGATGCGGCGAACCTGGAGCGCAACCTGTACCTCACGGTGCAACTGCGGGAGATGGGCATCCCCTGCATCGTCGCGCTGAACATGCTCGACATCGCCCGTAGCCAGCGCATCCGCATCGATATCGACGGTCTGGCGCGGCGTCTCGGCTGCCCGGTGGTGCCGCTGGTATCCACCCGCGCCGATGGCATCGACGAACTGAAGGCGGCCATCGACTCCCTACAGCTCCCGCAGGCGGCGCTGGCGGTGGATTACCCACCGGCCATCCAGGCGCAGGTCGGCTACCTTCTGGAAACGCGCGCTCCGGCGGCCTCGGCCATCGAGCCGCGCTGGCTGGCGTTACAGGCGCTGGAAGGCGACATCTTCAACGGCCCGGCGCTGGGCTTGCCGCCCGCCACCCTGGAACAGGCGCGCCAGGGCTGCGGCGAGGAGCCCGAGCTGGCGATCGTCGATGCGCGCTACCGACTGATCGGCGAGATCTGTGCGGCGGTCTGCGACCACCAGCAGGCTCAGCCGCACCGGCTGACCCAATGGCTCGACCGGGTCGTCCTGAATCGCTGGCTGGGTCTGCCGATCTTCCTGCTGGTGATGTACCTGATGTTCTTCTTCGCCATCAACATCGGCGGGGCGCTACAGCCGATCTTCGACAAGGGCTCGTCGGCGATCTTCATCGACGGCATCCAGTGGCTGGGTATCCGCTTCGGCCTGCCCGATTGGCTCACGGTGTTCCTCGCCCAGGGCATCGGTGGCGGGGTCAACACGGTGTTGCCGCTGGTGCCGCAGATCGGCTTGATGTACCTGTTCCTCTCGCTGCTCGAGGATTCCGGCTACATGGCACGCGCGGCCTTCGTCATGGACCGCCTGATGCAGGCGCTGGGCCTGCCGGGCAAGTCGTTCGTGCCGCTGATCGTCGGTTTCGGCTGCAACGTACCGTCGATCATGGGCGCGCGGACCCTGGACGCGCAGCGCGAGCGGCTGATTACCATCATGATGGCGCCGTTCATGTCCTGCGGCGCGCGCCTGGCGATCTTCGCCGTATTCGCCGGGGCCTTCTTCGGCCAGGGCGGCGCGCTGGTGATCTTCTCCCTGTACCTGCTCGGCATCGTCGTGGCGATCCTCACCGGGCTGTTGCTCAAGCACACCTTGATGCGCGGCGAGGCCTCGCCGTTCGTCATGGAACTGCCGCTGTACCATGTGCCACACCTTAAGAGCCTGCTGCTGCAGACCTGGTCGCGCCTGCGCGGCTTCGTGGTGCGGGCCGGCAAGGTGATCATCCTGGTCAGCCTGGTGATCGGCGGCCTGAACAGCATCACCCTCGACGGCAAGCCGGTGCAGGGCGACATCGGCCATTCCGCGCTGGCCAGCGTCAGCCAGCGTCTCACTCCGCTGCTGGCGCCGCTCGGGGTGCAGCCGGACAACTGGCAGGCCACCGTCGGCCTGGTCACCGGGGCGATGGCCAAGGAAGTGGTGGTCGGCACCCTGAACACCCTCTACACCGCCGAGCAGATCCAGGGCGAGGCCTTCGACTACGAAGGCTACGACCTGCCCGGGCAACTGCGCGAGGCCCTGGTCGAGACCTGGGACGGCCTGGTCGATACCTTCAGCCTCAGCGTGCTGGCCAACCCGGTGGAGGCGAGCATGGCCGACGGCGACATGGAGACCGGCTCGATGGGCACCATGGCGAGCAAGTTCGGCAGCCCCATCGCGGCCTACAGCTATCTGGTCTTCGTCCTGCTCTACGTGCCCTGCGTGACCGCCATGGGCGCGATCGCCCGGGAAAGCAGCAAGGGCTGGATGGCTTTCTCGGTGCTCTGGGGGCTGAACGTCGCCTACTCGCTGGCGACCCTCTGCTACCAGGTCGCCACCTTCGCCGCGCACCCCGAGCGTAGCGTCCTGACCATCGCCGTGGTGCTGCTCTTCAACCTGATCCTGATGACCTGCCTGCGTCTGTTCGGCCGTGAGCAGGTACTGCAACTGCCAGGCCGAATGGCCGATGCCCCGAGCGGGCAGGGAGGATGTCACTGATGGCGACACTCATGCAGCTCCGCGCCGCCCTGGAAGACGGCCAGGCGCGTGGGCTGAAACAGCTCAGCCGCCAGGTGGACGCGCCGCCGGCGCTGGTGGAGGCGATCCTGGAGCGGCTGATCGCGCTCGGCAAGGTCGAGCGGGTGGCTGCGCAAAGCTCGGGCGGTTGCGGCGGCGGTTGCAAGGGCTGCGCCCAGCGCGATCCGTGCGCGGAGCCGGAGCCGTATTTCCGCCTGCGCTAGACGGGCAAAGCACAGAGCCCGCCACGACAAGCGTGGCGGGCTCTTCCTGGCTGGCGCGATCAGGCCAGGGTCGGATAGTCCAGGTAGCCTTCGGTACCGCCGGTATAGAAGGTTTCCGGGCGCGGCGGGTTCAGTTCGGCGCCCTGGCGCAGGCGTTCGACCAGGTCCGGGTTGGCGATGAAGGGGACGCCGAAGGCCACCGCATCGGCGTCGCCCTTGGCCAGGATGGCGTTGGCGCTGTCGAGGGTGAACTGCTCGTTGGCGATGTAGGGTCCGCCGAAGGCTTTCTTCAGGGCTACGCCGATGCTGTCGTCGGCCTGCGCTTCGCGGGCGCAGATGAAGGCGATGCCGCGCTTGCCCAGCTCACGGGCGACATGGCTGAAGGTTTCCAGGCGGTTGGAATCGCCCATGTCGTGGGAGTCGGCACGCGGCGCCAGGTGTACGCCGACGCGCTGGGCGCCCCATACGGAGATCGCCGCGTCGGTGACCTCCAGCAGCAGGCGCGCGCGGTTCTCGATGGAGCCGCCGTAGCGGTCGGTGCGCTTGTTGGTGCTGTCCTGGAGGAACTGGTCGAGCAGGTAGCCGTTGGCGCCGTGGATCTCCACGCCGTCGAAGCCGGCGGCCTTGGCCCGCTCGGCGCCCTGGCGGTAGGCCTCGACGATGTCGGCGATCTCCTCGGTGTCCAGCGCGCGCGGGGTGACGTAGGGACGCTTCGGGCGCACCAGGCTGACGTGCCCCTCGGCGGCGATGGCGCTCGGCGCCACCGGCAGCTCGCCATTCAGGTAGAGCGGATCGGAAATCCGCCCGACGTGCCAGAGTTGCAGGAAGATGCGCCCGCCGGCGGCGTGCACCGCCTTGGTCACGTTGCTCCAGCCACGGACCTGGTCATCGGACCAGATGCCGGGGGTGTCGGGGTAGCCCACGCCCATCGGCGTGACCGCGGTGGCCTCGCTGAGGATCAGGCCGGCATCGGCGCGCTGGGCGTAGTACTCGGCCATCAGGGCGTTGGGCACGCGGCCTTCATCGGCGCGGCAGCGGGTCAGCGGCGCCATGACGATGCGGTTGGGCAGCTCGAGGTCGCCGAGCACGATGGGATCGAACAGAGTAGCCATGGAACATCCTCCACTAGGGAATAGACGGACAGGGGATCAATCGAGGACCGGCTGCGCCTGGGCGCGGCCGTTTCCGGAAAAGGCGATCAGGGTGGCCAGCAGCGCCAGCGCGGCCAGCGCGGCGGCGGCCAGCGGCACGCGGGTCAGGCCCAGGCCGTGGTCGATGACGCTGCCGCCGACCCAGGCGCCGAGCGCGTTGCCGACGTTGAAGGCGCCGATGTTCAGGGTCGCCACCAGGTTCGGCGCGGCATGCCCGACGCGGACCACGTTGACCTGCAGTGCGGGCACCGCGGCGAAGGCGGCGGCGGCCCAGAAGAACAGGGTGATTTCCGCCGGCAGCAGGGCCTGGCTGGTCCAGCTGAACAGCGCCGAGACCAGCGCCATGGCGGCGAACACCGCGGCCATGGTGGTGCCCAGGCGCCAGTCGGCGAGGCGGCCGCCGATCACGTTGCCGACGGTCAGGCCGACGCCGATCAGCAGCAGGGTCCAGGTCACGCCGCGCGGGCTGACCCCGGTGACTTCGCCGAGCAGCGGCGCGACGTAGGTGAACAGGGCGAACATCGAGGCGGCGAACAGCACGGTGGTGCCCAGGGCCAGCCACAGCGACGGGTTCTTCAGCGCGGACATTTCCTGGCGCAGGTCGACCTTCTCTTCCTCGCGGTCGTTTGGCAGCACCCTGGCCAGGCCGACGAAGGCGACCACGCCGATCAGGGTCACCACCCAGAAGGTCGCGCGCCAGCCGGCTTCCTGGCCGAGCGCGGTACCCAGCGGCACGCCGAGCACGTTGGCCAGGGTCAGGCCGGTGAACATCAGGGCCACGGCGGAAGCGCGGCGGTTCGGCGCCACCAGGCTGGCGGCGACCACCGAGCCGATGCCGAAGAAGGCGCCATGGCAGAGCGCGGTGACGATCCGCGCCAGCATCAGCAGGCCGTAGTTGGCGGCCACCGCGCAGAGCAGGTTGCCGACGATGAAGATGCCCATCAGCGCGAGCAGGGCTTTCTTGCGTTCCAGGCGGGCGGTGGCCATGGCCATCAACGGGGCGCCGAAGGCCACGGCGAAGGCGTAGCCGCTGATCAGCCAGCCGGCGCTGGGAATGGATACCCGCAGGTCGCCGGCGACCTGCGGCAGCAGGCCCATGATGACGAATTCGGTGGTACCGATGGCAAAGGCGGATAAAGCGAGGACGAGAAGAGACGCCGGCATCGGTCGAGCTCCTGGACTGCGAGGTGGTGGGGTGGAAGCGAGTGCTGCTTACAGCTCGTCGCCGAGTTGGTCGAGGAAGGCCTGGATGGTCTCCTCGTTGCGCTTGAAGAAATTCCACTGGCCGACCCGGCGGCTGGTCACCAGACCGGCGCGTTGCAGGGTGGCGAGGTGTACCGACACGGTGGACTGGGAGAGACCGGTACGCTGGTCGAACTTGCCGGCGCAGACGCCGATCTCGAACGGGTGGTCCTGCTCGACGAAGTACTTCTCCGGTTCCTTCAGCCAGCGCAGCATGTCGCGTCGCACCGGGTGGGAGAGAGCCTTGATGATTTCGTCGATGTCCAGTGGCATGGCGGTGGTCCGTTGGCCGTCCATATCGGGTTGGGACGAACTATATATCGGTGTGGGACGATATGGGGATCGATTGCGACGATAGTCGCTATCGACAGGGCTGATGACGATGATCGAAACGACGGTTCCGTCCCTGGGGTAAGCTAGCCCGCATGAACTACCTCGCGCATCTCCACCTCGGCGGCCCGCAACCGGCCCAACTGCTCGGCAGCCTGTACGGCGACTTCGTCAAGGGCCGCCTGCAGGGACAATGGCCGGGCGAGATCGAGCGGGCCATCCAGTTGCACCGGCGCATCGACGCCTTCACCGACAGCCATCCACTGGTGCATGCGGCCAAGCGGCGCTTCCCGCTGGAGCGCCGGCGTTTCGCCGGCGTCCTGCTGGACGTGTTCTTCGACCACTGCCTGGCGCGCGACTGGAACGACTACGCCGACGAACCGCTGCCGCAGTTCGTCGAGCGGGTCTACGGCACTCTGCGCACCGCCTCGCCGCTGCCGGAGCGCCTGGCGCGCATCGCGCCGCGGATGGCGGCCCAGGACTGGCTGGGCAGCTACCGCGAGTTCGCGGTCTTGCGCGAAGTGCTGGGCGGCATGTCGCGGAGGCTGTCGCGACCGCACCTGCTGGACGGTTCCTGGGAAGAACTGGCCCAGCGCTACGATGACCTGAGCGCGGATTTCCGCGCCTTCTACCCGCAACTCCAGGCTTTCGCCCTGAGCCAGCGCTGAGCCTGGCGCAGCGGCCATTGGCCCGGCCGGCGGAATCACCTATCAATTGTTTCAGTCCGAAGCATCCGCTTGATGCACATCAACCGGCAGCGGTCGCGTCGATCGTTCAATGGGGCCGACGTTCAACGCTCTGCCAATGGAGGTGGAAGATGAAACGAATCCTGGTGGCGACCGACCTGTCCTCGCGTTCCGAGCTGGCGGTCATGCGCGCCGCGGCGCTGGCCAAGGCGAGGAATGCCGAACTGACCGTGCTGAACGTGCTCGACGACGACCAGCCGCCGGTGCTGATCGCGCCGCAACGGCTGGCCATCGCCAACCTGCTGGAAGTGAACGGACAGGCCCTGAAGGAGCGCCTCGGCGTCGAGTCCAAGGCGATCGTGCGGGTCGGCGATCCGGTGGTGGTGATCAACGCGGTGGCCGAGGAGATCGGCGCCGACCTGCTGGTGATGGGCGCGCACCGGCACACGCCGCTGCGCGACCTGTTCATCGGCACCACCCTGGAGCGGGTGGTACGCAATGCGAAGATCCCGGTGCTGCGCGCGGCCGGTGCGCCGGAAGAGGAGTACCGCCGGGTGCTGCTGGCGCTGGACTTCTCGCCGACCTCGACGCGCGCGGTGCAGATGGCCGGCCAGCTCGGCTTCCTCGACGCCGCCAGCCTCACCGCGCTGCATGCCTTCGAGCCGTTCGCCAAAGGCATGATGCGTTATTCGGGGATCAAGGAAGACCGCGTCGAGCATTACGTCGACCAGGAGGAACTCAAGGCCAACGTCGAGCTGCGCGACTACGTCGCCGGCCTGGGGCTGGGCCGCGAGGACATCCAGTTGCGCGTCGGCGAAGGCTTGCCGATCAACGTGATCATGACCGAGGTACGCCGCCAGGCGCCGCAGTTGACGGTGCTCGGCACCCAGGGCCTGACCGGCTTCCGCCGCGCGCTGATCGGCAGCGTGGCCGAGGCGGCCCTCGGCGACCTGCCGTGCGACGTGCTGGCGGTGCCGCCCAAGCGCGACTAGGCGGCGCGCCGGGTTTGCGTAGTGGCGGCAGTGCCGAACAGCGCCAGGCGCACCGCCTGCTGGGCCTGGCGGGCCAGTTCGGCGCGGTCCAGGCCCTGGCTGGGGATCGGTTCCAGCAGTTGGATATGCACGCTGCCGCGCTCGCCGCGCAGCAGGCGGCCGAGGTGGCTGAGCAAGTCGTCGTCGCCGATGAACGGCGCCTGCGCATCGGGCACGCCGTCGCGGCGGTAGCTGATCGCCACCGGCTGCACCGCCACGCCGGCTTCCAGGGCGCTGGCCATCAGGCGACCGTGGAAGGTGCGCAGGCTTTCGCCGTTGGTGGTGGTGCCTTCCGGGAAGATCAGCAGGTTGCGTCCGCGGTGCAGCTGTTCGGCCAAGCGCTGGTTGATCAGCCGGCTGTCGCCCGAGCCGCGGCGGATGAACAGGGTGCCGGCCTTTTCCGCCAGCCAGCCGGCCAGCGGCCAGGCACGCACCTCGGCCTTGGACAGGAAGGTCAGCGGCGCCAGGGCGCCGAGCAGCGGGATATCGGTCCAGGACACATGGTTGGCTACCCACAGCATGGGTTGCCGGGGCGCTTCGCCGCTGACCCTGACCTCGAAGGGCAGGGCCGCGCAGAGGCGCGCCAGCCACCAGCGGGTCAGGCGCTGGCGCAACGGCGTGACGTCGGCGCCGGGCAGCCGCTCGCGCAGGCTGACCCAAGCGGCCAGGCCCAGTCCGAGCGCGACCAGCCCGAGCAGGCGGGCGCTGCGCAGCAGCAGGCGCAGCCGCGCCATCAGACCGCTGCCTTGAAGTGGCGGGCGTAGCGCGGGCAGAGTTCGTCTCGCTTGAGCAGGATGAACACGTCGGCGACCTGGAAATCCGGGTCCCAGCAGGGCTCGCCGCAGATCTTGGCGCCCAGGCGCATGTAGGCCTTGAGCAGCGGCGGCAGCTCGGCGGTGAGGTTTTCCGGGACGTCCAGCGGCGGCAGCGGGTTCTTCGGCTCGGCCTGCAGGTAGTCGGTGCACAGGTAGCGTTCGCGCAGCCGCTGCATCACCGCCTTGGCCTGCATACCGCCGTCGCGCATGGGAATGCTGGCGCAGCCCATCAGGTAGCGGTAGCCGCCCTCGTTGAGGACCTCGGCGAGTTCGCCCCAGAGTACCGCGATGGTGGCGCCGTTGCGGTATTCGGGAGCGACGCAGGTGCGGCCGATCTCCAGGACCGGGCCGTGCAGGGCGTCGAGGCCGGAGAGGTGGAACTCCTCTTCGCTGTAGAAGCGCCCGAGGCGTTCGGCGGCGCGATGGTCGAGCAGCCGGGTGGTGGCCACCAGGGCGCCGCTGTCGAGGTCGCGGACGCCGATGTGCGCGCAGTGACGGTCGTAGTCGTCGCGGTCGAGGCCGTCTTCGGCGCCTTCGAGCTTGGCGTCGAACTCGGCGCTGAATACGCGGTAGCGCAGGGCCTGGGCCTCGCGCAGGGCGCGGGCGCCGTTCAGGCGCTCGGCCTTCAGGCGGCGTCCGGCGACGGGTTCGCGGGTAATGGCGGTCTGGGTCATGCCTGGGCCTCCTTGGGCCGGCGCCGCGGGTTGCGGCCGCTCGGCTTTGTTGTGCAAGCTCAGGCTAGGAAGGCGCGGTGTCACCCCTGTGACAGGGGCGTGATGCTTGTATGACATTGTCGCCGGATGTAACGCGCCGTTGTTCAACGCTGGCACCCTCGGCAGGATGCCGGTTCCGACACATTCCACACTGGAGTCCGCCATGTCCTGGCAACGCTTGCTCGGCCCGCTCGACCGCCTGCCCACCGAAGGCTCCCTGGAAGACTGGCACGCCGCCGCCCTGGCGCGCGCCGACGGTCTTGGCACCCTGGAGCGGGCGGTGCTCGGCGGACGATTGGCCGCGAGTCCGGGCCTGGCCTTCCTCGCCGGCTACCAGGCGGCCCTGCGCGCGCTCTGGCCGGCGGCGCCGGAAGGTCTCGGCGCGCTGTGCGTGACCGAGAAGCGCAGCGTGCGCCCGGCGGACCTGCAGACCCGCCTGGAGGGGCTGGTCCTGCATGGACAAAAGGATTTCGTCACCGCTGGCGACAGCGCCTCCTGGTGGCTGGTGGCCGCCCGCGACGAGGCGCCGGGGCAGCCGCCGCGACTGTCGATGACGGTGGTCCTGGCCGGCGCCCCGGGGGCGCGCCTGGAGGCGTTGCCGGCGCTGCCGCTGATGCCGGATGTGCCGCATTCCCGCCTGTTGCTCGACGGTGCCCATTGCGAGCGCCTGCCCGGCGATGGTTGGGACGACTACGTCAGGCCGTTCCGCCTGCTGGAGGATGTCCATGTGCTGGCGGCGCTGGTCGGCTGGCTCTATGGGGTCGGCCATGAATGCGGCTGGCCCTCGCCGCTGCTGCTGCGCCTGGCCGGCATCCTCGGCGGCTGCGCCGAGGTCGCGCGGCATCCGGTCGCCTGCGTCGGCACCCAGGCGGTACTGGCTGGGCTGTTCGAACAGTTCTCGGCGCTGGAGGGGCAACTGGATGCCGCCTTCGCCGCCAACGCCTCGACCTGGGAGGCATTGTGGCAACGCGATCGCGGCTTGCTGGCGATTGCCAACGGGGCCCGCAAAGTTCGCCTGGAGAAGGCCTTGACCCGCCTCGGGCTTGACCCAGGTCAGTGAGGCGCCGCGCCGCAGGCGCTTACCCTGCGCAGCATCCGGCGAGGAATGCTCCTCGGCGCCTGCACAGAGTAGATTTCACCGACCATGCGACGCGAACCGATCGTGCTGTTCGACAACGGCAGCCACCAGTGCCTGTGTTTCGATGACCTCGTCAGCGGCGAAGGGGTCCAGTCCAACCAGTTCCTGATCGTCGACAACGGCCAGTACCTGCTGCTCGATCCCGGCGGCGACCTGACCTACACGCCGCTCTCGCTGGAATTGTCGAAACGCTTTCCGCTGCAGGAGCTGGACTACATCTTCGCTTCGCACCAGGACCCGGACATCATCGCCGCCCTCGACAAGTGGCTGCTGCACACCCGCGCCCGGGTGATCTGCTCCAAGCTGTGGGCGCGCTTCCTGCCGCACCTGACGGCCAACTACCTGGCGGTCAGCCATGGCATCAACACCTACGACCGGGTCATGCCGTTGCCCGACCGCGGCCAGGCGATCGCTCTCGGCGACTGCTCGTTGAAGGCGATCCCCGCGCATTTCCTGCATTCGGTGGGCAACTTCCAGCTCTACGACCCGGTGAGCAAGATCCTTTTCTCGGGCGATATGGGCGCCTCGCTGGTGGACGACGCGGCGCCGGTCAGCGATTTCGCCGCGCATATCCAGTACATGGACGGATTCCATCGCCGCTACATGGCGGCGAACAAGATCTGCCGCCTGTGGGCGCGGATGGTCCGGGACATGGATGTGGAGATGATCGTGCCGCAACACGGGCGGCCCTTCGTCGGCAAGGAAATGATCAGCGCCTTCCTCTACTGGATCGAGAACCTCGAGTGCGGCATCGACCTGCTCGGCCCGGACGACTACCGCATGCCAGGCTGAGTCCGCGCTTCCTGGCGTCATCGAGGCCATGCTAGGGTTGCCCCTCGACCGTCGAGAGGGCCCGCCGATGCCCGCTTTGCCGTTGTCCCGCCGCGCCCTCGCCGCGCTGGCCCTGGTATTCGCCCTCCCTGCCCTGGCCGAAGACTGGCCCGACACCGACTGGCCCCGTGCCCAACAGCCCGCGGGGCCGGCGCTGGAGGCATTCGAGCGCTATGCCTTCGGTCGTCGCGACGATGTTCGTCGTAAAGGCATCCGCACCGACGCGGTAGTGGTGATCCGCGACGGTCGTCTGGTCTATGAGCGCTACGCCGGCCCGAGCCGTGCAGAGACCCCGCACCTTACCTGGTCGGTGAGCAAGAGCCTGCTCGCCACGCTGCTTGGCGTCGCCGAGGGCGAAGGGCGCTTCCAGCTCGACGACCCGGTGGCGCGCTACTACCCGCCGTTCGCCCGTCATCCCGAGGTGACGTTGCGCCACCTGCTGAACTGGTCTTCCGGGCTGGACTGGCAGGAGGACTACGAGTTCGCGCCATTGAAATCCTCCGTGGTGGCGATGCTCTACACCCGTGGGCGTGACGACATGGCCGGCTTCGTCGCCGAAACCCCGCAGGCCCGGCCGCCGGGCCGGCGTTTCCGCTACTCCAGCGGCGACAGCAACGTGCTGGCGGCGGCCCTCCACGGCATGCTCGGCGCGGACTATGCCGAGTACCCCTGGCGCGCGCTGTTCGAGCCGCTGGGCATCCGTTCGGCGGTATGGGAGCGAGACGCCGCCGGCACGTTCGTCGGCTCGTCGTACGTCTACATGAGCGCCCGCGACCTGGCGCGCGTCGGCCTGCTGATGCAGCGCCACGGGCGCTGGCGCGAGCGGCAACTGCTGCCGCTGGCATGGGTCGAGTTCAACCTGACACCCTTCGCCCGCTACCGGCCGAGCGCGGAAGAGGAGGGCGAGGCGGTGCCGGGCGGCCAGTGGTGGTTGAACCGTGCGGTGAAAGGCGCGCCGGCGCCCTGGCCGGACGTCGCCGAGACCGCCTTCGCCGCGCTCGGCCACTGGGGCCAGGCGCTCTACGTGCTGCCCGAGGAGAAGCTGGTGATCGTGCGCTACGCCGACGACCGCGACGGGCGTTTCCGCCACAACGAATTCCTGCGCCTGGCACAGGCGGCGTTCGCCGGGGAGGCGCGGCCATGATCCGTCGCCATCCCTTGCTCTTCCTGTTCGTCCTGGGGCTGCTCGCCGCCCTCGCGTGGGCCTGGCAGAACCGCATCCACCTGGCGGCCTTTCCCGCCATCATCGGCGCCTATACGGCCAAGGAGTACTGCTCCTGCCGCTACGTGATGGGGAACTCCGCGGACTATTGCCGGGCCTATACCCAACAGTACGTGCCGATCAGCGGCTTCTTCGACGACGAAGCCCGCCGCCGGGTGACCGCCCGCGGCCTCGGCAGTACGCAGACGGCCGCCTGGCTGGGCCCGCGCGAGGGATGCCGGCTCATGCCCGAGGCGGACAGGCTGCCGGACTGACCGGCGGCGCATGTCGGGGCGCGGGGCGAGGGACGGCGCCGGCCCGAAGCCGGAGGTGGAATGCCTGTTGTATTGTGTGTCCTGTTGTTGCTCCTCAGCCCTCTGCTGTCGGCGGCGGAATGGCAACTGGAGCCGGATTACTCGCGGATCAGCTTCGTTTCCGTGAAACGCGCGAAGATGGCCGAGGTGCAGCGCTTCGATCGTCTCAGCGGCCAGATCGACAAGCAGGGCGTCGCGCGCATCGTGGTGCCGCTGGGCACCCTGGACAGCGGCCTGGCCCTGCGCGACGAGCGAATGAAGGACAACTTCTTCGAAACCTCGCGCTTCCCCGAGGCCACCGTGGAGAGCCGCCTGGACATGGCCGGCTTCGACGACCTGCGGGTCGGCCAGTCGCGGGTCGAGAAGCTCGACTTCACCCTCGACCTGCACGGCCAGCAGCGCCGCCTGAAGGCCGACGTGCTGGTCACCCGCCAGGGCGAAGGGCTGGTCCAGGTGGCGACCCTGGAGCCGGTGCTGCTGAAGCTGCTCGACTTCGACCTGGAAGAGAAGCTCAAGCCCTTGAAGGAGATGGCCAATATTCCCTCGATCACTCCCGAGGTACCGGTGTTCGCCGTGCTGAACTTCCGCGAAGTGCCGCCGGAACAGTTCTGACGTACCGGCGGAGGGCGGCGCGGGCCTTGGGTTCCACCCAGTGGAACCGCCTTCCGTTGTCCTTCGCCGCGTGCCGCGCTTAGCTGTGACCACGCCCGGCCGGCCTTGCGTCCGGGCCTCCCGCCAACAAGACCGGAGCGCAATCCGGCCAGAGGAGAGACGGCATGGCTCGACATCGACACATCGTGGCCTGGCTCGAGGAGGTCGCCGACGACCTGCGTAGCCTGCGCCAGGACATCCACGCCCATCCCGAACTGGGCTTCGAGGAGCGACGCACCGCCGCGCTGGTCGCCGAATGCCTGCGCGGCTGGGGCTACGAAGTGCACGAAGGGATCGGCCGCACCGGCGTGGTCGGCGTCCTCCGCCAGGGCGACGGCACGCGGCGGCTCGGCCTGCGGGCGGACATGGATGCGTTGCCGATCGTCGAGGCCACGGGGCTCGGCTACAGCAGCTGCCACGGCGGGCGCATGCACGCCTGCGGCCACGACGGACACACCGCGATGCTGCTCGGCGCGGCACGCTACCTGGCGGCGACGCGGCGTTTCGACGGCACCCTGGTACTGATCTTCCAGCCCGCCGAGGAAGGCCAGGGCGGCGCCGAGGCGATGCTCGCCGACGGGCTGCTGGAGCGCTTTCCCTGCGATGCGCTGTTCGGCATGCACAACATGCCGGGACTGGAGGCCGGGCACCTGGGCTTCCGCGCGGGACCGATGATGGCTTCCCAGGACCTGCTGAGCGTCACCCTGGAGGGCGTCGGTGGACACGGTTCGATGCCGCACCTGAGCGTCGATCCGTTGCTCGCCGCGTCGAGCGCGGTGATGGCCCTGCAGAGCGTGGTGGCGCGCAACGTCGATCCGCAGAAGGCCGCGGTGGTCACGGTCGGCGCATTGCAGGCCGGCGAGGCGGCCAACGTCATACCCCAGCGCGCCGTGCTGCGCCTGAGCCTGCGGGCGCTCGACGGCCAGGTGCGCGAGCAGGTGCTGCAGCGGGTTCGCCAGATCATCGAGTTGCAGGCCGCCAGCTATGGGTGCCAGGCCAGCATCGAGCACTACCCGGCCTATCCGGTGCTGGTCAACAGCGTCGAGGAAACCGAGTTCGCCCGCCAGGTCGGGGTCGAGCTGGCCGGCGCGGAGCAGGTCGACGGCGACACGCCGAAGCTGATGGGCAGCGAGGACTTCGCCTGGATGCTACAGCGCTGCCCCGGCAGCTACCTGTTCATCGGCAACGGCAGAGGACGGCCGATGGTGCACAACCCGGCCTATGACTTCAACGACGACATCCTGGTCCGGGGCGCGGCCTATTGGGGCGCGCTCGCCGAGACCTGGCTGGCCGCCCCCGCGGCGTCCGGCCTTCGACTGACTGCCGCCAATAACGGCGCGGCCTGAGCCGCGCCGGCATTCCCCCGGTTACCAGGAGATTCCCATGCACGCTTGCCCGAGCGGTACCTCGCGTACCCGCCAGGTGGCGGCTGCCGTGATCGGCAACGCCCTGGAGTGGTACGACTTCATCGTCTACGGCTTCCTTTCCAGCCTGATCGCCAGGCTGTTCTTCCCTTCCGGCGACGAGTACACCTCGCTGTTGATGGCCCTGGCCACCTTCGGTGTCGGTTTCTTCATGCGTCCGGTCGGTGGGGTCCTGCTCGGCCTGTATGCCGACCGCAGGGGACGCAAGGCGGCGATGCAACTGATCATCCTGCTGATGACGCTGTCCATCGCGATGATCGCCTTCGCCCCGACCTACGCGGCGATCGGCGTCGGCGCACCGTTGCTGATCGTGATCGCGCGAATGCTGCAGGGTTTCGCCACCGGCGGCGAGTACGCCAGCGCCACGGCTTTCCTGGTGGAAAGCGCGCCGCCGCACCGGCGCGGTCTCTACGGTTCCTGGCAATTGTTCGGCCAGTGCCTGGCGGTGTTCGCCGGTGCGGGGATGGGCGCGCTGGTCACCCATTGCCTGGACGCCGAGTCCCTGGAGAGCTGGGGCTGGCGGGTGCCGTTCCTGTTCGGTCTGCTGATCGGTCCGGTGGGATTGTGGATCCGCCGCTACATGGGCGAGACCGAGGCCTTCCTCGAAGCCATCCGTGAGCCCGGCGAGCGCCAGGGGCTGCTCGGCGTGCTGCGCGAATACCGGCGCAGCGTGCTGGTGAGCATGGGCCTGACGGTGATCGGCACGGTGTCCTTCTACGTGGTGCTGGTGAATATGCCGACCTTCGCCCACAAGCAGTTGGGCCTGCCGCTGGACGAGGTGTTCATGGTGCAGATGGCTGCGGTGGCGCTGATGACCCTGGTGATCCCGTTGGCTGGGGGACTCTCCGACCGGGTCGGGCGGCGCCCGGTGCTGCTGGTCGCGACCCTGGCCTTCATGCTCATGGTCTATCCGCTGTTCGCCTGGGTCGCCGCGGCGCCGAGCCTGGGGCGCCTGCTGCTGATGCAACTGTTGCTGTGCACGGCGATCGGCGGCTTCTTCGGCCCGGCGCCGACCGCGGTGGCCGAGCAGTTTCCGGTGCGGGTGCGTTCCACCGGCCTGGCGGTGGCGTATAACCTGGCGGTGATGCTGTTCGGCGGTTTCGCTCCGTTCATCGTCACCTGGCTCACCGAGGTCGGCGGCTCGCCAGTGGCGCCGGCGTTCTACGTGCTCGGCGCGGCCTTCCTCGGGCTGCTCGCCACCCTCTATCTGCGGGAGGGCGCGACGCCCGCCCCGCGCCCCCGTGAACCGGCCCTGGGCAAGCCGGCAAGGAGTCTGTGAATGAGCGCCACCCGCCATCGAAGCGACGGCCACGAGGAAATCGTCGCGCTTGACGCGCTGCCGCTGTCCGCGGCGATCCGCCGACGCGAACTGTCCTGCCGCGAGGTCATGCAGGCCTACCTGGCGCAGATCGAACGGTTCAACCCGCGGGTCAACGCCATCGTCTCGCTGCAGGCGGAAAGCCGCCTGCTCGCCCAGGCCGACGAGCGCGACCGGCAACTGGCGCGCGGCGAATGGCTGGGCTGGATGCACGGCATGCCGCAGGCGATCAAGGACCTCGCCGCCACCTCCGGCATTCCTACCACCCTGGGTTCGCCGCTGTTCGCCGGGCAGGTGCCGGAGCACGACGCCATCGTCGTCGAGCGGGTGAAGAGCAGCGGTGCGATCGTCATCGGCAAGACCAACGTACCGGAGTTCGGGCTCGGCTCGCAGACCTACAACCCGCTGTTCGGCACCACCCGCAATGCCTACGATCCGGCGCGGATCGCCGGCGGCAGCAGCGGTGGGGCGGCGGTGGCGCTGGCGCTGCGCATGCTGCCGGTGGCCGACGGCAGCGACATGATGGGTTCGCTGCGCAACCCCGCCGCCTACAACAACGTCTACGGCTTCCGCCCGTCCCAGGGACGGGTGCCGCACGGCCCGCAAGCGGAACTGTTCGTCCAGCAACTGGCCACCGAAGGCCCGATGGGGCGCAGCGTGGCGGACCTGGCCCGGCTGCTGGCCACCCAGGCCGGCTACGATCCGCGCTGTCCGCTGTCGTTGCGCGACGATCCGCGCAGGTTCGCCGACGACCTCGGGCGCGATTTCCGCAGAGCCCGGCTCGGCTGGCTCGGTGACTACGCCGGCTACCTGCCGATGGAGGAGGGCGTGCTGGAGCTTTGCGAAGCCGCGCTGGGCGATTTCGCCGAGCTGGGCTGCGAGGTCGAGGCGTGCCTGCCGGACTATCCCCTGGAGCGCCTGTGGCGCACCTGGCTGGTCCATCGCCAGTGGCTGGTGCAGGGCTCGCTTGGCGAGCTTTACGCCGATCCCGCACGGCGCGTCCGGCTCAAGCCGGAGGCGCAGTGGGAAGTGGAGTCCGGGCTCGGCCTCGGCGCCACCGAGGTCTATCGCGCCTCGCTGGATCGCAGCGACTGGTATCGGGCGCTGGCGCGTCTGTTCGAACGTTACGATTTCCTCTTGCTGCCCAGCGCCCAGGTGTTTCCTTTCGATGCAGAAACGGCGTGGCCGCGGCAGGTCGCCGGGCGGCCGATGGACACCTATCACCGCTGGATGGAGGTGGTGATCGGCCCGACCCTGGCCGGTTTGCCGGCGATCAGCGTACCGATCGGCTTCGGCGCGGCGGGCCTGCCGATGGGATTGCAGATAATCGGCCCGGCGCAGGCCGACCTGGCGGTGCTGCAACTGGCCCATGCCCACGAGGGCCTGACCCGTTGGGTCAGCCGCCGTCCGCCGGCGATGCTCGAGGCTCCAGGGGGCATCGACTAGGCCGCGGAGCAATGCTGGCGTATTCGCAGATTCTTCCTACATGACCTGGGCCTGCATCTTGCTTTGCCATAACGGTCTGTCGACGGTGGAGGTGTCGTCATGCCGGAAAGAGAAGAGGCGGGAACCGTGCGTTCGGTGGAGCGGGCGCTGGCGATCCTCGATCTGCTGGGCCAGCACCAGGCGCTGGGGCTCGAGGAACTGCATTACCTGACCGAACTGCCCAAGGCCACGGTGTCGCGGCTGCTGCATACCCTGCTGGAGCAGGGCTGGCTGTACCGCGGCTTGACCGACCGGCGCTACCGGCTGCGTTCCACCCGCCTCTACGGTGACGCCGCCGAGCGCTTCCGTTGCCAGGTGGTGGAGCGTTCCGCGCCGCTGCTGGTGGAGTTGAGCGAGCGCACCGGGCTGGTCGCCGATTTGTCGATTCTCGACGGCGACCGCCTGCTGGTGGCGGAAAGCTCGGTGCCCGGCGTCCTGCGCAAGCGCTACCCGGCCAACCGGCTGGTGGTCGGCCAGCACGCCAGCCTGTTCCATTCGGCCATGGGCAAGGCCTGCCTGGGCGAACTGGCAGACAGCGAGGTGCGCCGCCTGGCGCGCCAGCACCAGGTAGACGAGGACCTCTGGTTGCGCACCCGCGAGCAGGCCCACGGCCAGGGCTACGGCGAGCGTACCGAGGGACACTGGGAGTATCCGGTGCGCCTGCCGTTCCTGATCCGCGCGGTGGCCTTGCCGGTACGCGCCCAGGGTCGCCTGCTCGGCAGCGTGGCGCTGCACTGGCCGCGCGACCAGGATTGCGTCGAACGGGTGCGCCGCCGGCACCTGGGAACCCTGGCCGATACCGTCAGTCAGTTGCAGCACGCGCTCGACTGACGCGGGAGTTTGCCTGCTCCCAGGCGGCCGGTTTAAGGTGGCGCCGGACGCAAAGGGAGCCCGCATGCACAAGTTGATCTGCCTCGGCCTGGCCCTCCTGGCCTTGCCGGTCCAGGCCGCCTGGTACCTGGACTACGAGTCGTCGCGACTCAGTTTCATCTCCACCAAGAACGCTACCCTTTCGGAAGTCGGCCGCTTCCTGGTCATGCACGGCAAGGTCGACGACAAGGGGCAGGCGCGCCTGCGCGTCGAGCTGGACTCGGTGAGCACCGACATCCCGCTGCGCGACGAACGCATCCGCGAGCATCTGTTCGAGACCAAGCGCTTCGCCGAGGCGGAGATCACCGCCCAGCTCGACCTGGCGCCGATCGTCGAGCTGGCCGACGGCGTGCAACTGGAAATGCGCCAGCCGGTGACCGTCAGCCTGCACGGCAAGCGCAAGAGCTACGCCAGCGACCTGTTGGTGACCCGCCTGGACGAGCATCGCTTCCAGGTGGTGACCCTGTCGCCGCTGGTGCTGGACGCCGCCGACTTCGACCTCGCCCCCGGCATCGAGACCCTGCGCAAGCTGGCCGGCGCCGGCAGCATCGGGCTCTCGGTGCCGGTCGGCGCCGTGCTGATCTTCACTTCGCGGTGAGCGGCCCGGTCTTTCCCTGGCGCAGCGACAACCGCTTCGCCCTGCTCAATGACGGCGTGCGGTTCTTCCCGCGCATGCTGCTGGCCATCGAGGCGGCGCAGCGGAGCATCGAGCTGGAGCTGTACCTGGTGGAAGACGGGCATTGCGCCGAACTGTTTCTCGTCGCCCTGCTGGATGCCCGCCGCCGGGGCGTCGCCGTGCGCTGCCTGTTCGACGGCTTCGGCTGCCTCGGCCTGGGCAGCGCCTGGATCCAGCGCCTGCGCGAGGCCGGCGGCGAACTGCGGCTGTACAACCCGCTGCGCTGGAAGCTGACTGGCGGCAATCTCTACCGCGACCATCGCAAGCTGCTGCTGGTGGACGGGCGCCTCGGTTATGTCGGCGGCGCCGGGATCACCGACGAATTCTGGGAACCGGTCAGCGACGTCAGCGCCTGGCGCGAGGTGATGGTCGAGATGGACGGCCCGGTGGTGGCGGACTGGGCGGCGCTGTTCGAGCGGCAATGGCTGGCCTGTCTCGAAGAGAAAGCCTGGAAGCCCCGCGAGGGCATGACCCTTACCCGCCTTCCGCCGCAGCCGGGGGCGGCCCGTGGGTTGGGCCGGGTGGCCTACGCCGACGCCCGCCAGCACCGCGACATCCTGCAATCGCTGGTCCGCGCGCTGAACGGCTCGCGCCGACGGATCTGGCTGGCGACGCCGTACTTCCTGCCGACCTGGAAGGTTCGCCGGGCCCTGCGCAAGGCCGCCCAGCGCGGCGTGGAGGTGCGCCTGCTGCTGGCCGGGCGGCTCACCGACCACGCCCCGGTGCGCTATGCCGGGCAGCGCTACTACCCGCGCCTGCTGCGCGCCGGCGTGCGCATCCACGAATACCAGCCGCGCTTCCTGCACCTGAAGATGGTCATGGTCGACGATTGGGTGAGCGTCGGCTCCTGCAACTTCGATCATTGGAATCTACGCTTCAACCTCGACGCCAATCTCGAGGCCCTCGACCCGGACTTCACCAATGAGGCGGCGGCGAGCCTGCTGGCGGACTTCGCCGACAGCCGCGAGGTGACCCTGGCGATGTGGCGCGCGCGACCCCTGTGGATGCGCCTGCACCAGCGCCTGTGGGGTTGGCTTGACCGGGTAGTGGTGAATTTCCTCGACCGCCGGCGCTAGGGAGCGGCCGTTCGTAGCCGCTGGCCGGCCCGGTGAAACTTGCCGGGGAGCTTGCGGGTCTACCCCGGACCGCCCATTACAATGACAAAGGAGAGATGCGTGGCAACGCCCGACTCCAAGGAACGTTTCATCGGACTGGAATGGTTGCGCTTCCTGCTCGGCCTGTACGTGGTGGTGTACCACACCCTGCATACCTATCCGAAAGAGCAGAAGTTTCCCGGTCTCGACGAACTGACCAGCCTGGGGTTCTTCGCCACCAGTACCTTCTTCGTGCTTTCCGGCTTCCTCCTGGCCCATGTCTACGCACGCAGCGGCCGGTTGCGCGAAAGCGCCCGCAGTTTCTGGACCAAGCGACTGTCCAATCTCTATCCGTTGCACCTGTTCTCCCTGCTGCTGTCGATCCTGGTGTTGCTGGCCCTCAGCCACCTGGGAATCGGTCCCGAGCTGGACAAGGCCACCCCGCGCTTCGTCATCTACGACACCAACGAAGTGCTCGGCCGCACCCACCCGGAACTCTTCCTGCACTGGATGAGCAACACCGAACTGTTCGTCAACAGCATCCTGCAGATCCTCCTGCTGCAGGCCTGGAATCCCTATTACCTGACCTTCAACGCGCCGTTGTGGTCGCTGTCGACGCTGATGTTCTTCTACCTGGCGTTTCCCTTCGTCGCCCCGCGGCTGATGCGCAGCCGGCACAAGTGGAAGGTGCTGGCGCTGGTCTGGCTGGTCTACCTGATCCCGCCGGCGCTGGTAGTGGCCAGCGAGAGCTACGGGATCCCCTGGACCGGCCTGCTGCACCGCAATCCGTTGCTGCGCCTGCCGGAATTCCTTGGCGGCATCCTGGCCTACGGGTTGTTCCGCGGCTACCGCGACCGTGGCATGGTGCCGGGACGCGGCCTGCTGGCCGCGCTGGTGGCGCTGGTGGTGGCGGCCTTCCTGGTGGCCGACTACCTGTTCACCCAGGGCGCCAAACATTGGTACTTCCTGCTGCACAACGGCCTGCTGCTACCGGCCCAGTTGCTGCTGGTGTGCCTTTGCGCGCTGCCCGCCGACCCGAAGAGCGCTTTCGTCCGCCACTGGTCGCCGCGCCTGGGGGCCGCCTCGCTGTCGCTGTTCGCCCTGCATGTGCCGATGTTCACCCTGTTCTCCCGTAGCGAGCGCCTTATCGCCGTGCCGGGGCGTTGTCTCGACGACTGGCGCGCCTGCACCGAGGCGGCGGCCGCGCTGCCATCGTCGCTGCTCTACTACCCGCTGTTCCTGGTCCTGCTGGTGGCGTTCTGCGTGCTGTTCCAGGAGCGCGGCGTGGTGCCGGTGCGCAAGTGGCTGGTGCGCCGGCTGATGCCGGCGCCGGCGCCGGCGCTGGCCAAGGTGCCGCGCCCGGCCTGAGGCCGTTCTCCCGGAGAACCGGACTTTCGACGGGTGGCAGGCCCGGCCCGGCTGGTTATGCTGCGCGGATAACCATAAGAAGAGGGATGGAGCATGCTGCGCAGCCTGTCGCTGGCCCTGTCGATCGTCGCGAGCCTGGTCGGCTGCAGCACGCCCGGCGCGTTCTTCGGTGCGGTGGACGGACCGGCCTTCGTCGCCCATCCGAGCGCCGATGCCAGCCACGCCACCGTCTACCTCTACCGTCCGCGGAGCCAGTGGGCGGACGAGGAACTCGAGGCGCCGGGGATCTTCCTCAACAACGAACTGATCGGCAGCCTGCCGAGCAACGGCTACCTGGCGTTCGAGTTCGAGACCGGCAGCTACAAGCTGGAAATGCGCCGGCCGCTGGCGGGCAGCTTCTGGACCCTGTTCGCCGACGGTCCGATGGATTTCACCCGCATCGCCAGCTTCATGCTCGAGGCCAGGGCCGGCTCGGTCTACTACCTGCGCTACGACGAACTCAACCCGCCACCGAAGAGCGAGCACCCGGCGGGTGAGGGCGATGGCCCGCTGCAATTGGTGGCGGCCGATCTCGGCGCTGCGGAAATCGGCGCTACCCACCAGGTCCAGGAGCCCATGCAGTTCGCCGCCAGCGGCTACCGGAAACGCGTGCAGCGCTCGTTCTGGGAAGGCGTCGGGCGGGCCCTGGACAAGATCGGCATCTGAACCCGGCACGCGTGTAGTAACCGTCTATTACCCGCGTCCCCCTGCGGATTGGCTACCTTAGGTGCATCCCCGGTATGACCGGGCCCTGCCCGAAGGAGTGCGCGTGATGGCTGCGAAGAAGATCCTGATGCTGGTCGGCGACTATGCCGAAGACTACGAAACCATGGTCCCGTTCCAGGCCCTGCAGATGGTGGGCCACCAGGTGCATGCGGTGTGTCCGGACAAGCGGGCCGGGCAAAGCGTGCGCACCGCCATCCACGATTTCGAAGGCGACCAGACCTACAGCGAGAAGCCGGGCCACAACTTCACCCTCAATGCCGACTTTGCCCAGGCCCGCGCCGAGGATTACGATGCCCTGCTGATCCCCGGCGGCCGCGCGCCCGAATACCTGCGCCTGAACGAGCAGGTGCTGGCTCTGGTGCGTGACTTCGATGCCGCGCGCAAGCCGATCGCCGCGGTCTGCCATGGCGCCCAGCTGCTGGCCGCCGCCGGCGTTCTGCAAGGGCGGGCGTGCAGCGCCTATCCGGCCTGCGCCCCGGAGGTGCGGCTGGCCGGCGGCGAGTACGTCGACCTTCCGCCGGACCAGGCCCACGTCGACGGCCACCTGGTCACCGCGCCGGCCTGGCCGGCGCATCCGGCGTGGCTGGCGCGCTTCCTCGAGGCGCTCGGCACCCGCATCAGCCACTGAGACCCAGGAGCCCCCCGCGCATGTGCGAACTCTATGTGAAAGCCGATCCGATCCTCTATGAATCGCGCTCGCGTTCCTTGCGCATCCGCGGGGTGGTGACCACCCTGCGCCTGGAGAACCAGTTCTGGGACATCCTCCGGGAAATCGCCGAAGGCGAGGGCCTGAGCACCAACCAGTTGATCACCAATCTCTACGAGGAAGTGATGGACTATCGCGGCGAGGTGCTCAACTTCGCCTCCTTCCTGCGTGTCAGTTGCACCCGCTACCTGGCGCAGCGGCGCGAGAAAGTCGCCGAGCTGAGCCTGGTCGGCCAGCGCGCCCAGGCCTGAGGCGAGGGAAGACGCGACCGGGGTGAAACGTTTAGGCTGGTCGCACTTCCTCCCCCGATCCGGCGTCGCCTCGTGAAATACTCCCTGCCCACCACGGCCACCGCGCCGTTCTGTCCCTCGGCGGTCAGCCACAGCGTGGCGGTGCCGGCCGACGCCTCGCCGCTGCGCAAGCTGGCGCTGTTCATCGGCCCCGGCCTGCTGGTCTCGGTCGGCTACATGGACCCCGGCAACTGGGCCACCGCCATCGAGGCGGGCTCGCGCTTCGGCTACGCGCTGCTGTTCGTAGTGGTGCTGGCGAGCTTTTCCGGGATGCTCCTGCAAAGCCTCTGTTCGCGCCTGGGCATCGCCACCGGCCGCGACCTCGCGCAGCTCTCCCGGGAGCGCTACCGCCCTGGCGTGGCGCGTGGCCAATGGCTGCTGGCGGAACTGTCGATCGTCGCTACCGACCTTGCCGAGGTGCTCGGCGCGGCGCTGGCCTTCCACCTGCTGCTGGGCGTCTCGATTACCACCGGGGTGGTCCTCACCGCCTTCGATACCCTGATCGTGCTGGCCCTGCAGGGCGCCAACTTCCGCCGCCTGGAGGCCATAGTGCTGGGGCTGATCGCGACCATCGGCGCGTGTTTCTTCGTCGAACTGGTGCTGATCGGCCCCTACTGGCCGGATGTCGCCGCCGGCTTGCGGCCGTCCTGGGACACCCTGAGCAGCCAGGAGCCGCTGTACCTGGCGATCGGCATCCTCGGCGCGACGGTGATGCCGCACAACCTCTACCTGCATTCGTCCGTGGTGCAGACCCGGGTCAGCGGCGACGACGCGGCGAGCAAACGCTCGGCGATCCGCTTTTCCCGGCTCGACACCATCGGCTCGCTGTCCCTGGCGTTGCTGGTCAATGCGGCGATCCTGATCCTCGCCGCCGCGGCTTTCCACGGTAGCGGCCATACCGAGGTGGTGGAGATCCAGGACGCCTACCACCTGCTCGACCCGTTGGTGGGCGGCGCCCTGGCCAGCTTCCTGTTCGGCTTCGCCCTGCTGGCGGCGGGGCAAAGCTCGACCTTCACCGGCACCATTGCCGGGCAGGTGGTGATGGAGGGTTTCCTCCGGGCGAAGATTCCCTGCTGGCAGCGGCGCCTGATCACCCGCGGCCTGGCCCTGGTGCCGGCCTTGATCGGCGTGCTCTGGCTGGGCGAAGCCGCGGTAGGCAAGCTGCTGGTGCTCAGCCAGGTGGTGCTCAGCCTGCAATTGCCGTTCGCCCTGTGGCCGCTGATTCGCTTCAGCAGCGACCGGGGCCTCATGGGGGAGTTCGTCAACCCGCGCTGGGTCAGCGCGCTGGCCTGGTCGTTGTTCGGCCTGATCTCGGCGGCGAACCTGACCTTGCTGTATTTCTGGTTCGGCTGAACCAAGGCGCCTGCGGCGCTGCCAGCCCAGGCTCCGGCCAGTGGCCGTACGAAAAAGCCCGGCGCGGGGCCGGGCTTTTTCAGGGACGGAGCAGGCTTACTTGACCTCGATCGCCAGGCTTTCGGCGATCTTCTTCTGCCAGACCGCCGGGCCGGTGATGTGCACCGACTCGCCGTTGGTATCGACCGCGACGGTGACCGGCATGTCCTTCACCTCGAACTCGTAGATCGCTTCCATGCCCAGTTCGGCGAAGGCCAGCACCTTGGACTTCTTGATCGCCTGGGCGACCAGGTAGGCGGCGCCGCCGACGGCCATCAGGTATACCGCCTTGTTGTCCTTGATCGCCTCGATGGCGATGGGACCGCGCTCGGACTTGCCGATCATGCCCAGCAGGCCGGTCTGTTCGAGGATCTGGCGGGTGAACTTGTCCATCCGGGTGGCGGTGGTGGGACCGGCCGGGCCGACCACCTCGTCGCCGACCGGATCGACCGGGCCGACGTAATAGATGAAGCGGCCTTTCAGGTCCACCGGCAGCGTTTCGCCCTTGTTCAGCATGTCGACCATGCGCTTGTGCGCGGCGTCGCGGCCGGTGAGCATCTTGCCGTTGAGCAGCAGGGTCTCGCCCGGTTTCCAGCTTTGCACCTCTTCCGGGGTGATCTTGTCCAGGTCGACGCGGCGCGCGGACGGGCCGGCTTCCCAGACGATCTCCGGGTAGGCGTCGAGCGACGGCGCTTCCAGTTCGGCGGGGCCGGAGCCGTCGAGCACGAAGTGGGCGTGGCGGGTCGCGGCGCAGTTGGGGATCATGCACACCGGCAGCGAGGCGGCGTGGGTCGGGTAGTCCATGATCTTGACGTCGAGCACGGTGGTCAGGCCGCCCAGGCCCTGGGCACCGATGCCCAGCTGGTTGACCTTCTCGAACAGCTCCAGGCGCAGTTCCTCGATGCGGTTCTGCGGGCCGCGGGCCTTCAGTTCGTGGATGTCGATCGGGTCCATGAGGACCTCCTTCGCCATCACCGCTGCTTTCTCCGCGGTACCGCCGATGCCGATGCCGAGCATGCCCGGCGGGCACCAGCCGGCGCCCATGGTCGGTACGGTCTTCAGCACCCAGTCGACGATCGAGTCGGACGGGTTGAGCATGGCCATCTTCGACTTGTTCTCCGAGCCGCCGCCCTTGGCCGCGACATCGACCTCGACCTTGTCGCCGGGAACGATGGAGTAGTGGATCACCGCCGGCGTGTTGTCCTTGGTGTTCTTCCGCGCGCCGGCCGGGTCGGCCAGGATCGAGGCGCGCAGGACGTTCTCCGGCAGGTTGTAGGCGCGGCGCACGCCTTCGTTGATCATATCGTCGACGCTCATGGTAGCGCCGTCCCAGCGCACGTCCATGCCGACCCGGACGAACACGGTGACGATCCCGGTGTCCTGGCAGATCGGGCGGTGGCCGGTGGCGCACATGCGCGAGTTGATCAGGATCTGCGCCATGGAGTCGCGGGCAGCCGGCGATTCTTCGCGCAGGTAGGCCTCATGCATGGCCTGGATGAAATCGACCGGGTGGTAGTAGGAGATGAACTGCAGGGCATCGGCGACGCTCTGGATCAGGTCGTCTTGCTTGATCACGGCCATGGAGCACGGTCCTCTTCAGGCGGGTAATTCGGATGCGGGGCAGGGTCACGGAGCCGGCCGCAGCCGAGGAGCGCGCCGGTCAGGCACCGGCGCAAAAAAGGCGCGACAGTATAGCCGTTCCGGCGAGACGGGCGCACGCGCCGACGATCAGACCTTGGTCGGCCAGCCGGCTGGTCGGCCGATAAATCCGCGGTCCGCTAGCTGGCAGTTCGTTCGACTAGGCAACCCGCAGGGGGCAGGGTACATTGCGGCCAGGTGCCATTACGGGACGGAGCCCATGCGCACAGACAAGCCTCCTCTGAAACAGCGTGCGCTGCAAAAGCTCTTGCTCCGCCGGTTCGGCATGGCCGCAGGCACCTACCTGCTCGGCCTGGTCCTGCTCTGGCTGGCGCTACTCAGCGGCTTCTACCGCGCAGCGCCGACCACCGCGGCGGCCAGCACCACCCTGGTGGTGGCTTGCCAACTGGCCTTCCTCTGGCTGTTCGCCAGTGGTCGCAACCTGCGTTACGCCGATCCCAGCCTGACCGAGCCGCAGGTGCTGGTGGCGATCGCCTGGCTGACCTATTTCCTCTACCACGTCGACAGCCTGCGCGGCACCTTCATGGTGTTCTACGTGCTGGCCCTGCTGTTCGGCGTGTTCCAACTGCCGCCGCGGGTCTTCGCCCGCTGTGCGGCGCTGGCGTTCATCGCTTTTTCCGGCATCTACCTGGTAGAGGCCTTGCAGCAGCGTCTCGAGCTACCGGGCCGGGCTGCATTGCAGGTGCTCGTGATGTTCATCGTAATGGTCTGGCTGAGCCTGTTCGCCAGCTACATACAGGCGATGCGGCAACGCATGCGCCAGCGCCGCTATGCCTTGCAGGCGCACCAGGACACGCTGCGCGGCATGATGCGCCAACTGGAAGACCTGGTGGCCACCGACGAACTCACCGGTCTGTTCAACCGCCGGCATTTCATGCGCATGGCCAGCCGGGCGCTGGAAGACCTGCTGCCGAACCGGCAGCACGGCCTGGCGCTGATCGACCTCGATCACTTCAAGCGGATCAACGACCGCCACGGCCACGCCGCCGGCGATCGGGTCCTGCAGACCTTCGCCGCGGTGGCGCGTTCCTGTCTGCGTGATGGCGACGTCCTGGCCCGTTACGGCGGCGAGGAGTTCGTCCTGCTGCTGCCCCACGCCGACGCGGAACAGCTGGAAAGCTGTTGCGAGCGCCTGCGCCTGGCGTTCCAACAGGCGGAACCGGTCGGGGTCACGGTGGATACCCTGAGCCTTTCGGTGGGCATGACCCTGCTGTATGCCGACGACGATCTCGACGAGGCCTTGCAGCGGGCCGACCAGGCGCTCTACCGTGCCAAGCGCGGCGGACGAAACCGCTGCGACGCCACCTGGGAGGTCACCAGTGCCTGACATACGGGTCGGCGAGCGACGCCTTGCCGTCGCCGCCGGCAGCAACCTGCTGGATGCGCTGCTCGCCGGCGGCATCGCCGTGCCCCATAGCTGCCGCGCCGGCAGTTGCCACGCCTGCCTGGTGCATTGCCTGCAGGGCGAGGTGGACGACACCCTCCCGGAGGCGCTCGATCCGGCACGGCGCGAAGCGGGCTGGCGGCTGGCCTGTCAGTGCCGGGTGCTCGGCGACCTCGTGTTGCAGCCTTTCGATCCTGAGCGCGACGGGCTGCCGGCCAGGGTCGTAGCCTGCCACTGGCTGGGCGATGTGCTGCGCCTGCGCCTGGAGCCGGAGCGGCCCTTGCGCTATCGCGCCGGGCAGCACCTGCTGCTGTGGAGCGACGATGGCGTGGCGCGTCCCTATTCGCTGGCCAGCCTGCCTCACGAGGACCCATGGCTGGAGTTCCACATCGACTGTAGCGCTCCCGGCGCGTTCTGCGACCGCGCCCGGCGCCTGGCGCCTGGCGCGCTCCTGCGTCTGGGCGAGTTGCGCGGCGGGGCGTTGCGCTACGAGCCGGACTGGCAGGAGCGACCGCTGTTGCTGATGGCCGCCGGTACCGGGCTGGCGCCGCTCTGGGGGATACTTCGCGAGGCCTTGCGCGCGGAACACCAGGCGCCGATCCAGTTGCTGCACCTGGCGCGCGACCACTACCTGGCGAGCGAGTTGGCGGAGTTGGCCGGGCGTCATCCGCAAGTGCGCGTCAACCTGGTGTCGGCGGCGCAGTTGCCCTCTGCCTTGGCCGATCTCCGCCTTGTTCCGCGGCGCAGCATGGCCTTACTCTGCGGCCAACCCGCCAGTGTCGAACGCTTCGCCCGGCATCTCTACCTGGCCGGCGTACCGCGTAGCCAGACCCTGGCGGACCTGTTCCTGCCCCACGCCTGACGCGGCGCGGTGGCGGTGCCTTGCAGCCATTGCCGCGGCCCTGCGCCGCATCCCTGGAGTGACGATGAGCGAGCTGATTCGGGTCGAACGCGAAGCGGGGCTGCTGACCCTGCGCCTGGACCGCCAGGACAAGAAGAACGCGCTGACCCGCGCGATGTACAGTCGGATGGCCGAGGCGCTGCTGGAGGCGCAGGCCGATACGGCTGTGCGGGTAGTGCTGATCACTGGCGGCGATGCCTGCTTCACCAGCGGCAACGACATCCTCGACTTCCTCGAGCAACCGCCATCCCTGCGCGACAGCCCGGTCGGCCGCTTCATGAGCGCCCTGCTGGAATTCCCCAAGCCGGTGATCGCCGCGGTGAACGGACCGGCGGTGGGTATCGGCACCACCCTGCTGCTGCATTGCGACCTGGTCTTCGTCGGTCGCAACGCGCGATTGAAGATGCCGTTCGTCAACCTCGGCCTGACACCGGAGTTCGGCTCGAGCCTGATCCTGCCGCGCATGCTCGGTCATGCCAGGGCTGCGGAATTGCTGATGCTCGGCCAGGACTTCAGCGGCGAGCAGGCGGCGGCCTGGGGCCTGGCCAATGCGGCGCTGGAGGATGGCGCCACGGTGCTGGAGCACGCCCGCGATGCGGCCCGGCGCTTCCTGCACCTGGCGCCCTCGGCGGTAGTGGAGAGCAAGCGCCTGATGAAAGCGCCGTTTATCGAGGAGCTTCGCCGGGTGATCGCCGAGGAGGGCGATATCTTCAGCACCCGTCTGCGCTCGCCCGAGGCGATCGAGGCGCTCAGTGCCTTCATGCACCGGCGCCAGCCGGATTTCTCCAGGTTCGCCTGAGCACACCGCTGTTGGGCCAGCGGAGCGACGATCCGTAGGGCGGATAACGCCATAGGCGTTATTCGCCGTGAGGCGTCTGAAACGGCGGATAACCGCGTAGCGGTTATTCGCCCTACACCAGGTTGGGCCAGCGGAGCGCCGGTCCGTAGGGTGGATAACGCCCCAGGCGTTATTCGCCGTGAGGCGTCTGAAATGGCGGATAACCGCGTGGCGGTTATTCGCCCTACACCACGTTGGGCCAGCGGAGCGCCGGTCCGTAGGGCGGATAACGCCGCGGGCGTTATCCGCCGCGACGTGCGCTTATACCAGCAGGTCGCCGACGTGCAGCACCTTCATGGTGTTGGTGCCGCCCTGGGCGGTGTAGCTGTCGCCCTTGGTCAGGATAACCCAGTCGCCCTTGGTCACCACGCCGCGCTTGAGCAACTCGTCGACCGCGGCCTGGCTGACCTTCTCCGCCGGCAGCGCCGCCGGGTCGAAGGGGATGGTTTCCACGCCGCGGAACATCGCCACGCGAGCCTGGGTCTCGCGGTGCGGGGAGTAGGCGTAGATCGGTACCGACGAGCGGATGCGCGACATGATCAGCGGGGTGAAGCCGCTTTCGGTCAGGCAGATGATCGCCTTGATCCCCGGGAAGTGGTTGGCCGTGTACATCGACGCCAGGGCGATGCTCTCGTCGCAGCGGTCGAAAGTCTGGCCGAGGCGATGGCTGGATTTCTGGCTGGTCGGGTGCTTCTCGGCGCCCTGGCAGACGCGGGCCATGGCTTTCACCGCTTCCACCGGGTACTCGCCGGCGGCGCTTTCCGCCGAGAGCATCACCGCGTCGGTGTAGTCGAGCACGGCGTTGGCCACGTCGGAGACTTCCGCGCGGGTCGGCATCGGGCTGTGGATCATCGACTCCATCATCTGGGTCGCGGTGATCACCACTTTATTGTTGCGGCGGGCGTGCAGGATGATCTTCTTCTGGATGCCGACCAGCTCGGCATCGCCGATTTCCACGCCGAGGTCGCCACGGGCCACCATTACCGCGTCGCTGGCACGAATCAGGCCGTCGAGTGCGTCGTCGTCGGCGACCGCCTCGGCGCGCTCGATCTTGGCCACCAGCCAGGCCTTGCCACCGGCCTCGGTGAGCAGGCGGCGGGCGTATTCCATGTCCTTGGCGTCGCGCGGGAAGGAAACGGCCACGTAGTCCAGGTCCATGTCCGCGGCCAGCTTGATGTCTGCCTTGTCCTTGTCGGTCAGCGCCGGCGCGGTGAGACCGCCGCCGCGGCGGTTGATGCCCTTGTGGTCGGACAGCGGGCCGCCGATCAGCACCCGGCAGCGCAGTTCGTCGGCGGCGACTTCCTCGACCACCATCACCACCCGGCCGTCGTCCAGCAGCAGCTCATCGCCGACCCCGCAGTCCTTCACCAGGTCCGGGTAGTCGATGCCGACCACTTCCTGGGTACCGGCGTCGCGGGCGTGGCTGGTGGAGAAGCGGAACTTGTCGCCGACCTGCAATTCGATGCGCTTGTTGGCGAACTTGGCGATGCGGATCTTCGGTCCTTGCAGGTCGCCGAGCAGGGCGACGAAGCGGCCGTGCTTGGCCGCCAGTTCGCGCACCAGCCTGGCGCGGGCGCGGTGTTCATCGGGGGTGCCGTGGGAGAAGTTGAGGCGGGCGACGTCGATCCCGGCCAGGATCAGTTGCTCCAGCACTTCCGGGGAATTGCTGGCTGGGCCGAGGGTGGCGACGATTTTGGTGCGGCGAACGGACATGCAAAGGACTCCTTGGATAACGCTGGCGTGCAGGCTACCACCGGCGAGGCTCGGCGGCGACTGCGGAGTCATACTATCTGCATCAGATGTCATTTGTCGGTTTGAGCACCAGCAGGTCGCATTCCACCTCCTCCAGGACGCGTTCGGCGGTCTGCCCGATCAGTGCGTTGTCCAGGTGCCCCCGGGCGACCGCGCCCATCAGCAGCAGGTCGATGTCGTTGGCCCGGACGAAGTCGGGGATCGCCTGCTCGGCATAGCCGGCCAGCAGGTGGCGGCGCTCCGCGGCGATCTCCGGGTAGGCTGCCAGCAGGTCGTCGAAGGCCTGGCGGTGACGTTCCTCATGTTGCAGCACGAAACGCTCGTAACCGGCGAGCATTTCCGCGTCGAACAGCAGGCTGCGCGGCATCGCCGCGTGGGTATGCAGGTAGTCGGCGCGCAGCCCCAGGCTGGCTTCGAGCTGGCGGGCGGCGGCGATCAGCCGGTGATCGAGGGCGGCCGGCTTGTCGCTGGCATGCAGCGGGTCGAGCGCCGCGCACAGGCGCTGGCCGCGCCAGGCGTCGTGATGGACCAGCCAGAGCGGCTGCGGGCAGTGGCGGATCAATTGCCAGTCGCTGTTGCCCAGTAGCAGGCGGCGCAGCAGGTTGTGCTTGCGGGTGCTCTTGAGGACCAGGTCGGGCCGGGTTTCGCCGACCCGTTGCAGGACCATCCGGTCCAGCGGCTTGCCCCACTGGGCCTCGACCTGAGTGCGGATGCCGGCCTGCTGCAGCGGCATGGAAAGCTGCTCCAGCCAGGTGACCCGTTCGTCCAGGTAAAGGTCGCGGGCACGCTGCAGCGAGTGACTGTCGAAGAACAGCCCGCCGTCCAGCGCCGGGTTGAAGTCGCACAGCAGCAACTCGACGCTGGCGCCGCTGCGTTCGGCGATCCACTGGGCACGGGAAAGGGCCGGCTGTTCGTCGCTGCTCGGGTCGACGACCACCAGCAGGTTATGCAGGTTCATGGCAACGCTCCTGGCATTGGGCGGGAATGCCATTGCAGACCAGGCGCCGCGACGGGCGCTTGATCTGGGTCAGTCCGGCGGGGATCAGCGAGGTTGCACGTTGAGCGCCTGGTCGAGGTGCCGGCCGGCCTTGTTCGACAATTCGCCTTCAGGATAGTCGAGCAACTGGCGACGCAGGTATTCGATGGCCTTGTCGCGGTTCGGGTGCGGGTTGTCCGGCGCCAGGTACATCAGGCCGAGCTGGTAGAGGGCTTTTTCCTTTATACCGGCAGGAATCGCCGGATCGTTGACCGCCAGCAGGTAGAGCTCGGCGGCTTCGTCGACCCGATCCTTGAGCACCGCGCGGCGCGACAGCAGGGTCATGTCCGGGTCGAGGCTGGTCTTGTAGAGATCGAGGTTCTGCTGTGGCTTCCAGGTGGCGAGCAATTCGCGAGCGCTCTTCTGCACCGGCTCCCTGGCCCGCTGGCGCATTGCCAGCAGGCGCGCCTGGGCATGCTCGGCGGCGTGGGTGCCGGGGAACTCGCGGACCACGCGCTGGAAGTAGTCGGTGGCCTTGGCGTCGTCGCGCTGGTCGTTGTAGCGGCTCATGTAGATCAGGCCGATCTGGTACAGCGAGATACCGCGCACTTCGGCGCTGTAGCGGCTATTGTCGTAGCCGGTGAGGTAGAGCTTCTCCGCCTCGGCGCTCCTGTTGTCGCGGATCGCCATGGCGCTGTAGGTCAGCAGGTCGCCTTCCTCCTCGATGGCGGCGGTCATGCGGTTGCTCTTCATCTGCTTGTATTCGGCGACTTCGCCAGTGGTCACCTGGGCGACGAACAGCGGCGTGGTCGGCGAACAAGCGGCCAGCAGCGACAACAATGGGAGCAGGACGAGACGGCGGGCGAAGCGCATGGCATCTCCTTGGCGCCAGGGCGAGAGCCACCTCAGTCTAGTCAGGCCCTTCAGTCACGCCAATACGCGCCGATACAGTTCCCAACGGAGGATATGCCTATGCGAAGCTTGATCGTTGCCTGCCTGGCGCTGAGTGCCACCGGTTGTAACAGCTGGTCGCTGAACAGCGACCTGAACGGGGCCTACCGCGCCTACGACAAAGGCGATTGCGCACAGGTGATGCTCGACCTGTCGCGGGCCGAACGGCGGATTCGCGCGCGGCCCTACCTGCAGCCGGAAATCTCGCTGCTGCGCGGCCAGTGCCTGGAACGCCAGAGCCTGTTCGTCGACGCAGCGCAGACCTACCACTTCATCATCGCCCGTTACCCCACCAGCGAATATGCCTACCGTGCCAAGGCGCGGCTGGAGACCTTGCGCCAACTGGGCCGGCTGAGCGAGACGCCGGCCTCGGCCAGCGCCGTGCCGACCCGCCTGTAGGCGGCCGGGAGACTGGACGGGCGTTCAGGCTGACCGTCGGTCGCATGGGACCCCGGTCGATCCGGTAAGCTTCGTCCTGGATTTCACGGAGGAGGTTCGCATGCGTGCCCTGTGGTTCTGTGTCGCCCTGATGCCCGTGCTGGCGCAGGCGGACATCTATCGCTGGACCGATGCCCAGGGCAAGGTACACTTCTCCGCCACGCCACCGGCCGGCGCGCAACGCGTCGAAGTCAGGCCGCAGGTGGTGGAACGCACCGCCGCCGCCGAACGTGCCGGCCAGCGCCAGGCTGCGCTGGCCGAGGAATGCGGGCGCTTGCGGCAACAGTTGTCCCAGCTCGAACGCGGCGGCCGCTTCTATCGGCAGGACGCCGGCGGCGGGCCGGTTTACCTGAGCGATGCCGAGCTGGACGCCATTCGTCGCGAACTGGCCTCGCGGGAGTCCGAACGCTGCCGCTGAGCTTGTTCCCCGAGCGCCGGCATCGTCATACTGGACTGCAAATCATAGCGAAATGCCATTATGGGTCTTCAACGACATATCCAGCGCCATCAGTTGCCCAGCTACCTGAAGGTGTTCAATCGCATCACCGATAAGCCGATGGGATACATCGGCAACGTCTCCGAGGACGGCCTGCTGCTGATCAGCCAACTGCCGATGCTGGTCGGCGCGCGTTTCGAACTGCGCCTGAAGGTTCCGGGACTGGGCGGTCGCCCGCAATGCATCGATTTTTCCGCCGACTGCCGGTGGACCTGCGAGGACGTCACGCCCGGTCATTTCGATTCCGGCTTCCACCTGCTGGCGCCGCCCGCCGAATTCCTCGAACTGGTGGAGGCGCTGCGCCGCTACTTCAGCTTCCCCCGCCAGCCGCAGTCGGTCTGATCCGTCAAAGCACGCCGGCGCGCTTCCAGCCCAGGTAGCGGCTGATCAGCTCCGGCCCGAGTTCGCTGGGACGCGCATCGAGCACTGGCACGCCGTGGGCCGCGAGCTTCTCGTGGAGGCCGTTGCGCGCATTCAGGTAGTCGATGGTGCCGGTGTAGGCGAGCGCCTGCTCGTAGCGGGCGACCGGCTCGTGGCGCAGGGTGTCGAGCACTTCCTCGCGCAGGCTGGCGACCAGCACCCGGTGCTGGCGGCCCAGGCGTTTCACCGCGCCGAGCAGTTCTTCGTCGTCCTCGTCGCGCAGGTTGGTTACCAGGATCACCAGGGCCCGCCGCCGCTGGCGGGACAGCACCGCCTGCACGGCTTCCGGGAAATCGGCGGGACGCTGGCTGGTCTGCAGGTCGTAGACGGTGTTGAGCAGCGCGCCGAGCTGGGCGCTGCCCTTGCCCGGCGGGAGATGCCGGCGGTCGTCGCCGGCGAAGGTCATGGCGCCCACCGCGTCGCCCTGGCGCAGGGCCACGTAGGCCAGCAGCAGGCTGGCGTTGAGGGCATGGTCGAAGTGCGACAGGTCGCCGTCCTGGCTGCGCATGCGGCGGCCGCAGTCGAGCAGGAAGAGGATCTGCTGGTCGCGTTCGTCCTGGTATTCGCGGGCGATCGGCGTGCGTTTGCGAGCGGTGGCCTTCCAGTCGATCTGGCGCAGGGTGTCGCCGTCGCGGAATTCGCGCAACTGGTGGAACTCCAGGCCGAGGCCGCGGCGCTGGCCGCCGCGTACGCCGATCTGGTTGAGCCAGTGGTCGACCGCCATCAGTTCGGCGCCGTAGAGGCGGGCGAAGTCCGGGTAGACGCGGGTCTCGCCGCGTGCTTCCAGGTAGCGGCGCTGCCGCCACAGGCGCAGCGGGCTGGGCAGTTCCAGCTCGCAGCGGGGAAACACGAAGTGACCGCGGTTGAGCGGCCGCACCCGGTAGCCGACCTCGGTGCTTTCGCCCGGGCGCAGTTCGACCTCCTGCGGCAGGTACTCGAAATCCATGCCGGCCGGCAGGTGATCGAACAGGGTCAGGCGAACCGGACGCCGATAGGTGTGCTGCAGATGCAGACGCACTTCGCTCCAGCGCCCCAGCGGCAGGTTGCCGCTGAGCTGGCGGCTCAGCTTCGGCACCGCCTGGCGGCGCGCCCACAGGGCGTCCAGCAGGCCGAGCAGGAGCAGCGCGGCGAGCGCCGCCCACCAGAATGTATGCAGTTGCGCAGGCAACCGCTGGCCGAGCGCCGACAGGCTGCCCAGGCCGATGGCCAGCAGCAGGAGCGCGGCGAACAGCGCCAGCAGGGCGCGCGATGGCTTCATACGCGGGGGGCCGGTACCTGGTCGAGCAACTGTTGCAGGACCTGGTCCACCGACAGCCCCTCGATGTCCAGCTCCGGAGACAGCCGGACCCGATGGCGCAGGACCGCCAGGGCACAGCCCTTGATGTCGTCCGGCACCACGAACTCGCCGCCGCGCAGCAGCGCCCGCGCCCGGCCGCAACGGACCAGGGCGATCGACGCGCGAGGTCCGGCGCCGAGGGCCAGGCCCGGCCAGTTGCGGGTGGTGCGGGCCAGGCGCACGGCATAGTCGAGGACCTGGTCGTCGATCGGCAGGTCGCTGGCGATCCGCTGCAGGGCGAGAACGTCTTTGTCCTTCAGCAGCGGCCGCAGGTTGGCCACGTCGAGCATGTCGCTGCGCGCGGAGCGGGTCACCTGGCGCACCAGGGTCTGTTCCTCGGCTTCGGCCGGGTAATCGATGCGCAGCTTGAGCATGAAGCGGTCGAGTTCGGCTTCCGGCAGCGGATAGGTGCCTTCCTGCTCGATCGGGTTCTGCGTCGCCAGCACCATGAACGGCTGCGGCACCGGCAGGGCGCGTCCTTCCAGGGTGACCTGGCGCTCCTGCATCACTTCCAGGAGGGCGGCCTGGGTCTTGGCCGGCGCGCGGTTGATCTCGTCCGCCAGCAGCAGGTGGGTGAACACCGGCCCCTTGCGCAGCTTGAACTGCTCGCTGGCGAGGTCGTATACGGCGTGGCCGGTGACGTCGCTGGGCATCAGGTCGGGGGTGAACTGGATGCGCGCGAAGCCGCCGTCGAAGCAGCGCGCCAGGGCGCGTACCAGCAGGGTCTTGCCGAGCCCCGGCACGCCTTCCACCAACACGTGGCCGCCGGCGAGCAACGCGGTGAGCACGTCGTCGATCACTGCGCCCTGGCCGATCAGGGCTTTCTGCAGTTCGGTGCGCAGGGCCTGGGCCAGCTGGCTGGCGCGCTGGCGCTGGAGCGCCGGGTTGGGCGCGGTGCTCGGTTGTTCGGGCGTCTGTTCGCTCATAGGGCATTCCTGAGGCTTTGCAGGTGGGCGACCTGGCGGGTGAAGTCGGCAGCGGAAAGGCGCTGCGCCGGATATGGGCGCATGGCCTGGCTGATGGCGCTGGGTGGCAGGCGGGTCATGCGCCCGAGGATCTGCCATTGCTCGGCGACGCCGAGCTGTTCGAAACCGGGGTGGCGACGCCGCGCCCTGCGCAGGATGTCGCGTTGCAGACCGTGCAGCAAGGCGACGTGGCCGCGCTGGCGGAGGAGGAAGTCGGCGCCGGCGCGCAGGTGTTCCTCCAGTTGCCGGCGCGAACGGCTGGCCACCGGCTGCAAGGGACCCTGGCGCAGCCCTGCGCGCCACAGGCCGGCGAGCAACAACAGCAGCGCTGCCGCCAGGGCCTCGGGGAAGTGGCGGGCGAGCAGGGTGGCGAGGCTGTCGCGTTCGGCGCGGTAGAGCAGGGTCACCTGGTTGTCCTGGGTCAGGTACCAGAGCAGCCAGGCGTTGTCGTACTGCTCGATGTTGCGGTTCTGCCAGATCCAGGCGTCGGTGAGCACCGTGACCAGGCCCTTGCCGTGCTGCATCTGCAACAGGTGGGTGGCGTCGCCGCTGTTGGCCCAGGCGTAGGCGTGGTTCTGCGGATCGTAGAGGTGGTAGTCGGGATCGAAGCCGATGTAGGCCGGCGAGCGCTCGTTTTCCAGGTACAGGCGGGTCAGTGCGGAATAGTCCGGCACGCTGTCGGCGGGCTCTTCTTCCTCGCCGGCGGCTTCCTCCGGCGGCGCTTCGGTCGCATGGTCGTCGACGCTACCTTCGTCGGCGTCGGCGTCGGCGGTTTCCTCGCTGGCCCGGTCCTGGCTGTCGTCGAAGTCCTCGGTCAGGTACTGGCGGATATCCAGGCTGTCGAGCAGCAGGTCGCCGCTCTTCTTCTCGTCCTCGTCCCACAGGCGTTCGGCGATCAGCACCAGGTGCCCGCCCTGCTCGCTCCATTGCAGCAGGCGGCGAGCCTGGCCGGGAGTCATGCCGGAGCGGCTGCCGAGCAGGAGCAGGGTATGCCCGGAGGGCGGCAGCTCCTTGAGGACCTCAAGGCCATCGGCGCGGCTCACCGTGACCCCCTGCTTGCGCAGGAACAGTTCGGCGGCCAGGTAGGGATTGCGCCGGGCCTCCGGCGATGGGCCGAGGTCGATCGTCTCCGTATAGGGTTGCAGGCGGCTGGCCAGGAAGATCGCCAGCAGCCCGGCCAGCAGCAGGAGCACGGCAAGCAGCAGGAAGCGCGCGCGCCGGCTCATCATGGCTTGGCTCCCGCGGCGAAAAGGCTGCGCCAGCCGTCGCAGAGGCGCTGGCGAGCGTCGTCTGCCGGCAGCCGGTGGCCGTAGGCGAGCGCCTGCCATTGGGCGGTCAGCAGTTGGCTGTAGTGCAGCAGCGGCCGTTGTTGCTCCAGTCCTTCGACCAGGCGCAGGACCTCGCCCTCGGTATGGGAGCCCTTCAACGGCAGGCGGTAGTCATGCAGCAGTCGGCTGAGCAGCCCGCGGTAGAGCAGGCCGAGGGCTTCCCGTGGTTTCTCGTTCCAGAGCCGTTCGGCGTTGCCGGCGATGTCGTCGGGCAGGCTTTCCGGACTGAGATCGAGGCCGAACATCACCGTCGGCGCTTCGCGGCGGGCCCGTTGCGGCAAGCCCAGGTTGCCGACGAACAGGCGCAGCCATTCACGGTAGCGCCAGACCAGCAGGAACACCGCGCTGAACAGCAGCGCCCAGAGCAGCACTTCGATGACCTGCGCCGCGTGACGGAACGGCACCCAGTTGGCCAGGGCCTCGAAGAATGCCTTGAGCCGCTCTTCGTCCTCCTTGCGGCTGTCCTTTTTCTCGGTCTTGTCGCCGAAGCGCCAGCCCGTAACGGTCTCGCTGTTCTTGAACGGCGCGCCGTCGACGATCGCCCGGATCTGCTTGCCGGCCTGTTCGCTGTTGAGTTTCTGCCGCAGCAGGCGGGCCTGCTCGGGCGGCAGCTCGGCTTCGCCGGCGCTGGTGGCGGCCGCCGGCTCGGCATAGGCGGAAGGGGCGGGCAGCCAGGCCAGCGAAGCGGTCAGGCCGAGCAGCAGGACATAGGCGCTGCCGACCAGACGCTGGCGCAGGCGGCGGAACACCAGCTCGATGTCCCAGGCCTCCAGTTCGGTGCGCCGGTTCAGGTAGAGGGTGAAGCCGCAGGCCACGTAGATCGGCTCCCAGACTACCAGCACCAGGACGTAGAGCAGGTTCGACAGGTGCTCCAGCCAGAGCCACTCGCCGGCTTCCGGGTCGAGCAGGCTCTGCCAGTTCCAGTCGATCTCGTTCTGCGCCGGGATCAGCAGGTAGAGAAGCATGGCGAAGCCGGCCCAGAGCGCCATTTCCAGGTGCACGCCGACCACTGTCAGCCAGGTCGCGCCGCCGGCGTTGCGCTGGGACAATACGATCAGGCGCTGGCTGCGGGGCTCCCCGGCGAGTCCTTCCAGTTGCAGGACCGGCAGGTCGAAGCTGCGCGTCGGACTGAAGCGGCGCCACAGCAGGCTGGCCGGCAACTGCTTCCTCAGCAGGGCGGGATAGGCGCGCAGGGCCTGCCTCAGGGTTGGCGTATCGCCGAACAGGGCGTGCGAGAGAATATACAGCGGCAGTCGTTCGAAGGCCGGCTTGAGCCACCAGAAGATCAGGATCGCCAGGGTCGGATGCTGCCACAGCAGGAGGCTGAGCACGGCGAACAGCGGCAGGGTCAGCAACGCCCAACTGCCCATCAGCAGGCGCGCATGGCGATGCGCCAGGAGGATGCCGAGGTCGAGCGCTTCCCAGGCGCTGCGCGGGCGGATCGCCACGCTGGCGTCAGTCAGGCGCATGGCGGCTCCGTCCGGCGAACAGGAAGTAGCTGCCGACCAGCAGCCAGAGGACCGCGCCGACCGCGTACTTCACCCGCGGCTCGAAATGACTGATGGAAGACCAATAGGCCTCGGTGAAGGCCGCCAGCAGCAACAGCACGATCACCCCGGCGATCAGTTGCACGCTGCGCCGGGCGGCCAGCCGCAGGGCTTCGCCGCGGGTCAGGCGACCTGGCGCGAGCAGCGCCCAGCCGAGCTTGAGGCCGGCGGCGCCGGCGAAGGTGATGGCGGTCAGTTCGAACGCGCCGTGGCCGATGACGAACGGCCAGAAGGTCTGCACGTAGCCGATCTGCGTCAGGTGGCCGGCCACCGAACCGATCATCAGGCCATTGAACAGCAGGAAGAACAGGCTGCCGAGTCCCAGCAGCACGCCGCTGGCGAAGGTCTGAAAGGCGATGCCGATGTTGTTCATGATGTAGAAGCCGAACATTTCCCAGTCGTCGCTGGTGTCGCGTGCCCCCAACGGACCCAGGCGGGTGGTTTCCGGGGCGTACATAGACTCCATCTCGCTGACCTTGTCCGGGCTGACCACGCTGTAGATCAGGTCGGGAAAGTGATAGACCAGCAGCCCCATGAGCAGGGCGCTGCCGTAGAACAGCAGGCTGGCCACGGCGATGCTGCGCCACTCCTCGCGGACCAGGCGCGGCAGGCCGGCGAGCAGGAAGCCGAGGATGCGGCTGCCGAGGTGGCTGCGGTGCCGGTAGAACTGCTGATGGCCGCGCATCGCCAGTTGCTGCAACTGGTCGATCAGGTGACTGCTGTAGCCGCGCTCCTGGGCCAGCGCCAGTTGCTGGCAGAGGCGCCGGTAATCGGCGGCGAAGTCGTCGCTGGAGCCTTCCAGCTTCTTGCCTTTCTCGAGGAAGGCGAGGCGTTTGTCGAAGCGTAGCCAGGCGGCCTGGTGGCGCTGTTCGAAGAGGCTCTGTTTCATGCGCTCTCCTGACGCAGGCCGAGAAAGCCGCGGGCGATGCCGTTGATCTCGGCCTGGGCGCGTACCGGCTCGACGCCCAGCGGTTCGGCGAGAATGCCCGCCAGTTCCTCGCGGCGTGCCGAGGAAAGCGCCGCGCCGCGTTCGGCGAAACCGAGGAAGGCGCGCTGTTCTTCCAGGCTCATGGGGAAGGGCGGCAGTTGCGGCTCGACGTCAGGCAGGCTGGGCCGGCTCAGTTCGGGTTCGCGGTAGACCACCAGGGTGCCGGCGGCGATGTCGCCCAGGCGCTTGAAGGCCGGATGGTTCAGGCAACAGAGCAGACCGAGGGCGTAGCCGAAGGGCAGGATGTCGGCGAAGCGCAGCAGGTTGCGCAGCAGCGACGCGGCCCAGCCCACCGGAGTGCCGTCGTCGTGGACGACGCGCAGTCCCATCATCTGCTTGCCGGGCGAGCGGCCCTGGTTGAGCACCTCGAAGAGGACCATGTACCACCAGGTCATGATGAAGGTCAGCAGCAGGCCGAGGCCGGCGCCGAGCTTGCCGAGGAACGCCAGGCCGAGCATCAGCACCAGCATGATCAGGCCGCGGATGCAGAGGTCGATGGTATAGGCCAGGGCCCGGGGGACGACGCCGGCGGGACGCAGGAGCAGGTCGATGCCTTCCGGCGTTTCCACGTGGTAGTGGGTGTCGAGGACCTCGGCGCCTGGCCGGGAGGTGGGCGCGACGAGGCGGGCGGCTGCGTTCGGTGGCATCGGGGGGCCGTGTCGGGGAAAGTCAGATGCTAGCCAGCGTGGCGTCATCAGGCAACCGGGCCGCCGCGACGGCCCGGTCTGCACCTCAGTTGCCCAGCGGGCGAACGCCGAAGATGGTGCGGTAGAGAATACCCATGGAGACGACGAACAGCGGGCCGGTCCAGATCAGGCCGATGAACAGCGGGATCATGCTCACCAGCATCAGCAGGCTCAGCACCAGCAGCAGGCCGAACACCTTGAACCAGTGGCGGCTGATGGCCTTGCGCGAGGTTTCCAGGGCCTGCCAGGGCGTCAGGCCGCGCTCGGCCACCAGCGGCAGGGCGAGCATGTAGGCGACGCTCAGGTAGAGACCGGGGATGATCAGCAGGAAGAAGCCGACGTAGACCATCAGCATCATCAGCAGGCCGGTGAGCAGCAGCGGCACCAGCATGCCGAAGTAGTTGAACATTTCGTTGAAGGTCGCCGGCTGGTCGGCGGCGCGGCGGATGCCGATCATGGTCAGGCCGGTGAAGAACGGGTAGCCCACCGCCGTGGCGACCAGGCTGGCGATCATCTGGCCGACCGCGAAGGCGATGGGATCGGCCTCGCTCATCAGGCCGATACCGCCGAAGAGCAGGGTGAGGATGAAGGTGATGGTCTGGATCACCACGCTGTAGACCACGAAGGCGCCGATCAGGATGCCTTTGACGCCCTTGATCTTGGCCCAGGCTTCGCTGATCACGTCGCCGATGCGGAAGTCGTAGTCGCCGATGACCGGCGGCACCGCCTGGGTCGGTTGCAGGGCGCTGGCGGGGGTGGCGTAGGGATTGCTGGTGTCGTTCATGGTGCTGTCCTTGTCAGTGAAACGGGCATCCGTGCGAGCGGAATGCTAGCGAGGGCGGAGGGGACAACGCAAGGTTCGGATGGCAGATATGCGCACTGACGCGCCCTGGCGGGCCGTGCCTACGGCGCTTTCCGTGAGTTCGTTGGAAAACCTGGAAATCCCCGAAGTGGGTCGCGAGCTTCGCGGCAGTCACTGGTAGACTGCCCGGTGCCGCCAGAAAGGGAATGACCGTGAACGCGAGTATTTTTTGGTACGACTACGAAACCACCGGCATCGACCCTCGCCGCGACCGGCCGTTGCAGATCGCCGGGATCCGCACGGACGAGGCGCTGAACGAGATCGGCGAGCCGATGAACCTGTATTGCCGTCCCAGCGACGATATCCTGCCCCACCCTATGGCTTGCCTGATCACCGGCATCACTCCCCAGCGGCTGGCCGAGCGGGGGCTGTCCGAGGCCGACTTCATGACCCGGGTACACGCCCAACTGGCGCAGCCGGCGACCTGCGTGGCCGGCTACAACTCCCTGCGCTTCGACGACGAAGTGACGCGCTACAGCCTGTACCGCAACTTCTTCGATCCCTACGCCCGCGAGTGGCAAGGCGGCAATAGCCGCTGGGACCTGATCGACATGGTCCGTACCGCCTATGCCCTGCGCCCGGAGGGCATCCAGTGGCCGCAGCTGGACGGCCGGCTGTCGCTGAAGCTGGAAATGCTCACCGCGGCGAACGGCCTGGAGCATGGGCAGGCCCACGACGCGCTTTCCGATGTCCGCGCCACCATTGCCCTGGCCCGCCTGATCCGTCAGCGCCAGCCGCGCCTGTACGATTACCTCTACCAGTTGCGCAGCAAGCACAAGGTGCTCGACCAGGTGCGCCTGCTGCAGCCGCTGGTGCATGTCTCCGGACGCTTTTCCGCGGAGCGCCATTTCCTCTCGGTGGTCCTGCCGCTGGCCTGGCACCCGCGCAACCGCAATGCTCTGATCGTCTGCGACCTCTGCGCCGATCCCGCGCCGCTGCTGGAGTTGTCGGCCGAGGACTTGCGCAGGCGCCTGTATACCCGTCGCGACGAACTGGCCGAGGGCGAGTTGCCGGTGCCGCTGAAGCAGATCCAGGTCAACCGTTGCCCGGTGGTGGCGCCGCTGTCGGTATTGCGCGCCGAGGATCGCCAGCGAACCGGCATCGAACTCGAGGAGTGCCAGCGAAAAGCCGAGCTGTTGCGCCAGCATCAAACCGTCTGGGCGGACAAACTGACAGCGCTATATGGCGAAGAAAGTTTCTCCGCCAGCGACGACCCCGAGCAACAGTTGTATGACGGATTTATTGGCGATCGGGATCGACGCCTTTGTGAACAGCTGCGCCTTGCCGAACCGGAGCAATTGGCCAAAGAACAATGGCCCTTCGACGATGCCCGTTTGCAGGAGTTGTTCTTCCGCTATCGTGCGCGAAATTTCCCGGAAACTTTAAATGCAGCCGAGCGCCAACAATGGGAAAGCTTCTGCCGCAATCGTTTGTCCCATGAAGAATACGGCGCACCGAATACTTTGCCGGCCTTCGAGGCGGCGCTGGAGGCTTGTCGGCAAGAGCAGGGCGGCACATTGCCGGCGGTACTTGCGGCCTGGCGCGATTACGCCGCGGAACTGCGTCAACGCTATTCGCTGGAGACTTGAGGGCGCAGGCAGAGGAGCCGATACAATCCGGCGGAAATGAAAAACGCCAGCACTGGGCTGGCGTTCTTCGTGGAACTGACTGGTTTAGCCGAGCAGGGTGGCCCAGCTCTCGACGGCCTCGGGGCCCCACTTGGCTTTCCACTCTTTCAAAGTCTTGTGGTTGCCGCCCTTGGTCTCGATGACTTCGCCGGTGTGCGGGTTCTTGTACTGCTTGACCTTGCGCGCGCGCTTGCCGGCAGGTGCCTTGGCGGTGCGGGTGCTCTTGCCGATCTTGGCGTCCGGATCGAGCAGGGAAATCACGTCACGCAGGGACTTCTGGTAAGTGCCCATCAGCGTGCGCAGCTTCTCTTCGAATTCCAGTTCTTTTTTCAGTTTGTCGTCTTGTTCCAGGGACTTCAGGCGCTCCTGAAGTTCCTTGATGGCTTCTTCCGTGGCGCGATATTCGTTGATCAGGGACATGTCAGGTACCTTGTCTGTGCTGAGTGGCGGTGGCGGGCATGTAAGTAGATTCAATAATAGTCAGGGCGAAACTGTAAGTAAACCGCGATGAAAACTTTTCTCGATGAAATTCAAAGTAATTAATTCCGCATCGGGATTGCCCTGTTGTGCGGGTTTATTCTCTCGCGCAACAGCCTGTCGAAAGACCTTCGCCGAGGCTGAACTTTTCCCGCCATGCCGCTAGAATGGCGGCCTTTCGCGATGTTTCTGGAGTATACCCATGCGCACTTTTCGGCTGGTGATCGCCTGTCCCGACGGGGTCGGGATCGTTGCCAAGGTGAGTAACTTCCTGGCCACCTACAATGGCTGGATCACCGAAGCCAGCCATCATTCCGACAACGATAACGGCTGGTTCTTCATGCGCCACGAGATCCGTGCCGACTCTCTGCCGTTCGACCTGGATGGCTTCCGCCAGGCTTTCGCCCCGATCGCCCGCGAATTCTCCATGGAATGGCGAATCACCGATTCCGAGGTGAAGAAGCGCGTGGTGCTGATGGCCAGCAAGGAGTCCCATTGCCTGGCCGATCTGCTGCACCGCTGGCACAGCGGCGAACTGGACTGCGAGATTCCCTGCGTGATCGCCAACCACGACGACCTGCGCAGCATGGTCGAGTGGCACGGCATCCCGTATTTCCACGTTCCCGTCGATCCGCAGGACAAGCAGCCGGCCTTCGATGAAGTTTCCCGGCTGATCGACGAACATGGCGCCGACTGCATCGTCCTGGCTCGCTACATGCAGATCCTGCCGCCGGACCTGTGCCGCAAGTACGCCCACCAGGTGATCAACATCCACCACAGCTTCCTGCCGTCCTTCATCGGCGCCAAGCCGTATCACCAGGCGTCGAAGCGCGGGGTCAAGCTGATCGGCGCGACCAGCCATTACGTGACCGAGGAACTGGATGCCGGTCCGATCATCGAGCAGGACGTGGTGCGGGTCACTCACCGCGACAACGTCGAAGACATGGTGCGGCTGGGCAAGGATGTGGAAAAACTGGTGCTCGCGCGCGGACTGCGCTATCACCTGGAAGACCGCGTACTGGTACACGGCAACAAGACGGTGGTGTTCGACTGAGTCGGCTTCCCTGGAATGCCGGCCAGGGCCGGCACCCGGAGGAACGAACATGAGCGATCCCAGGTCGGCGGGCACCGCCAGCCCGCCACCGACCCTCGGCGAGGGTTGCACAAGCCGTTACGACATCGACGCCCTCGGCGACGAGGACGGAACCGAGTTTCCCGGCGCGGCCGAACTCTGGCGGCGTATCCAGGAGAGCGCCAGCGAGACGGGCGAGGCTGACGCCGAGGATACGCTCAGGAAGAAGCCTCGCGACTGCTGATCAGCTTCTTCAGCAGCGGGCGTCCGGCGAGCACTGCGAACACCGGGCCGCCGGCGACGAGGTAGAAATAGAAGGTCACCGCTCGCCAGATGACGATGGCCGCCGCCGCCGTCGACTTGCCGATCATGGGGGCCAGCAGGGCCGCCGAGGTCAGCTCGGTGCCGCCGGCGCCGCCGGGGATCAGCGAGAGCTGTCCGGCGCTGAGCGAGACCATCTGGATCAGGAAGGTCCAGGCCCACTGGATGTCCACTCCCAGGCCGCGCAGGGTCAGGTCGAGCACGCTGAAGCGCAGCAGCCAGTGCGTACTGCTGAGAAGGAAGACCGCCAGCAGGCGTCGTTTCGGCAGGCGCAGGCTGTCGTGCAGGGCAATGCGGAAATGCAGGATCTTGCGGCCCCAATGCAGGCGCTTGCGCGATGACACGCCGAGCCGCGCCAGAACCCGTCCGTTGAAGCGGATCACCTGGTGCAGGTAGCGGATCAGCATTACCGCGCCGACGAACAGGCCGATCAGGAATACCGCGCTGAAGATCAGGCTCGATTCCATGTTCGGGCTCAGCGAATGGCTGAGGGCATAGATCAGGATCGCGCCGAGGGCGCAGAGGAAGAACGTCAGGTCGGCCAACTGGTCGACCGCGAACACCGCGCTGGTCTGTGCCGGGCGCAGGCCGCGCCGGGCCAGCAGCGCCATCAGGGTCAACGGCCCGCCGCTGCCGCCCGGAGTGGCGCAGAAAGCGAATTCGCTGGCCATGATGATGCCGACGCTCTGCAATTGCCCGAGCTTGCCGGCGCGCCCGGCGAGCAGCAGGCGCAGGCGCAGGCCGTTGATGAACCAGCAGACCACGATCATGCCGAACATCAGCAGCAGACTGTCCAGCGGGAAGGCGCGCAAGCGCGGGAACATGTCGCTGCCGCCGAGCACCAGCGGAATCAGCGAGGCACCGATCAAACCGAACAGCAGTAACCAGCCTCGACTCATGCCGCGCGGTCCAGGGCGAGGTGGCGCTCCAGCCAGTCGATCTTGGTCAACGGCTGGCGCCCCTCGGATAGCAGGGTGCGCAGGGTACGCAGCCAGTATTCGCGGGAAAAGCGATGGCGCATGTCGACCGGATGGAGTCCGAGACGGATCACCGGCGCTGCGCGCCAGGCCCGGCGGCGCTGCTCGCTGAGCGCCCAGGAGAGGCCGCGACGCCAGGCACTGCGCGCGCTCCAGACCAGGCCGGGGGCCTCGATCGGTTGCAGGTGGGGAAGCAGATACAGGTTGGACGGGTCGCTGGTGTAGCGCAGCCCGCTCTCGCCGAGCGCCTGGCGGGTGCCGGCGCTCATCAGCCAGGCCGGCGCGACGAAACCGTGCAGCGGCCATCCGCGGCGGCGGAACAGCTCGATGCCGGCGGCCAGGCGGGTCTTGGCCTCGGCGTGGTCGAGGGCATAGAACTCTCCCTCCCAGGTGTAGATGCGACGCATGAAGTATTGCCCTGGAGTACGCGGTGGTGGGGCGTCATCGTAGTGATAGAAGCCGTGGAGAGCCAGTTCGTCACCCCGGGTTACCCGCCGCGAGAGCAGTTTGCAGAACTTTTCGTCGGCTTCCAGCGGGTTGCGATGGTGGAAGTCGGGCACTACCAGCCAGGTCATGGGGACCTCACCGAGCGCGTCCACGGCCTCGACGAAGGGCCGGTAGTCCGGCCAGGTTTCCGGGGCCACGTCGTGCAACACCAGCAGCAGGCTGCGTTCAGCCATAGCGCGGGAACCTCGCCTCGCTGTCGCCGAGTACCGCGTGGTAGTGCAGGAGCAGACCGGCGACCACCGCGTCCCAGGCATGCTGGCGCTCGACGTGACGGCGGGCGCGCTGGCCGCGCAGCTCGACGTCGTGGCTGAACAGTTCGCGCACCGCGCAGGCCATGGCGTCGCCGTTGTTCGGTGCGCAGAGCACGCCGCAACGCTCCGGGACTATTTCCGCCAGTGCCCCGGCGCGCACCGCCACCACCGGAATGCCGCTGGCCATCGCTTCGAGTGCGACCAGGCCGAAGGTCTCCTGGTCACCGGCGTGCAGCAGCGCGTCGCTGCTCGCCAGCAGGCGGGCGACTTCGCGGCTGTCGCAGAAATGGTCGACCACGCTGGTGTTGCGCGGAACCCGGGTCGGCATGTTGGAACCCACCAGCAACAGGTGATAGCCGTCGCCGAGGCGCTGGATGGCGTCGAGCAGTACCGGCAGGTTCTTTTCCCGCGAACCGCGCCCGGCGAACACCAGCAGGCGGGTTTCCTCGTCCAGGCCGAGTTCCTGGCGCAGCCCCGGATCGCGGTTGCTCGGATGGAAGGTGACCAGGTCGACGCCCAGCGGTTGTACATGCACGTCGGCGACGCCCAGGCGCATCAGCTTTTCCGCCATTACCCGGCTGGGGGCCAGGACCCGGTCGAAGTGGCCGTACAGCTTGCTGACGTAGTTGTCCGCGTTGGTGCCGAGCCAGGCGCCCATGCGATTGCTCACCAGCAGCGGCAGGTCGGAGTGGTAGAAGCCGATCACCGGCACGTCCAGCCGACGTCGCGCGTCGAGCGCCGCCCAGGCGGTGAGGTAGGGGTCGCCGACCTCGATCAGGTCCGGTTGCAGATTGCGCAGCACCTTGCGCCAGGGGCCGCGACGGAGAGGGAAGCGGTAGCCATTGCCGAATGGCAGCGGCGGCGCCGGCACCTCGTGGATGCCGTTCGCCTGGCGGTAGCTGGCGCCGGGAACCAGCACGCTGTGGCGAATGCCGGGATAGTGCCAGAGATGGCGATGCTTGGCTTCGAGATAGGTGCGTACCCCCCCGCTGGCAGGCGCGTAGAACATGGTCATATCGGCGATGTGCACGATGGGCCTTCCTCCGTTGAGCTTGTTCCTTCTGCCACTCAGTGGACCACCGGCACCGGCAGTCGTTCGAACGGTGTGCGGGAGCCGTGGGTAGCTTCAAGTCTAGGAAAGAAAGCGCGAGCCGGCGCGCTTGCGGCAGCCAGCGCGGGAATAGGTCGCAGAGGGAGCGGGCGGAGAGGAAGGCATGCCTCGGGAGGCATCCTGGCAGGATAAGGGTGAACAACGCCGTTGGCGTTGTTCACCCTACGAATGGCCGGGGGCAGGGCGGATAGCCGCGGCGCGATTATCCGCCGGTTCGGCTACGGCTCGGGCAGTGCTCAGATCTTGAAGCTGTCCACCAGCTGGCGCAGGCGCCCGGCCTGGGTTTCCAGCTCGCCGCAGGCGCGCAGGGTGGCCTGGAGGTTCTCCACGCCTTCCTGGTTGAGGGTGTTGATCTCGGTGATGTCCATGTTCAGCGAATCGACCACCGCGGTCTGCTCCTCGGTGGCGGTGGCCACCGACTGGTTCATCCCGTCGATCTCGGCGATCCGTCCGGTGACGCTGCTCAGGCGTTCGCCGGCACGGTTGGCGATCTCCACGCTTTCAAGGCTGTAGCGCTGACTCTCGGTCATGGTGCTGACCGCTTCCTGGGCGCCGATCTGCAGTTCCTCGATCATCTTCTGGATCTGCTGGGCCGACTCCTGGGCGCGGTGGGCCAGGTTGCGCACCTCGTCGGCGACCACCGCGAAGCCGCGTCCGGCCTCGCCGGCGCG